>DATJYJ010000073.1:0-7666 GCA_035578025.1 Verrucomicrobiia bacterium
GGACGAGTGCCTCAAACGGAAAGTCGCCGAGCGGCTATCCGAGGAAGAGGCGCAGTTCGTAGCCGACGAGCATTTCTACTACTTCACCCACAACGAGCAGTTCTATCGCGCGCGCCGCGATAAATGGGACGAGATCTACGCGGGCTTCAAAGACGAGACCGACAAGGAGCACGACGACGTCGTCGGCCTCGGCGGCCTGCACATCGTGGCCACCGAGCGGCACGAATCCCGCCGTATCGACAACCAGCTGCGCGGCCGCGCCGGCCGCCAGGGCGACCCCGGCAGCTCGCGTTTCTTCCTCTCGCTGCAGGACGACCTGCTGCGCATCTTCGGCGGCGAGCGCATGCAGAACCTCATGCTCAAGCTGGGCATGGAAGAAGACGTGCCGATCGAGAGCAAGCTCATCACCAAGCGCATTCGCAGGGCGCAGGAAGCCGTCGAAGCGCAGAACTTCGAAGCCCGCAAACACCTGCTGGAATACGACGACGTCAACAACAAGCAGCGCCAGACCGTCTACGGCATGCGCCGCCAGTTGCTCGAAGGCGCCGATCAAAAGCAGCGCGTGATGGAGATGGTGCAGGGCATCGTCGACCAGTATGTAGACATGCGCTGCCCCGACGACAAGCACCCCGACACGTGGGATCTTGCCACTCTGCGCAATGACGTTCTCACCCAATTCGGCGCGCGCATCGATCTGGCGGAGATCAGCAGCATGAGCCGCCAGGAGATGTCGGATCACATATACGACCGCCTGGTGCAGAAGTACCAGGAGAAGGAAGACCTGATCGGCGCCGACGTAATGCGGCAGACCGAGCGCATCATCATGCTGCAGGTCATCGACAACCAGTGGAAGGACCACCTGCTGTCGATGGACGAGTTGAAGCAGGGCATCGGCAACCGTGCCTACGGGCAGAAAGACCCGTTGGTCGAGTACAAAAAGGAATCCTACGCGCTCTTCACCGCCATGATGGACCGCATCGAAGACGAATCGGTGCGCTACCTATACTTTCTTCAGGTGAGCACCGGCGCCCCGGTGATGCCCTTCCCCACCGAAGAAGACGAAGACGATGGCGAAGAGAACGGCAGCGAGCCGCAGCGTCCCGATCCCACGGAGCAGCAGCGCGTGGCCGCCAAGAGCAGCGTCGAGGACTTTACCCGCAACATCCAGCGCAAGAAGGAGCGCGAGATGGAGGCGCTCCAGTTCGTCGGCGGCGAAGCCAGCGCGCCCAAGCAGGTGATCGCCGGCGCCAAGGTGGGCCGCAACGACCCTTGCCCCTGCGGCAGCGGGAAGAAATACAAGAAGTGCCACGGATCGTAGTTCACCTGATCACTTCCAAATCTTTGCCGTAGATCACCTCGCCGTCCCAGTTGCGCCGCACTTCGCCGATCACCTCTTCCGGCGTTTCACCCATCGGCAGCAGATGATAGAGCACCAGTTTGCGCGGCCGCACCTGCGCCGCGACGCGGCCGACGTCCGGCGCGGAGGTGTGATACGCCGCGTGATATGTGCGCCACTCCGGCGTGCGCCGCTCCCAGCCCTTCTGGGAATACACTTCGTGCACCAGGATGTCGCACCCCTTGGCCGCGGCGATCAGCGATTCGCTGAACGTGGTATCGCCGCTGATCACGATGGTCCGGTCGCGGGCCTCGAAGCGATAGCCGTAGGCGTGCTTCCACTCGCCGTGACTCACCGCGAACGCCACCACCCGGATCGTGTCGTCGCGGTACACCTCGCCGGGCTTGACGTCGTGGGCCGTGACCTCAAAACCGTGCGGGTCCACCGGCTGTGTGCCGTGCAGCCGGATGCGCAGGTCTTCGCCCCAGGCTTTGACAATATGGGCCGTCATCGCCTGCGTGCCCGGCGGCCCCCAGACTTCCAGCGGCGACTTCCGGCCGTCGTTCGGAGGGGTCAGAATCACGTCCGGATACCCGGCGGTGTGATCGGAGTGCAGATGCGTGATGAACAGCCGCGTCAACTGGTCCATGCGGATGCCCGCCTGCGCCGCACGGCGCACCACTCCCGGCCCGCAATCCACCAGGTACACGCGATCCCCGCTCACCACCGCGACTGCCGGACCCATGCGGTCGGGCTCCGGATTGGGAGTGCCGGTTCCCAGCAGGATCACGCGCGTGTCCTGTGCCGTTGCCGCCGACGAGGCCAGGAGGAATGCCCATAGAAGGCGAAACATTCTGGCATTGTAGACCGGCCGATGCCATTGCTCCCACACCTCCCGAGGACTATAATCAATTCAACTGGCGCGTGCTCCGTGCGCCGAGCCATTATTCTCCGCCTACCTCATCGGAATCATCCATGAGCGCGCTTCTCGATTCCTCCCGCGACGGGCATATTCTCCACCTCGCGCTGAACCGTCCCGCGAAACGCAATGCCCTCGACTCCGCGCTCTGCCGCGATCTCGTCGAAGCCCTCGAATCGGCCGACGCCGACCCCGACATCCACACCATCCTCCTCTCAGCCGCCGGAAAGAGTTTCTGCGCCGGCATGGACCTTGCCGAGGCCGCGGCCCCCCCCGATGCATCCGATATCGACACCCTCCACGAGCGCCTCTTCACCGCCGGCGCCAGGCTCGCCACGCCGATCGTTGCCGCTGTCCACGGCGCCGCCCTGGCAGGTGGAACCGGCCTGGTTGCCAACTGCCACGTAGTTGTCGCCGCCCCCGACGCCACTTTCGGCCTGACGGAGGTCCGCATCGGACTTTGGCCCTTCCTCGTATTCCGGGCCTGCGCCGCCGCCATGGGGGAGCGCCGCACCCTTGAACTCTCCTTGACCGGCCGTATCTTCCCCGCTGCCGAAGCCCGCGAGTACGGCCTTGTCCACGAAATCGCCGGCGACCCGCTCGCCCGTGCAGCCGAAGTCGCTCGCCAGATCGCCGCTTACAGCCATGTCGCCATCCGCAAAGGCCTGGAGACCGTTCACCGATCTCGCGGAAGGACCGCTCAACAGGCTGGCCAGATCGCCCGTGCCGCCCGCGAAGAGGTTTTCCAAAGTCCCGGGTTCCACCAGGCCATTGGCTCGTTCCTCGAGACCCGTTCCCCCGGCCCCCGACCCCCGCCTCCCGACGCGGGCGACCGCAGGGAGCCACCATCATGACCCAATATCTTGTGGTATCGTCCGGCCAACCACTCAATAAGCTACCGGGGTGCTTTACTTTTGCGCCGCGCGCGGTTAGTATAGTGACACCACCCCCGAGCCAAGCGAGGTTAAAGCTTTGCTGAAACTAAAGCGCGTAGAACTCCAGGGATTCAAGTCCTTCTGCGACAAAACCGAGCTGCGTTTCCAAGGGGAAGGCATTGCCGCCATCGTCGGACCCAACGGCTGCGGCAAGAGCAACATCAGCGATGCCATCAGTTGGGTACTCGGCGAACAGTCGGCGAAGAGCCTGCGCGGCACCCGCATGGAAGACGTGATTTTTGCGGGCACCCGCGACCGCAAGCAACTCGGCATGGCCTACGTCACGATGACCCTGGTCGATCCCGAAGTCTACAACGAGAACGTCGCTCACAAGCCACAGCCCATCGAACCCGGCCAGCCGCACCGTCCCGCCGAAGTAACCATCACCCGGCGCCTCTACCGCTCCGGCGAAAGCGAGTATCTCATCGACGGCCGCCTCGCCCGCCTCCGCGACATCCAGGACCTCTTCATGGGCACCGGCCTCGGCCCTGAAAGCTACGCCATCATCGAGCAGGGCCGTATCGGCCAGATCCTCAGCTCGAAGCCCCAGGACCGGCGCAGCGTGATCGAGGAAGCCGCGGGCGTCACCAAGTTCAAAACCCGCAAGCGCCTCGCCGAAGCCAAGCTGGAAAGCGCCAAGCAGAACCTCGCGCGTGTCTACGACATCCTCGAAGAAGTCTCCCGCCAGGTCAATTCCCTGAAGCGCCAGGCATCGAAGGCGCGCCGCTACAACGAGCTCAAGGCCGAGCTCGAGGCCCGCCTCCGAGTGGTCCTCTCCGGCAAGTTCCGGCTGCTGGAGCGCGACGCGGCCAAGACCGCCCTCGATCTCAACCAGGCTGCCGCCGAGCTGAAATCGCTCAGCGACCAGGTCACCGAAAGAGAGCAGGACCACGAGCGCCAGCAGGCCGCCTGCTACGAAGTCGAGCACCAGCTCACCGACGCCCGCCGGCAGCTCGCCGATAAACAAGTGGAAGCCGAGCGCACGCGCGGACGCCTGGAATCGCAGGTGAAAGAGATCGGCGCTATCGAGCAGCGCATCGCCCAGAGCGAGAAGGATTCGCAGGAGCTCACCCTGCGCCTCGAAGCGCTGGACACCGAAATCGCCGGGCACCAGAAGACCGTCGAAACCCTGGAAGCACAGATCGCCGAATCGCGGGCGCGCTTGATGGAAACCAACCAGCAGCGCGAGTCCCTGCAGCAGAAGATTCGCGAGCGAGAGCGAGCCATCGAAAGTGGACGCCAGGTAATTCTCCGCCTGCTCGGCGAAGCTTCCACCCTCAAAAACCAGCTCGCCCAGATCGACGAGTACCTCGCGGGCATCGAGCGCGAGACTGCCCGCTCCAATCGCGAGGAGCAGGTGGCTGCCGGCGAAATCGAACGCCTGGACGCTGCGCGCAAGCAGCTTTCCGAGACCGTCGCCCAGCGCCAACTCGAGCTCGAAAGCGTGCTCGGCGAGCGCCGCCGCACCGAAGACGAGTTGGCCGAGCGCCGCCGCCTGGCCGGCGAGCTGAGCCGCGAAATCGACGTCGTCAAAACCGAGGTCAGCCGCATTCGCGCCCGCAAGGAATCGCTCGACCAGGTGCTGGCCCACCGCACCTACACCACCGAGAGTGTCAAGCGCCTCTTCGCATCGCTCGAAACCGGCAAGGCCGAAGACCTCAAACCTCTGGGCGTGCTCGCCGACTACGTCGAAGTCGATGCGCAATACGAGAAGCCCGCCGAAGAGTTCCTCCACGAGGAGCTGGAGTACGTGGTGGTGGAAAGCTGGCAGCAGGCCGAGCGGGGTCTGGATTTTGTGCGCGCCGAACTCGACGGCCGCGCCACCTTCCTCATCCACCCCGAGCCCAACGGCAACGGCAAGTTCCATCTCCCCGAGCCGGCCATCGGCCCCGAAACCGGCATCTCCGCGCGCCTCAGCGATTCGCTCCGCCTCACCAACGGGTTCAAGGACCGCGCCATCGACCTCATGCCGCGCGTCTCGCTCTGCTTCCTGGCCGAGGATCGCCCTGCCGCCCAGCGCCTCGCCACCGCCTACCCGCACCTGTACTTCCTGCTTCCCGATGGCGTCTGCTACCACGGCCATACCGTCACCGGCGGCAACAAGACCGGCGCCGGCCCGCTGGCCATGAAGCGCGAATCGCGCGAGCTGGCCGTGAAGCTGCAATCCCGCCAGGCGGCCCTCGACGAGATGCTCGCCCGGGCTGACGCGCTCAACCAGGACATCATCGGCTACGAAGCCGAGCTCGAGCGCCTGCGCGGGCTGCAGCAATCGCGCGAGAAGGACCGCGTCGCCCTCGATCACGAAATGCGCAAGCTCGGCGACGATCTCGCCCGCGCCAACTCGCGCCTCAGCGTCGCCCGCCTCGAGCTCGAGCGCCTGCGCCGCGACGGCGAAAAATCCTCCGAGCAGCGCGAGCGCAACCGCGCCGCGGTCGAAGAGAAAGAGCGCCTCCGTGCGCAGAGCGAGGATGCGCTGGAGGCCGAACGCGCCGAACTGGAGAAGCTCGAGATCCAAGCCGCCACCATCGCCGAAGAGCACGCCGCCATCCGTGCCGAGCTGGCCGGCCTCGAAGAGCGCCACCGCGGCGAACGCACCGCCATGGGCCGCCTGGAAGGCCAATTCCGCGAAACCACGCAGCGGTGCAACGCCATCGCCCCGGAGATCGAGCGCCTCGGCGAGCAGCGCGCCCGCCTGCTGGCCGATAACATCGAGCTCGATCAGAAGGCCGCTCAGCTATCCGAGCAGATCACTGCGCTCGAAGCCCAGGTCAACGAGATGGCCGCGCAGGATGCCGCCATGCGCGAGTCGCTCCGCGCCGGCGAAGAGGACCTCAAGCTGCTCCGCACGAGCGTTCAGGAGACCCATGAAAAGCGCTCGCAGATCGAAGTCGAGCTGGTGCGCAAGCAGGCGGAATTGAAGTACCTTGACGAGACTTCGCGCAAGGAGCTCAATTGCGCCGTCGAAGAGTTGTCGCCCGCCGACGCCCCGGTACCCGACGCCGACGCCATCGCCGAGGCCGAGCAGCAGGCCAATGAAGTCCGCAATCGAATCGAAGGCCTCGGTCCGGTGAACGCGGCCGCCATGGAGGAATTCCAGGAAGCCCAGCAGCGCCACGATTTCCTCAGCGCCCAGCGCCAGGACCTGATCGATTCCATCCGCGACACCGAAAAAGCCATCCAGGAGATCGACCAGGTCAGCCGCCAGAAATTCGCCGAAGCCTTCGAAGCCATCAACGCCAACTTCCGCGTCGCCTTCCAGACGCTGTTCGGCGGCGGCACCGGCGAGATGCGCCTCACCGATCAGGAAAACCTCGCCGAGAGCGGCATCGACATCATCTGTTCCCCCCCTGGAAAGCGTTTGCAGAACGTCCTGCTGCTCTCGGGCGGCGAAAAGGCCCTGGCCGCGGTCGCGCTGCTGATGGCGATCTTCAGGTACCAGCCCAGCCCCTTCTGCGTCATGGACGAGGTCGACGCTCCGCTCGACGAGGCCAACATCGGGCGCCTGACCAAGCTGCTTGCCGAGATGAGCCAGCAGACCCAGTTCGTGGTAATCACGCACTCCAAGCGCACCATGGAAGCCGCGCAGGCCCTCTACGGCGTGACCATGCAGGAGCCCGGTGTCAGCCGCCTGGTCAGCGTCAAATTCAGCGCCGCCGAAGCCGCCGCATAAGTGGGGCAGGCTCCCGGCCCATCGCATTGCCGCTACGCCGCGTCGCGCGGCTGCACCTCCGACGCCACCCGCGCCTCCCATTCATCCATGGCTGATTCGAGATCGTAGCGCGCCTGCAGGTTCATCCAGTACCCGGGAGTCGTTCCGAAGTAGCGCGCCAACCGCAGTGCCGTTTCACCGGTGATGGATCGCTCTCCGGCCACGATGGCGCTGATTCGATTTGCAGGCACGTGGATTTCCTGGGCCAGCCGATTCATACTCATTCCGAGGTCCCCCAGGGTCTCCTTCAGAATCTCGCCGGGGTGGACGGGCGGCAGCCTATCGATAGTGCTTCGTGATTTCGACATTTTCGGCGTTTCCCTCCTGCCAGTTGAAGCAGATTCGATACTGATCGTTGATCCGCATGCTGTATTGGCCTTGCCGATCGCCTGTTAGGGCCTCCAGCCGGTTGCTCGGAGGAATCAGCAGATCCGTGAGAACCTGCGCGCTATCCAGAGCCACGAGCCTCTTCCGCGCGGCGACCGCGATCGCGGCGAACTCCTTGACTCTCTCCCGCTCGAACAGGCGTTCGGTTTTCCGGCACCGGAAACTCCGGATCACTCGTCCATTCTATCCGGCTTTATGCTGTACGTCAAACGTCAAATTCAAAGCCGGCTGGTGCGTTACAGTTTCACCAGTACCGCCAGCGTGAACCGGTTCTCGTATTTGCGAAGGTCCGGCGTCCACCCGGGAACAAGCGACCCGGGAGTTCCGGTATTGCCGCCGGGGGGCGTGATCCCGCCCGGACCGGTAAAGTACGGAACGTT
>DATJYJ010000074.1:0-12907 GCA_035578025.1 Verrucomicrobiia bacterium
TCGGTCACGCGCTTGACGCCATCGCCGAGCGATTGCTCCACGAGGCGAATGTAGCTGACCAGGCGTCCGATGCCGTTGGGCTCGAGGGAAGCGGCGTGATCCGAGCCCCACAAGGCCCGGTCCGTGGTGATGTGGCGTTCGATGCAGCACGCCCCGAGTGCCACTGCCGCCACACTGGAAGGCAGGCCCGTTTCGTGCCCCGAGTAACCGACCGGTACGTTGTAGCGCTCGCGCAGCGTCTCGATGGTGCGCAGGTTGAGCTCGGGATAGTAAGCCGGATAGGCGGCACACGCATGCAGCAGGATCAGATCCCGCCTGCCCAGCACTTCCACCGCGCGATCCACTTCCTCGATAGTGCTCATGCCGGTGGACAGAATGATTGGCTTGCCTTTGCGGCGCGTGTGCCGCAGCAGGTTGTCGTCCGTAAGGGAAGCGGAGGCGATCTTGTAGCAAGGCGGATCGAACTGGTCGATGAAATCGACGCTCGGCTCGTCCCAGCAGGACGCGAACCAGGGCATCTTGACTTCGCGGCAGTAACGGTCGATCAGGCGGTATTCGTCGTGCCCGAATTCGAGGCCGCGCTTGAGGTCGCCATTGGTCGTTCCGAACGGGCTTTCCCGCGGCTTGGCGAGTTCCTCGGGGGAGTAGACGATCTCAATGGTGCGCTTCTGGAATTTGATCGCGTCGCATCCCGCGGCGACTGCCACGCTAATCAACCTCCGGGCCAGGTCGAGGTCGCCGTTATGGTTAATACCAATTTCAGCAACGATGAAGCTGGGGTACCCCGGGCCGACCATGCGATTCCCGATTTTCACCGGCGCGGGTTGCGTGGATTCAGACATTGGTTCTCCTTGTGCGGCTGCCGAGACGCGGCACACGTTTACTGGCGGCCTCGCCGGACGTTCTCAGTATACAGGCGGTCCATTCGCCGGATACTGCTAACTAAGATAGACAGGCTTTGGCTGACGTCAGCCTCATAACGGCGCGATCAGGCGTACCGGTGGTACCACCGGTGCGTCCGCCGGATGGCTTCATCCAGCGGAATCCGGACGCGCAGGTCCAGCTCTCGCTCGGCGCGCTCAGTGGATGGCACGTAGCGGGCGGCAGGCGCGCCGTGGACGGCTTGCTGCGCCACACAGATCTGCGCGCCGGGTGATACCTCGCGCGAGATGGCCCGCGCCAGTTCCAGGATGGAGACGGGCTCGGGCGACCCGACGTTGTAAGGGCGCGCGGGCGTTCCGCGAAAGAGGATGGTCCAGAGCCAGATCGCGAGGTCGGCGGCATACAGGTAGGAGCGGAACGGGGTACCGTCGCCGGCGATGCGGATCGGTCCACCGGACATGGCGTCGCGCAGGAAATTGCCGGCGGCGTAGTTGGCATCGAGCGCCAGGTGCGGTCCGATGAAGGCAAACAGACGGGCGATGGTGGCTTCGATGCCATAGACCTGGAAGTAGCAGGCGCAGAGGTACTCAGAAATGCGTTTGCCGGCGCCGTAGGCAGAAGAGGTGTCGCACGGTTGCGGGGCGCCGCAATAGTCTTCAGGGATGTTCGGCAGGTCCGGAGGTTGCTTGCCGTAAACGGCGCCGGAACTGGTGAAGAGCAGGCGCTGCACACGCGAGGAACGTGCGAATTCCAGGACGCGGCGCGTGGCGGCGAGATCGCAATCCAGAATGCCCGCGGGACGTTGCACATCCGGTGCCGTGTAGCGCTCGGCGGCGGCGTGGATGGCGAATGCGAACGACCCTTCGGGGGGGGTGAACCCAGCCGCGTCGCCGGCGAGCAACGTGATCGCCGGATCGCCGGCCAGATGCGGCGAGCGCGCACGGAAGCCCTCGGGATTGCGTGTCAACAGGACCGCCGAGAGTCCCAGCCCGAGCCGATGGTGGGCCCACAGCAGGCTCTCGGTGAGCCAGGTTCCGACGAATCCCGTGCCACCGGTAATGAAAACGCGCGCACCGCGAGCCGCATTCCACAATTCTTCCGTGTGCTCCAGAATGTGATCCAGATCGGCCGCGAGAGGATGGCTCATGAGGCTTCAGCGCAGGGCGTGCATGGTTTCGATCACGTAGTCGATCATCGCCGGCGTGAGCCCGGGATAGACGCCGATCCAGAACACGTGGTTCATGACGAAATCGCTGTTGGCGAGCGGTGCGGAGACACGATGCGGCGCGTCCCGGTAGGCGGGCTGGCGCACCAGGTTGCCGCCGAACAGGAGGCGCGTGGCGATCTTCCGCTCCTCCAGGTGTTGGACCACCTGGTTGCGGGTGACCGGAGCATCGGCGCGCACAGCGATCGGGAATCCGAACCAGCTCGGCTCCGAGCAGGGCGTGGCTTCGGGCAGAATAAAGATGTCCCGCATGTCGCGGAGGCCCTCGTGGAGCGCCCGGAAGTTGCGCCGGCGCGCCGCGATGAAGCCATCCAGTTTGCTCATCTGCGCCACCCCGACCGCGGCCTGCATGTCGGTCATCTTGAGGTTGTAGCCGATGTGCGAGTAGGTGTACTTGTGATCGTACCCGGGGGGGAGGTCGCCAAGCTGCCAATCGAAACGCTTGCCGCAGGTGTTGTCCTTGCCGGGCGCACACCAGCAGTCGCGGCCCCAATCGCGGAAGCTTTCCAGGAGCGTGCGGAAGAGCGGTTTCTCGGTGAGCACGCTGCCGCCCTCGCCCATGGTGATATGGTGCGCCGGGTAGAAGCTGGTGGTCGCGAGATCGCCGAACGTGCCCGTTTTGCGGCCCTTGTAGACTGCGCCGACCGCGTCGCAGCAGTCTTCAATCATCCACAGATCGTTTTTCTGCGCGAAGGCCGAGACGGCGTCCACGTCGAAGGGATTCCCCAGCGTGTGCGCGAAAAAGACGGCGCGTGTGCGCGGTCCGAGCGCGGCCTCCAGTTGCGAAACGTCGGCGTTGTAGGTGGGCACGGCGACGTCGATGAAGACCGGCACCAGGTTGTTCTGCAGAATCGGGCTGACTGTGGTCGGAAAGCCGGCGGCCAGCGTGATGACTTCGTCGCCGGGCACCAGGCGATCGTCTGCCAGCTTCGGCGAGGTCAGCACCGAGACGGCCAGCAGGTTCGCCGAGGAGCCGGAGTTGACCAGTACGCATTCGCGCACGCCCATCCAGCGCGCGAACTCGCGCTCGAACTGTTCGGCGAAGCGGCCGGTGGTGAGCCAGAAGTCGAGGCACGAATCCACCAGCGACTGCATTTCGGCGGCGTCGAAGACCTTGCCGGAAACCGGCACCGGGGTCTCGCCCGGGACGAACGGGCGCGGCGCAAACGCTTCCGCACAGAATTCGGCGGCAAGCTCCAGGATCTGTTTGCGCAGTTGTTCGGCGCGCGCAGTCACGCCAGGTACTCCCGATACCAGGCGATGGTGCGCTCCAGGCCTTGATCGAGGCTAAACAGCGGAGCCCAGCCCAGCAGCGTGCGGGCGCGCGCCGCGCTCAGGTACTGGTGGCGGATTTCGTTACTGGCCTCGTTGCGCACGTCGGGTTCGAGCGTGGAATGCATCGCACAGAGAATGCGCTTCACCAAGTCCAGCACCGTGACCTGGATCTCGTTCGAGAAATTGAACGCCATGCCGCGCAGCTCCGGGCGCGCGTAAAGCTGCTCGGCGAGCAGCATGTAGGCGGCGGCGCCGTCTTCCACGTAGAAATAATCGCGCACGAACTGGCCGTCCGAACGGATCACCGGGCGCTCGCCGCGAATGATGCTGCGGATGGTGCCAGGCACGATGCGGTTCCAGTTGAGGTCGCCGCCGCCATAGAAGTTCCCGCAGCGTGTCACCGCCACGGGCAGCGAAAACGACTTCGCATAGGCCTGCGCGATCAGATCGGCGCAGGACTTGCTCACATCGTAGGGATGCCGGCCCTCGAGCGGCGTGTCTTCGCCGTAGGGCAGCTTCTGCTGATCGCCGTACGCCTTGTCCGACGATGCGATCACGATGGACCGAACGCCGGGCGAGCGGCGGCAGGCCTCCAGCACACTCCACGTGCCCTGAATATTGCTCTCGAAAGTCGAGACCGGATTGCGATTGGCGATGCCGACGATGGTTTGTGCCGCGAGATGGATTACGGTATCGACCTCGTATTCGCCGATCGTGCGCTCGACGAGGTCACGTTCGCGCACGTCGCCGCGCACCACGTTGACGCGCTCGATGGTGCCTCCACGGACCAGTTCGCTCTGTGGGACCCAGTCACGGACCAGGCAGACGACCTCCGCGCCGGCTTCTTTCAAGCGCCGCGTGAGCCAGGCGCCGACCAGGCCGGTCGCACCCGTGACCAGGACGGGACGGTCGCGCCAGAAGCCGTTCACGCCCACACCCTCCATGGCGCCGCCCCGCGGCTCCACAAATCGTTCAGGTGCTGGTACTCGCGGAAGGTGTCCATGGCGAAGAAGAACCCGTCGTGACGGAAGGCCATGAGTTGGCCGTCGGCGGCCAGGCGCTCCAGGGGCTGGCGCTCGAAGATGCAGTCGTCGCCGCCCAGGTAATCGAACACGCCGCGATTCAGCACGAAGTATCCGGCGCTCATCCAACCCTCGGTCTGGGGCTTCTCGGCGAAGGTGCGCACACGGCTGTTTTCGGCTAGTTCGATCATGCCGAAGCGCGAGATCGGCGGCACGGTGGTGACGGTGGCGATCTTGCCGTGACTCTTGTGGAACTCGACCAGGCCCGAGATATTGACGTCGCTGACTCCGTCGCCGTAGGTGAGCAGGAACGTGTCCTCATCGATGTACTTTTTGATGCGCGCGATGCGGCCGCCAGTCATCGAATTCGCACCGGTCTCGGCGAGGGTCACCAGGAAGCCCTGCTCGGTGTGCACGTCGTGATACTGGATCCTGGACTTCTGGCCGAGGCAGATGGTGAAGTCGTTGTTCATCGCCTCGTAGTTGAGGAAGTATTCCTTGATGATGTTGCCGCGGTAGCCGAGGCAGAGCACGAAGTCGGAGAACCCGTAGTGGGCGTACGTCTTCATGATGTGCCACAGGATGGGGCGCCCGCCGACCTCGACCATCGGCTTGGGACGGAATTCCGTTTCCTCGCGTAAACGGGTCCCTGCGCCGCCGCACAGGACAACAACCTTCATCGGTTCTCCGCCAACACCGGATTATACAATGCGGCTGCAGGTTATCCTTGGTGAACGGAAGCAGGGCAGGGCCGGAAACCTGCACCACGAATCGTGTAGTCTAAAATTTAACCCTCAATCATGGTGGAAACCATCCAGTGGACCGCTGAAGGTGTGGTCATGATCGACCAGACACGTCTGCCCCTCAGCGAAGAATACGTAACCTGCCGCAGTTACCAGGAGGTCGCCAAGGCGATCCGGGACATGATCATCCGCGGCGCGCCCGCGATCGGCGTGGCAGCAGCGATGGGCGTGGCACTCGGTGTGCAGCAGGCGGCGCCGGAGAACCTGGATGCGGAGTTCGACGCAATCTGCGAGGCGCTGGCCGCTACGCGTCCCACGGCGGTCAATCTCTTCTGGGGGATCGACCGCATGAAGCGCGTGTACGCGGGGCTTCGGGGCCGGCCGATCGATGAGATTCGAGCCGCGCTCATTCGGGAAGCCTGCCTGGTCCGCGAAGAGGACATCGCCATCAACCGGGCGATCGGCGGCCACGGAGCGCCGCTCATCCCGGACGGCAAGACGGTGCTCACCCACTGCAACGCGGGTGCGCTGGCAACAGCAGGCTATGGGACCGCGCTCGGCGTGATCCGGGCGGCGCGCGAGTCAGGCAAGCAGATCGACGTCTTCGCCGACGAGACGCGCCCATTTCTGCAGGGTGCGCGGCTGACGGTTTGGGAACTCCAGCAGGACGGCATTCCGACGACGCTGATCACGGACAACATGGCCGGCCATTTCATGAAGGCCGGCCGCATCGGTTGCGTGGTAGTGGGCGCCGACCGCATCGCCGCCAACGGCGACGTCGCCAACAAGGTGGGCACATACTCCGTCGCGGTGCTGGCGAAGGAAAACGGCGTGCCGTTTTACGTGGCCGCCCCCATATCCACGCTCGATCTGACGCTGGCTTCCGGGGACCAGATACCAATCGAGGAACGCTCCGCGGCCGAAGTGACCCACGTGTTCGGACATCCGGTGGCGCCCGCCGGGACGGCCGTGAAGAACCCGGCGTTCGACGTGACACCGGCCCGCTACGTCTCGGGGATCATCACCGAAAAAGGCGTGGCGCGGGCGCCATATGAAATTTCTTTGAAGGAACTCGCGAAATGAAACTCGTTACCATGCTGCTCTGCGCGGCAGCCCTAGTCAACGCGCAGCAAGCTCTAAAGCGCGCCCCCGGCTTTTGCCTGGCCGATACTACAGGGCAGTGGCGCGACCTCTACGATTACCGGGGCAAGGTGGTCGTCCTCGAGTTCATGCAGACCACCTGCCCGCACTGCGCGGCATTCGCGCCCACGCTGGCCGCCATCGCCCAAAAATACGCCGGAAAGGTGCAGGTGCTGGCGCTGGCGCTGCCGCCGGACACACCGGCCACGATGCTGAAATTCGTCGAAGGACACAAGCCGCCCTATCCGCTGCTGATGGATATGGGACAGGTGGCTGCCTCCTACGTGCGCGCGCCCGGCCTCACCTTCCCGCGGGTCTATCTGATCGACGCGGAGGGCATGATCCACGGCAACTGGGAAGAGACTCCGCTTACGAAGAACATCTTCGAAGGCAACGGCCTGTCACAGGAGATCGACAAGCTGCTGGGGACGGCGAAGCGATAGAATTCAAACATCGCATGCTGGGCCCGCTCGAAATCCTGGTGATGGAAACGCTCTGGCGCCGCGGGGAAAGCACCGTGCGCGGCGTGGTGGATCAGCTCGAGCGTCCGCTCGCGTATACAACGGTGATGACCACGCTCGACCGGCTTTACAAGAAAGGCCTGCTCGATCGCCGCAAAGCGCAGCGCGCGTTCTACTATGCTCCGCGCTACTCCCGGAGCGAGTGGGAACTCCGGCGCGCCGGTGATCTGGTGGCCGGCTTCCTGTCGTCCTGTGAGCCCGAACGCGAACTGCTGGTTTCCTGCCTGGTAGAGGCGGTAGGGCGATACGACGAAGCGCTACTGGACGAGCTGGAACGGAGAATTCGCCTGCGCCGGAGGAAGCGATGATCGCCTCCTATGCGGTGCGGTTGGCTTGTTTGAGCCTGACTGTGTTCCTCCTGGTGCACACGCTGGCAGGTGCGCTGGTGGCGGTGGCCGCGCCGGCCGCCATCCGGGCCGCCGGGCGGCTGCGGCCGCGCGGAGCCACGCGCCTTCTGCTGAGCTTTCGCCTGTTTCCGGCAGCCGCGGCGAGCCTGGTGGTTGGAGTGTTCTGCGTTCCGAGCTATCTCTGGCTGGAGCCGGAGTCCGGCAGCGAAGAGATCGGGTGGCTCTGCCTGGCTGCCGCGGCGCTTGCCGCGGCCGTGTTCGCCGCGTCGTTGGTCAATGCGGTGCAGGCCTTCCTACGTTCCCGGAAATATATGCGGCACTGCGAGCGGACCGGCGCACCGGTCCTGATGCTCACCGGCATTCTCCGGCCGCGGCTGGTGGTATCGCGTGCGGTGCGCGACGCGCTTTCGCGCGAGCAGCTCGCAGCGGCCATCAGGCACGAAGAGGCGCATCTCAGCGCGCGCGATAATCTCAAGCGCCTGTTGCTGGCTGCGACGCCCCGGCTTCCGCGTTTCCGCGCGCTGGAACGGGCCTGGTCGCGGATGAGCGAATGGGCCGCCGACGACGAAGCCGTTGCCGGCGACACGGAACGTTCGCTATGCCTGGCATCCGCCCTGGTGCGAGTGGCGCGCCTGGGCACGGTACCCGCGGATGTCGGATTCCTGGGGGATGGCGCCGATCTCGCCTGCCGCATCGAACGGCTGCTCCATCCCGGGGCCTATGTGCCGCCGCGGCGCACAGGTCTTATTCCGGCGGCTGCGTTTGCGCTGACGGCGTCGTTGTTGGTTTTTGTGTTGCAGGCCGGGACGCTGGAATCCGCGCATCGCTTGTTCGAATACCTGGTTCACTGACCCGGGCCGCGGCTACTACGATCCCTGGTAGTATCTGTCCTCGTCCGCTACCCTGAAACATCCCATGAGAGTTAGACTCGCGCTTTGTCTATTCGCTTCGCTTGCTACGGCCCAGACACCCGACACGGCATCCATCCATGGCCAGGTGACCGATCCCAGCCGTGCAGCAGTCTCCGGCGCCAAAATCACCGCGAAGAACACGCAGACCGGTCTGGAACGAGCCGCTCAGACGGATGGCTCCGGTAACTATTCGCTGTCCGGCCTAGCCGTCTTCGGCAAGTACGAAATCACCGCGGTCAAGCAGGGCTTTGCCGACGCCCGCCTGGCGGACGTCTCGCTGGCGGGAGGCTCGACAGCCGAGATCGACCTGAAGATGAACATCGCCGCCGGTCAGGCAGAGATCACGGTCACGGGAGTTGTAGGCGAGGTGCGCACGGACGCGCCGCAACTCGGCACGCTGCTGGAAGCGCAGCAGATCGACCAGACGCCTCTTCTGAGCCGCCGCATCAGCAACCTTCCGATGCTGAACGCCGCCAATCGTCCCGCGATCAACCAGGGGGACGTATTCATGAACCAGACGCTCTTCACGACCAACGGCGCCGGCCGCCGCCAGGCGTGGTATGAGACGGATGGCGCCACCAACAGCGATTTCTGGGGCCGGCAGACGCTCTTCAGCACACTGCCGTTGACTGCCGTGGAAGAGATGAACGTGCTGGCCAACGCGTTTTCGGCCGAGTTCGGGGCCACCACCGGTGCGGTGGTCAACATCGTGACCAAGACCGGAGGCAATGCGTGGCACGGCGACGTGCTGGAGTTGTGGCGTCCGGCGGAAACTTCTGCCGCCCTCTCCGGTTTCACCGCCACGAACGCCACCAGCGGAAACCAGTTGACCAGCGATTCGTTGGGACAGACCGCAGCCTCGATCGGCGGCCCGCTGGGCAAGGCCACCCACTTCTTCGCGGCGGGCGAATATAGCCGTGAAGACAAGGCCTCGCCCGTGACCTCGCCCGTCGCGCCCGGCTACTATGTGGGACACTATCGCGGCTGGCTAGGCTTCGTCCGGCTCGATCACCAGATCAACGATCGCAATAGCCTGTTCTTCAAGGGCAATCTCGACGGCTTTTACGATACCAACCCCAACGGCACGGTCGGCGGGAACAACCTGCCCACGGTGGCCCGCGTCTTCCGTCGCCGCACGTATTCGACGGAACTCGGCGAAACCGCGGTGCTGAGCCCGTCGCTGCTCAACACGGTGCGCGTGCAGTTCCAACTGGCCTCGCCGATCACCGAATTCGATCCGGTGATCTACGGCACGCAGTACGTGGTGCCCATCTCGACCGGCGGCACGTTCACCACTGGCACATCGCAATCCGCGCTGCTGTTGAATCGCCAGTACCAGGCGAGCGACACGCTTTCCGCGGTGCACGGCCGCCACCAGGTACGCTTCGGGTTCGACGTGATCCACGCACACAACGGTGGCAACAGCAAGGAATTCGGCGGGCCGATTTACCTGGGCCAGTTCACGTACAACACGTGCACACAGGCTCTCAGCTACTGCGAGAGCCAAGCCTACATCGGCAACATCGCCAACGTGCGGACTTACACACAGAGTTACGGCAACGCGAATTACACGGTGGGCGACACGCTGTGGTCGCTGTTTGTGCAGGACGACATCCACGTGCACAAGGACTTCACGCTCAACGCGGGCCTGCGATACGAGCAGCAGACGTTCACCGACTCGCGGCACAGCTTCGCGCCGCGCGTGGGCTTCTCGTACAACATTGCAGGCGACGCCAAGACCGTTCTGCGCGGCGGATTCGGGATCTACTACTCGCAGATCGTAGACAACTCCGCGGCCAACTGGGCGCTCACCGGTCCCACAGGCGTGTTCAACTACGCTGCCACGCCCGGCCAAGTCGGTTTTCCGACCAGCGTGAGCGCCGCTCCGCTGCCGGCGTTTCCGGCGGGCGCTCCTGTGCCGCTTCGGACGCTGTATGTCAGGCCCGGCGACTACGCCAATCTGAATCAATACTTCCCGACGTCCACCCTGATCGGTTACCAGGGCGCGCTGCTCAATCCGCGGTCGAACCAGTGGACCTTCGGTATCGAACGCCGGTTACCGATGAATTGGGTGCTCAGCGTGGACTACGTCGGATCGCACACCACGCGGATCAATCGCCCGCGCGACGTCGACCCACCCTCGCCGTTCATCCGCACCCAGCCCGGCCAGGTCCGCACGGCGCAGGCCGCGAATTGCACGCGCCCCTATTGGATCTGGTGGTACGGGCAGCAGGGCATGACATGCAATCCCAACACCGCGACCAACCCGCAGCCGCCCTACTCCGTGATCACCAGCGACGTGAACGACGGCTTCTCCAACTACGCGGCCCTGGACGTCAATCTCAAGCACACCTTCAGCCAGAAGCTCAGTATGCTGGTAAGCTACACGTGGTCGCACGCGCTGGATAATGTCGATCCCGACGTGCCGGGCCAGAATCCGAATGACCCCAACTTTACCGGCCGCATCGAATACGGCAACGCCATCTTCGATCAGCGCCACCGCTTCGTCATGAGCGGCCTGTACATCCTGCCCCTCGGCATCCATTTCGGCGGGGTCTTCACGTTGGCCAGCGGACTGCCGTACAACATCGTGACCGGCGTGAACAACAGCGGCGATACAGGGGCCACCACCGACCGTCCGGTGATCAACGGCGTGGTGGTGGGACGCAATACCGGCCGCGGCACGGCGATCTACGACATCGCGCCGTTTGCCGAGCGCACGTTCGCGTTCTTCGGCGAGCGTGTCCGGTTCACCCCGCGCGTGGAAGCGTTCAACGTGTTCAACCACCCGAACTTTGTCGGCTTCAGCGGCACCTGGGGCAACGGCGCGGCGGCGGGCCCGGGCTTCGGCGCTCCGCTGACCGGAATCACCAATCAGCTCCCGGCGCGCAGTCTGCAATTTTCGGCCAGAGTGAGCTTCTAGCGCCTACAACACCACGCGCTGGTCCCCTTCGCGCCTGGTGACGTGTTCCCGGTCCAGGAACTCCAGCAGGGGAATAGCGTACTTCCGCGAGACGCCGGTCCACTCTTTGAACTCCGGCACCGCGAATCGCTGTCCCTTCCGCTCCGAGAGCAGCCCGCGCAGCCGCTCCACGGCAGTGTGATGGAACACCAGATCGTCATTGATCCGCACCAACCGCTTGTCTCGAATCAAAATCTGAAGAAGCGAACGCGCCCGCGACGCCTCAACTCCCGATTTCGCCAACACCTCCAGCACGGCGGGAACGGCGAGGCCCGCGGCCTCGAAGGCGCTTTCGATCTTGGCGCGTGCCTGTTCTTCGTCCTCTTTCAACACCAGCCTGTGCGATCGCGCCCGCACCACCTCGCCCTCCGAGACCAGTTCCCTGGCGTCCGCCAGCACCGCATCGAACACGACCGGCGGCAGCGACCCACGAAGTTCCTGTCGCGCCATGCCAGGCAGCAATGGATTCTTCTGATGAAACTCGCGAACCGTTTGAATCAGCCGGTCGCGCGTCGATTGCATCGAGTCTCGGTCCACATACCGGTCGCCAACGGCTACCAGTTGGGCTTTGGCCGCGGCCGACGAGATCTCCTGCGCCAACAGGCCGGTGCGCGCAACCAGATCTGCCAACGTCATGCCGAATTCCGACTCGCGTACAACTGACGCAATTCGCGCCGGGACGTCGCCCGCAGCCAGCACGCTCAATCGAGCGCCGATGTCATCGCCTTTGCGATAGCGCCGTCCGCCGATGTCCGCCACCTCTCCACCGCCGATCGTGATCACCGGCGAAAATCTGCGGATGATGAAGCGATCGCCGGGGAGCAGCAGCGTCGGGTCGCGCAGGATCAGCCGTGCCCATGCGGAGGCGCCCGGCGCGAGCGCGGCCGCGCCTTCCAGCAGGCGCACCTCGGCTTCGATCTCGGCGGTACCGGAATGAAAGTGCACTGGAGCGCGATGCTTCAGAGGCTTAGCCGAGGGCAGCATGTGCAGGCGGCAATCGATCTGGGTCACCGCGCGAAAGACGCCGGGCTCGCTGAGGACGTCTCCGCGCGCCGCGTTCCCGAGATTCGCGTTGACGGCGGTGCGCTGGCCCGCGACGGCCCGCCCGGTGCCGCTGCCGTGCACCTGCACTCCGCGGACGCGAAGCCGCCGGCCGGCGGGATAAAGCTCCACCTCCTGCTCTTTCGCCACCGACCCGGAGACCAGCGTGCCGGTGACCACCACGCCGAATCCTTTCACGGAGAAGACCCGGTCGATGGGCAAACGGAAGTGCCCGGCGGCGTTCTTTTCGGGAACGGCTTCTGCTGCGCGCGCCAGTTCGCGCCGCAATTCGTCTAGGCCGGCTCCGGTGGTCGAACTCACCGGCACGATCGGAGCGCCCGCCAGGAACGACCCGGCCACCAGTTCTTCCACCTCGAGGCGCACCAGCCCGAGGATGTCCTCGTCAACGAGGTCGGACTTGGTGAGTGCCACGATGCCGCGCGGAATGCCCAGCAGGCGGCAGATATCGAAGTGCTCGCGAGTCTGGGGCTTGATGGATTCGTTCGCGGCCACGACGAAGAGCACCAGGTCGATGCCGCCCACTCCGGCCAGCATGTTCTTCACGAACCGCTCGTGCCCGGGTACATCGACAAACCCCAGACGGAGCGTCGGAGTAAGGGCGAGGTGCGCGAAGCCGAGGTCGATGGTGATGCCGCGGCGCTTCTCTTCCTCCAGGCGATCGGCGTCGATCCCGGTCAGCGCCTTCACCAGCGCGGTTTTGCCGTGATCGATGTGCCCCGCGGTCCCGACGATGATGTTCTTCATCTGCTTGTTACAGTGTAGGGGTGCTCGCGCTCCTCCTGCCAGCCCTGGTGACAGGATCGCTGGTGTACTGCGT
>DATJYJ010000075.1:0-5043 GCA_035578025.1 Verrucomicrobiia bacterium
CGGCGAGCCAGCCAGCGGGCCAAAGAACGCGCCGAACAACACGCCCGAGGAAGCTGTTGAGTCGTTCGCCACGATCGTGTTGTTGACCAGGTTCACGACCAGCGAGTCCTGCAACGAAACACCGGCGCCGTCCCAACCAGATACGTTGTTGGCGATGATGTTGTTGGTTACGTTGACGGAATACCAGCGCTCTGAATTGGTTGGGAACGTGCCGACTTCCACGCCGTTCACGCCCTGGAGGCGGAGACCGCCGCCGGCGCCTGCATCCGCGGAGTTGCCGAGGATGAGGTTGGCATTGATTGCGAGGTTCCGGCCGATGCCGTCGCCGACACTTCCGTAGCTGAGGGCACAATCTGCATCAGGTTCCCCAGGGCACGTAGGATCGGTGTCTGGCGCGCTCATGACGAGCAGGCCGCCGCCGTTCGTTGGCGTCGTGGGGTTGGTGCTCTCGTTAAACAGGATGTAGTTGTGCTGGATGCTGGCATCCCATACAAAACCGAGTTGCGAGACGCCCGCGCCGTCACCGGAGCTGAGGTTGCCGCAAACCCAGTTGTAGTTGAACTGATAATTGTCCGCACCGGTGCAGAAGGCGACGCCGCCCGCTCCCGACGGAGTGGCAGAGAAGAGTTCGTCTCCCTCCGAGGTGTTTGTGGTGACCAGGTTGTGGTGAACGTTGACAAAGCGATCGAAGCAGTAAGGAAGCTGGGTGTTCGTGAACACGCCGTTGCCACCGGTGACACAGGAACCCGGATCCGGATTCACTGCGCCCGCCAGATACGCATCCGGGTGCTCACCCTGGCCGACGGAGATACCGCCCGCCAGAGTTCCCTGGTTGTTGTACACGCGATTGTTCGAGATCTCCAGGTTGTGCGCCCAGCCGTGGACGTAGATGCCGCCTCCACCTTGAGAACTGTTGGTGACGGACAGACCATCAATCCGCGAGGGATTGCACATGAAGTTGCTCGGGAACGGATTCGAGCCAGCGATGCTGCAGCGAGCTGTGGAGACGCGCGGCACATCCTGCAGGAGAGTGGTGCCGGCAGGGAACGTGTCTGACGCGAACGGATTCGACCCTTGCGGGAAGAACACGCCCTTGGAGAGCACGGTGATGCCAGCGCCTTCGTATGCGCCCATCAGCGTGGGCTCCTGCAACTGTTCGGCGAGGTTGCCATTCAACGTGGCATCCCAACCTACGGTCGCTTCGAGAGGCAAGCGATCTACTTGCGGGTTTGACGCGGTGGGAGCGAAGTACTGGAGGTTCCAAGCGTTTCCGCAACCCGGATCGTAGCCGGCGCGAACGCCGTTGGGGGCAAGGCCGAAGAGACACACGATACGAGTGCGCCAATCCTCCAACTTGCCGGACGGATGAGCGTTGGCGTCAATGACGGTTGAAGCGGCACCCACACCCTGCAGGCGTACCGGCTTCCACATCAGCACGAGCTCCTTATAGGTTCCGGCTGGAACGATGATCAAGTCGCCGGGTGCGGCCGCGTCGATGGCCGACTGGATGGTCTGGCCCGCGGTCAGACGCGTGGGCGTCTTTCCGCCAACGGTGATGGTAATGGTGTCGACGGACTTCTTACCATTGCCCGCGGTGATCACCAGTTCCCCGCACCGCGCGGAAGAACCGCCATACAGCGTCTGCTGCTGAATCTGGCAGGCCGGCACTTGTGGAGATGCCGGCAGCGTGATGTCGATTTCGGCATCATCCCAATGGGTCACGGTTGCCGCCACACCGCCGACAGTCACCGTTCCGGTGCCCTGCGAGTCGCCGAAGCCGTAGTGCCGCGTGATGGTCTTGGCATTCCAGCGCGGATCGGTGGCCGACGGGCCGGAGTAGGCATAGTTGTTGACCTGCTGATTGCCGAGCGCATGGATCTTGATCGTGTGACTGCCGCCAGTCGCGGAAATCCATGGGCCGACGCCGCCATCGCCTTCAACGAAGCTGATCGCCGGCGTTGCATCGGGATACGCACAATCCGGATGGTTGTAGCCTTCCGCGAATGCGGTGGTCGGGATTACCGGAGTGTCGAAGTAGCCGGTCTGACCGGGCATGAAGGGCAGCTCATAGCAGAACTGGCTGTAGCTGGATTGGTACAAGGGATCTGCCGTCGTGCCCTCGCCCCGGTCGTTCATGCAGAGAACCATCATCTGCGGGATGTAGCCGCTGGGATCGGGCGGGTTCACCGAGAAGCTGGAGTAATTCAGACCGTTGTAGATGCCGTGCTGATCGGAATACACGCGAGCGATTTCGTTGCCGGCAAAGTCCTTGATCGAGACCGGCAGGTTGGCCGGAGAGAACTTCTCGCCAAAGTGCGGCGAGAACGGATCGAACTCCGAAGTGAAATCGTCGGTGATGATTCCAGTGAAGTGGCCGGCGACGTGGACGGAAGTGAACACGTAGAATTTCGCCAGTACTGTCATCTGATCTTCAAGAACCACTTCCTTGCGGTCGCACAACGGGCGGGTGGCACCGGCGTAGGGCGCGTTCTGGCCCGAACCGGGGAACAGACTCATGTAGTCCGGTACGACGCGGGAAGTGCCGACGCAGGGCCAGAAAGTCTCGACGCTCCCGGTGTCGCCTTCATGCCGCGGAATGGCGCCTTCATCCGTTGTAGGAAGCAGCGGATTGTTCGCGTTGTAAGAACCCGCCACGGCCGCCTGATCCGGCATGATGAAGATGTTGCCGAAGCCGGCAAACTGGGAAGTAACGGGCGCCTCGAACGCATCGCCGAGCAGGATGTTCTTGTCTTCCTCCTTGACGAGCTCATAGCCCGGAGGAACGATCATTTCGACAACGTAGCGGCCTGCTGGCAGCATGGGATTGCCGTCGGGGCCCGCGACGCAGATGGTGCAATTGGTTCCCGACAACGGAGCGACCTTGTCGTTCACGCCGCCCGTACCTATCGGCGCACCGGTGCTCGGATTGCGTCCGATGATGCTGGGGAACTGGTACATGCCGTCGTAGGGTGCGGGTTGCAATTGCACCCAGTTGTGCATGCCGTCGTAGCACTTGAACTGAGCATTGATGCTTGCGTCGCCTGCGGGCAATTGGCGGTGCTGCGGATCCAGGTACATGGTCTGGTTCTGCAGCGTGTAGATGAACGGATCGGCCGGATCCTGCCCGGGGCAGTTCATGTTCGGAATGCCGTCGGAGCGGAAGCCCTGCGCCCAATCGTCCCAACTGCTGGTCTGTGTGCTGTCAACCATGGTGAGGGAGCGGCTGCCGTCCGGGGCCTTGCCCACCTGGTAGAGGTTGATAGTCACGTGCGGCACTAGCGGTTCCCAACTGAGCTGGAGCAACAGCGAGGGATCGTCAAAAGGCCGCGTGGAAGCGTAAACGACGTGGCCGCGGATGCCGCCATTCTCGCCGTCGGCAAACGGCTTTTTGCCAAATTCGATGTATTGGTTCTGACCGGCGAAGCCTTGCCAACCGTAGCTGGTGACCCACGGAGGATCGACGCGCGCCGTCGAGCCACCGGCCGTGTCGTTCACCGGGCAGTCCGCGCTGGCGCAATACCGGGCACCGGGGAAACGCAAAGGAGTAGGCAGAGGAAAATCTTCATGTGTGCGTGCCATGTGTTCGTAGGTGGTGGAGGTGCCGCATTGCGGATAACCGGCGGTTCCGCACACGGGCGAACCATCCACGGGACCGCCCGCGTCGTTCACCACGTGCGTGCCCGTGTTTTTGTAGCGTGTCGAATCCGTCTCCAGAACGTACCAGTTGAAGAGCGGGAACACTTCGTTGAAACCGGCGTAGCCATTCAGGTCCGTGCTGTTGAAGTTGGAGAAGCTGCCGTCGCGGTAGCGGATGTTTGTGGGAACCAGGGCCAGGCCGGGCTCGTTGTCTTGAGAGACGCCGTCGCCGTTCAGGTCGAAGAACGTGCGCGTATACAGATTCTGCTTCCAGGCGTGGACCGCGATTTCGCCCATGTTCACATTGCCGGCTACGCGAACCGGAGTGGAGATTCCGTCCACGATCTGGTCGTTCCATTGGTCGAAGATCGTCAGTCTCCAGTCGCCGGCAGGGAGACCACTGAGCGTAAAATTCCCCTCGTCGTCGCATTTCGTGAAGGCGATGTCCGCGCCGTCCGGGCTGCCGATGCTGGCGTAGCACTGCGTATAGCCGAAGGTGTCGCGGTTGCCCGTGCTGTAGAGGCGCTCATCGGAAGGTCGGCTCATGTGCACCCCGGTGACCGTGCCGCTCACCGAGTAGGAGCAGTCCGGATGTCCTTGCGAGGTGCAAAGCGCCTTGCCGGCAGCGTTGATAATCGCCGGGTTCGCGAAACCGATGGAAACGTGATAGCCGGCCGGACCGTATTCCTGGAAATAAGCCGGTTCGTTGGACTTCAGGAAGGACTCGTGGTCCTTGCCGCCATCCAGCGTGTTGGTCTGCAGCCACTCTTCGCCACGGGCGATGCGGTCTGCCGCCGGTGTGGCGACGATGCCGTAGCGTCCAGGTGGAAGGTTGGCCACAACGGCTTGGCCTGCAAGGGGCGAGAGTGTTGTGCCGTCCGCTTCATATTTCGGGCAAACAGGAATGACTCCTGTAATCCCGGCCGGGCTGGCGGTGCCGTCGAACCCGACACGCGAGAGGGCCGAGATCGGGCACGCATCCTTATTGGTAACTGGATCGATCGTTCCCGCCAGCGCGTTCGAAAGCGGCTGGTTGAATTCGTCGTACGTCAACTGGCCGGCGGAATCGCCCGTGCCACCTACCAGGTCGTTGATCGTAATGTTGAATCCGCCGAGGCCCGGTTCGTTGGGCGACAAGGTGTCGATACCGCCCCCGGCATCATGCTCGCCGTTCAGCGGATGATCGTCTTCGAACACGAACACCGAGAGTTTGGCGGCTTGTTGATTCTGTGGTTCGACGAGGATATTGACCGGTTGCCAGGCACCGTTGACGGCAACGATCTCTGCACCACCCATCTTGTGACTGGCGGAAAGATCTTGGCCGGTCTGGTCCACGCCAATGGCGTCACCCGGCAACACGGAGATGTAGTAACGCTTCGTCGGATCCAGATGCACCGAGCCGGGCCA
>DATJYJ010000076.1:0-30466 GCA_035578025.1 Verrucomicrobiia bacterium
GCTTGTCGCTGCGTTCCTGCTCGCGCGCCTGCCCGCCACCAGCTTCCTGAACCGGTTGCTGTTCGTGACCTCGCTCGCCTTTCTGCCGGGCCTGCGCACCCTGATCCCCATGTGGAACTGGTACGGTTTCCCCGCTGCTTACACGGTCGCCCAGATCGCCATCGACGTCGTCGGCTTCTTCGCCGCCGGCCTGATCCTCGCCAAAATGGTTCAGATCCGGTCCAACACGATGGCGGCCGCATCGTAATCGCCGCGCAGGTTCAGGTTCAGTCCGACCCGCATCAGGTACGCGCCGCTCAGCGACGGCTGCCGCTCCTGCAGCTTGCCGTCGGTCGCTTCAACACGGTAGAGCGCCTTTTCGTCGAGTCCGCGCAGCCGGATGGCCGGAGCTGCCGTGCTGTATTGCTGCGTGTGCCGGAAGGCGAATACCACCGCCTGCTTGCCGTCCGCCGCCACATACTCGTTGGCCGTGACATCGTTGGTACGCGGGGAAAGCAGCCGGTACAGATCGCCAGTCTGCACCGTCGCTCGCACTCGCTTGTACAGCCCGATCATCCGCCCCGCCAGCGCCGTCTCCTGCTCCGTCCACTTGTTGAGGTTGGCACCCACCCCGAGCGCCCCCTGCATCGCTGCCAGGAAGCGGAACGTCAGCGGCACGCTGCGCCCGTTCATATTCGGTACGTCCGTCACCCACGCGGACATGATTTTCGGGGCGTGCGCCATGGAGAAGCCTTCCTGGATCTTCAACCGGTCGAACGCCTCCGTATTGTCCGAAGTCCACACCTCATCCACCCGCCGCAAGATCCCCAGATCCACGCGTCCGCCGCCGCCCGAACACGATTCGATCTCGAGCTTCGGATGCTTCGCCCGCAGCCGGTCCATGACCTCGTAAACGCCCTTCACGTACTCGACCCAAAGCTTCCGCTCGTTCGCGGGTCCTACTTCCGGCCAGCCCGGCTCCGACACGGACCGGTTCATATCCCACTTGAAGTACCGGATGTTGTTCTCGGTGGCGAGCTTGTCCAGCACGCCGAAGATGTATTCCTTTACCTCCGGCCGCGCCATGTTGAGGATCATCTGGTTCCGCAGTTCACTCCGCGGCCGCCCGTCGAAGTGGATCGCCCAATCGGGATGCTTGCGGTACAGGTCGCTGTCCGCGTTCACCATCTCCGGTTCCACCCACAGCCCGAAATCCATACCCAAGCCGTTCACGTGTTCAATTAGAGGCTTCAGTCCGTTTGGAAATTTCTTGGGATTGACCGTCCAATCGCCCAGCCCCGCGCGGTCGTGGTTGCGCGCACCGAACCATCCATCGTCCATCACGAACAGTTCCACGCCGAGTTTCGCTGCCTTGTCCGCCAGTGCCCGCTGCCCCGGCTCGTCCACGTTGAACGTGGTCGCTTCCCACGAGTTGTATAGCACCGGCCGCAGCCGCGAGGTCGTCCCGCCCGGCAGAATCTGCTCCCGCTCGAACCGATGCATGGTTCGCGACGCCCCGCCGAAGCCGTTCTCCGCGAACCCGCCGTAGAACTCCGGCGTCTCCAGCGTCTCGCCGGGCGCCAGCGGATACGAAAAGTCGAATGCGTTGAGCCCGCCCGTCACCCGCACCTGCCGATACGGCGTCTGCTCGATCGTGATGCGCCAGTTGCCGCTCCACGCCAGCGACCCGAACCACACCCGCCCATGCTCTTCATCGGCGTCGCCCGCGTCGATCGCGAACCACGGATTGAAATTGTGGCTGGTATGAATCTTGCGGCTCTCCAGGACCTTCTGCCCTTCGTGGATTGGCTCGCGGTTGATCTGCGTCTCCGCCGCCCAGCGCCCGCTGAGATACGTCAACTGATAGCCGTCGCCCGCCGGCAGGTACCACGTCCCGGCCTGTGCGCTTTCCACGTTCAGCGGCGCTTGCGTGCCGTTGCGAATCGTCGCGCTCCGCCGGATGACCCCGTAATCCGGATACACGCGATAATGCAGCGTCACCTCAACCGCGTCGCGAATATCCTTCAGCACGATGTCGAGATCGTTGCCACTGAGCTTATGCGACTGATATTTCAGCACCAGATCCCGGTCGCCGTCCGCCCGCGTGATCTTCAAGGCCGGCTCGTAATACCGCGGCCCGCCCCATCCGGGATATTCCTCGTTTTCCATCATCTGCCTGGGGTCGAACGAAGAGAGATCGTGCCGCGCCGGCGCCGCGGTCAGATCGTCGATCCGCCATAGCGGCGCTCCCCAGTACAAATTCCGGAGGGCGCCGTCCGCGGCGACCCCCATAGCGTAAGAATTCTGCCGCGTAGTCAGCAGCCAGACCTTCTTCGCCTCCGAATATTGAATGGATTGCGCCGGCAGCATGGCAGCCGCCACGAGAAAAGCAGAAAGGAATTTCATATTAGCCACGAATGCACACGAATGAACACGAATATAAACCAAATCGCTTATTCGTGTTCATTCGTGTGCATTCGTGGCTAAAAAGCCTAGGCCCGGTTTCGCAGCATCCCGATTACCGCATTGACGAATACCGCGGCCATGCCTACCGGGATCGCGATCTTCCACCCGATGTTCATCAGCTGGTCATAACGGAATCTCGGGAACGTCCCGCGGAACCAGATCATGACGTACACGATGCACGCGATCTTGAACAGGAACCAGAACAGCCCGATCACCGCCGCGTTCACCATCGGAATCGCAAACAGCCCCGCGATCCCCACAAGCGCCAGTGCAACCAGCGCCAGCACCTTCTGCTGCAGCGGGTCCTTCAGCTTCTTGATCAGCGGAAACGTCAGAATCCCCGAGCCCGCAAACAGCACCACCGGGAACCCGAAATTCACCGGCACTTCCAGCCATTTCACGTTCGCGAACGGCCGCAGCCATCCACCGAAGAAGATCGTCACCGCCACCGACGACACCACGAAGATGTTCGCGTACTCCGCCAGGAAGTACAGGGCCCACCGGAATCCCGAGTACTCCGTGTGGAACCCCGCGACCAGCTCCGATTCCGCTTCCGGCAGATCGAACGGCGCGCGGTTCGTCTCCGCCGTCGCAGCAATCAGGTACACCGCGAATGGCACGATCATGAACCCGTAGTTATCGAAAATGAACCAGATCCCGCGGTCCATCTGCGCCTTGATGATTCCCTGCATGCTCAGCGTGCCCGCCGCCATCACACCCGAAAGCAGCGCGAACGAGAGCGCCACTTCATAGCTGACCAGCTGCGCCGCCGAACGCAGCGCACCCAACAGGGGGTAATGGCTGTTCGACGCCCAGCCGCCCAGAATAATCCCCAGAATCCCGACCGCCGACATCGCCGAAATCACCAACAGCCCGACATTCACATCCGCGATATAGATGTTCTTCGCGAACGGCATCACGGTAAACGCCGTCAGCCCGGTAAACGTCGAAATCACGGGCGCCGCCCAGAAAATCGCCCGGTCCGCATCCGTGGGGATGATGTCTTCCTTGAGCATGAGCTTCAGCGCGTCCGCGATGGGCTGCAGCAGCCCGTGCGGTCCCACGCGCATCGGCCCAAGTCGCACCTGGAAATCCGCCAGCACCTTCCGCTCCACGAGCGTGATATACCCCGCCAGCAGGGGGAACACCGCGATGACCGCAATCGTCACCAGAATCGGCGTAAACAACGGATGCGAAACAATCGCGTTCATATTAGTTCTTCTCTGCGATCTCTGCGTCTCTGCGGTGAAAAGAGCATTTCAGTCTTACCGCAGCAGCGACCCCTGCGCCAGCCTCAAAAACGGCTCCGGATAAATCCCGATGATGAGCGTCATCAGCCCCGCCGCCGCCAGTGATACCCGCAGTCCGAAGCTCAACGCCAGCGGCGCCTTCTCGGTCTCCTCCCTCACGAACATGCTGCGCACGATCTTGAAGTAGTAGTAAATCGCCACCGCCACGTATGCCACGCCGACCACCGCCAGCCCGTAATGCCGCGTCTCGATCAGCGACAGGAAGATGTAATACTTCCCGAGGAATCCCGCCGTAGGCGGAATGCCCGCCAACGAGAGCAGGAAGATCAACATCAGCACCGCATATCCCGGGCTCTTGTGGATCAGGCCGGCGATATCGTCCAGGTCCTCGCCAATGATGTTCTGCCGCCGCAGCGCCACCACCACCAGGAAAGCCCCGAGTGTCATGAAGGTGTACACCATCACGTACACCATGATTCCCTGAATCCCGTGTTCGTTCCCTGCCACCAGGCCCAACAACATGTATCCCGCGTGCGAAATCGAGCTGTATGCCAGCAGCCGCTTGAGATTCGTCTGGTTGATGGCCGCCAGGTTCCCCAGCGTCAGAGTCAGGATCGCCACGGTCGCCAGAATCGGTTCCCACATCTCGCGCGCCGGCGCCAGCGGTCCCGTGAAGATCCGCAGCAGAAACGCGAACGACGCCGCCTTCGACGCTACCGCCAGGTACGCCGTCACCGTCGTCGGCGCGCCTTCGTAAGCATCCGGCGCCCACATATGGAACGGCGCGGCGGAAATCTTGAAAAGCAGCCCCACGGACACAGTCGCCATAGCCAGGAACACCACCGGATCCCATGGCTGCCGCTGCGCAATCGCTTCTTCGATCACCGAAAGCTTCGTCGATCCCGCCAGCCCGTACATCACCGAAAACCCGTAAACCAGGAACCCCGTCGAAAACGCGCCCAGCAGCAGGTATTTCAGCGACGCCTCGTTCGACCTCTTATCGCTGCGCAGGAACCCGACCATCACGTAGAAGCAGAGCGCCATCAGTTCCAGCCCGATGAAGAGCGTGATCAGGTCCGTCCCCGTCGCCAGGAAGTACATCCCGCACTGCGCGAACAGGATCAAGCTGTAGTATTCGCCATGGTGCTCGCCCGCGATCTCCAGGTATTTATACGACACTATCGCAACGATCAGCGCCGCCACCAGGAAGATCCAGTTAAAGAAAATGCTGAACCCGTCCACGATTACCGAGCCGTGAAATCCTGGGATCGCGCCCTGCAGATTCACGTACATCTGCTGTTTGATCAGTCCGTACGCGGTAAAGCCTTCGGCCAAAATGACAAAGATCACCAGCCCCTTGCGCTGGCGCGGTTCAGAAAATCCAAGCGCCCGAATGACGTCAAACAGCAGAATGGCGCACCCGAACAGCGCCATCATCACCGCCGGGATGATCGTGAAGTGATCGTTCGCCGTATAGAAATCCGAGAAGTTCATTTCGCGCCTCCCGCCTGAACCTGAACCACCGCAACGGCATTCGGGGGCGTCCCGAAATATCCCGGCTTCACTCTCTGCACAATCTCCGTCGCCGGCTGCCGCAGAATGTCGAAGTACGGCTTGGGGTAGATCCCGATCCACACCGCCCACACGATCAGCGGCACGAACACCAGAATCTCGCGCAGGTTCATGTCCGGGATCGTCAGGTTCTTCCCGTTCGTCACCTGCCCCAGCATCGTCCGCTGGTACAGCCACAGCAGGTAGGCCGCGCCCAGAATCACGCCGCTCACCGCGAACGCCGCCCACGCCCGGTTGGCTTCGAACGCGCCCTGCAGGATCGTGAACTCGCCGACGAACCCGTTCAGCAGCGGCAGCCCAGCCGAGCTCAGCATCGCAAACGCAAAGATGATCGCGAACTTCGGCATTACGTGCGCCAGCCCGCCGTACTCCTTGATCTCCCTCGTGTGCCGCCGCTCGTAAATCACGCCGATCACAAGGAAGAGCATGCCGGTCGAAATTCCGTGGTTCACCTGCTGGAGGACGCTGCCCGCAATTCCATTCGGGTTCAGCGAGAAAATCCCGAGCGTGCAGAAGCCCAGGTGGCTCACCGAAGAATACGCCACCAGCTTCTTCCAGTCCGCCTGCATCAAACTCACCAGTGCGCCGTAAATGATCCCGATGATCGAGAGAATCGCGAGCGCCTGCACGATCTTCTGGTCCACCGAGGCCTGCGGCAGCAGCGGCAGCGAGAATCGCAGGAACCCGTACGTCCCCATCTTCAGCAGCACCGCCGCCAGGATCACCGACCCCGCCGTGGGCGCCTCTACGTGCGCGTCCGGCAGCCAGGTATGGAAGGGGAACATCGGCACTTTGATCGCAAAGCCGATGAAGAATGCCCAGAACACGATCTGCTGCGTCGCCAGCGGCAGGTTCACCCGCATCAGATCTGCAATCTCGAAGCTGTAGAAGTGAAACTGCGCGTAGTGATTGAAATACAGGGTCAGGATGCCCAGCAGCATCAGCACCGACCCGGCCAGCGTGTACAGGAAAAATTTGATCGCCGCGTACAGCTTCCTCGGCCCGCCCCAGACGCCGATGATGAAGTACATCGGCACCAGCACCAGTTCCCAAAAGATGTAGAACAGGAAGAAGTCGAGCGACATGAAGACGCCGAGCATCCCCGCCTGCAGCAGCAGGAACATGGCGTAATACGATTTCACCCGGTCCTGCACCGCCGACCACGAACAGAAGATCGCGATGAACCCCATCAGCGTCGTCAGCATGATCAGCAGCAGGCTGATGCCGTCGATCCCCAAGTGATAATGCGCGCCCAGCGACGGAATCCAGTCCGCCTTCTCTTCAAACTGAAATCCGCCGACACCTCTCTGGAACCGCGAGACCAGCGGCAGCGACACCAGAAACCCGCCGAAGGCGGCCAGATTCGCCCAAACGCGAATCAGGTTCTTCTGCTTCCCCGGCAGGAACAACAGAACCGCCAATCCGGCCAGCGGCGCAAACAAGATGATGCTGAGTAAATGCTGGTCCATATTAAAAATTCAACTCACCACAGAGACACAGAGATCACAGAGAAGAAACTGATTTGGTTTTCTCTGTGTCTCTGTGGTGAATTCATGTCTTTCCTCACCGCGCAATGTAATACCCGAAAAACGCAATCGCCCCGATCACCACCGCGAACGCGTACGCCTGCACGCGGCCCGTCTGCAAAATACAAACCGGGTACGACATCATCTTCACGAAGAACGCGCTGAACCGCACCGCGCCGTCCACGATCCACGTGTCCCACCACATCGACACTGTCGCGCTCGCCCGCGTCAGCCACCCGGCGCCGTTCACGCCACCGTCCACAATCGTCCGGTCGAAGGCTCCGAGCACCCGCCCGCCGCCTTTGCCCATTCCGTTCACGAACAGGAAATCGTAAATCTCGTCCACGTACCACTTGTTGTAAAGCAGCCCGTGCAGCGGCTTCAGCTGCTTCTCCAGCGAATCTGGAATCTCCGGCTTGTGATGGTAGAACCACCGCGCCACCGTGATCCCGATGATCGCGATCGCCACAGAAACGCCCATCAGAATCCATTCGGTCGAGGCCGCGTGCTCGCCTTCCTTCGCCGCCTCCACCGCCGCCGACGCGAACGCCGGCTCCAGCCATTTTTCGAACGCCCGGAAGTTCTCGCCCAGGTTCCATAGCTTCGGCGTCCCCAGCCACCCGGCCAGCACGCTGCCGATCGCCAGCAGCGTCAGCGGCACAGTCATCGCTGCCGGAGACTCGTGCACATGCGCCAGCACTTCCGGCTTCACGCGCGACTTCCCGTAGAACGTCAGGTTCATCAGCCGCCACATGTAGAACGCCGTCATCGCCGCCGTAGCGAGGCCGATCGCGTACAGCATCATCGACCCCTGCGGCGAGCTGTACGCCTGCCACAGAATCTCGTCCTTCGAGAAGAACCCGGCCAGTCCGGGAATACCCGCGATCGCCACGCTGCCCACCCACATCGTCCAGTGCGTAATCGGAATCTTATTCTTGAGCCCGCCCATGTGCCGCATGTCCTGCTCGCCGCCCATCGCATGGATCACCGACCCCGAACAAAGGAAGAGCAGGGCCTTGAAGAACGCGTGCGTAAACAGGTGAAACACCGCCACCCAGTACGCGCCTACACCCAGCGCCAGGAACATATACCCAAGTTGGCTCACCGTCGAGTACGCCAGCACGCGCTTGATATCGTTCTGCACCAGTGCAATGGTCGCAGCCAGGATCGCCGTGAACGCTCCGATGGTCGCCACGATCGTCGACGTCTGCGGCGTCAGCTCGAACAGCGCAGCCGACCGCGCCACCATATAGACGCCGGCAGTCACCATGGTCGCTGCATGGATCAGCGCCGAGACCGGCGTCGGACCTTCCATCGCATCCGGCAGCCACACATACAACGGAATCTGCGCCGATTTCCCGGTCGCGCCGATGAACAGCAGCAGTGCCATGGCGCTCAGCACGCCGAAATGCAAAGTCTCCGGAGCGAAGCTTCCGCTGCGCAGCGCCGCGTTGACGTCCGTGAACTTCACCGTCCCCAGCACCGAAAGCATCAGCAGCATGCCGAGCACGAACCCGGCATCGCCCACCCGGTTGACGATGAATGCCTTCTTCCCCGCATCGCCCGCCGACTTCTTGTGAAAGTAAAACCCGATCAGCAGGTAGCTGCACAACCCCACGCCTTCCCAGCCCACGAACAACAACCCATAGTTGTTCGCGAGCACCAGCATCAGCATGAAGAAGATGAAGAGGTTGAAATACCCAAAAAAGCGATAAAAACCGGTGTCGTGATCCATGTACCCAGTGGCGTACACGTGAATCAGAAATCCAATCCCCGTCACCACCAGGATCATGACCGAGCTCAGCGGGTCCAGCAGAAATCCCCAGTCCACCGTAAACGTCGCCAGGTGCCCGTTCTGCATATGGAATGGCAGCCCCGCGATCCACGTGAACTGCACAATCTGCTTCACCCGCTCCGTCTGCTGCGACAGTTGATACACCGCACCCGCGGAAAAAATAAAGGACAACAGCACCATCCCCGGGCAGATGAACTTGATCAGGGTCTTTAAGGGCGACGAAGCATGATGCCCGTGTGCGTGACCATGGCCGTGGTCATGATGCCCCAGATCCCCATGCCCGTGCTCGTAGATCGGCTCCACGCCCGGTGCCACCGCCACTTCTGATGGCGGCTGGGGATCCAGCAACTTTCCAAACACCAGCATCAAGCCCGCTCCGGCCAGCGGGAACAACGGTATCAGCCAAATCAGGTTTAGAAAGTCCACGGTTTCACCACTTCAACAAATCGATCTCATCCGCCAGCACGGTCTCTTTATTCCGGAACAGCGCGATCAGAATGCCCAGCCCCACCGCCGCTTCCGCCACCGCGTCCGTAATCACGAAGATCGCGAACACCTGCCCGTTGACGGCCTTCAAGGCATGCGAAAACGCAATCAGATTGATGTTGACCGCATTCAGAATCAGCTCGATCGACATCAAAATAATGACCACGTTCCGGCGCGTCAGCACGCCCACCGTCCCGATGAGCAGCAGCGCCGCGCTCAACGCCAGATAATGAACCGTCGTCACCGGATGCATCGTCAGATCCTCTTCTTCGCCATCACCACGCTGCCCACTACCGCCACCAGCAGCAGCACGCTCGCCAGCTCGAACGGCAGCAGATACTCCGAAAACAGCGAGTCCGCCACCTGCTCCGTATTGCCCAGCGCCGAGGTCACTTGCCCGGCCGCTTCTGCCAGCACGAACGCACCTTTGCCGCGGTAAATGAAGTACCCGATCTCCGCGCCCACCGCCGCCACCGCCGCCAGCGCCACCAGCCATTGCCGGTTGAACTGCCGCTCCTTCGCCGCCTGATCCAGATTCACCAGCATGATCACGAACAGGAACAGCACCATAATGCCGCCCACATACAGCACGATCTGCACCGCGAACAGAAACTCCGCGCTCTGCATCAGGTACAGGCCCGCCACACCCATCAGCGATACGATCAGCGAAATCGCGCTATGCACCGCATTGCGCCGCGTGATGGTCAGAATGCCGCCCCCCAGCGTCAGCAGGGCAAAGATGTAAAACAAAACTGTGTCTAGCATTTGTATTGAGTGGGCTTGGGCCCCTCTTCGAGCATCTGCCGGTCCCAGATCTGGCCTTCTCTTGTATAAGTCGCCAGCTCGAAGTCCTGCGTCAGCTCCAGCGCGTCCACGGGGCAGGCGTCTTCGCACAGCCCGCAGAACATGCAGCGCGAAGTGTCATAGGTAAAGGTGGTGAGTTCTTTCCGCTTGGTGGTCTCGTTGCGTTCGCTGGTGACCACGATCAGCGTTTCCGGGCACGCCAGCGCGCACAGGTTGCACGCGATGCACAGCGTCTCGCCGTTATCCGGATTGATATTCAGCCGCGGCGCCCCGCGATACCGCTCCGCCACCTTTGGCCGCTCCGCCGGATATTGCTCCGTGTAGATGTATTTCGGATTCTGGTTGCGGAACGTGACCCAGAGCCCCTGGAACAAATCCACCAGAAAGACTTTCTTCAGCAGATTCACCGGTCCACCTCCCCCAGCACAATATCCAAAGTGCCGATAATCGCCACCACATCCGCGATCAAGCCGCCGGCAACCATGCGGTCCAGCGCCTGCAGGTTCACGAACGACGGCGGACGGACCCGCATCCTATAAGGCTGGGTCGATCCGTCGCTGACGACGTAATATCCCAGCTCGCCCTTTGGCGCTTCGATCGAGACGTACGCTTCGCCGACAGGAGGCTTGATGACCTTGCCCACCTTGCCCATGATTGGGCCTTCGGGAATCGCCTCCACGGCCTGTGCCATGATGCGCACGCTCTGGCGCATCTCCTGCATGCGCACGATGTACCGGTCGTAGGTGTCGCCATTCTCCCGGGTGGGAATCTCGAACTCGTACTTCTCGTAGCCGGAATACGGCAGCGCCTTGCGAATGTCCCACTTGACGCCGGCCGCGCGCAGCACCGGCCCGGTGACGCCGTACTCCTTGCACTCGTCGGCATTCAAAACGCCCACGCCCTTCAGCCGACCCACCCAGATCCGGTTGTTGGTGAGCAGTTCCTCGTACTCATCCACCTTGGGCAGGAACCACTTGTTGAAGTCGCGGATGTCCTGCTCGAAGCCGTCGTAGGTCTCGTACTGCAGTCCGCCGATGCGGAAGGCGTGGGTGGTGAGCCGCGCCCCGCAGTACTTCTCGAAAATCTTGAGCGCTTCCTCGCGCTCGCGCAGGCAGTAGAACACCGGCGTGATGGCGCCGATATCCAGGGCGTGCGTTCCCAACCAAAGAAGGTGGCTCGCGATCCGGTTGAGCTCCGTCAGGATCACGCGCACGCACTGCGCACGTGCCGGCACTTCGACGTTGAGCAGTTTCTCCACCGCCAGGCAATAGCCCAAGCCGTTGGAAATGGCCGCGACGTAGTCCATGCGGTCGACGTAGGGGTTGAACTGCGCGTAAGTGCGGTTCTCGCCGATCTTCTCCACCCCGCGATGCAGGTAGCCGATGACGCAGTCGGTGCCCAGCACCTTTTCGCCATCCAGCTTCAGAATCACGCGCAGCACCCCGTGCGTGGAGGGATGTTGCGGGCCCATATTGAGCACGAGTTCAGTGGAGTCTAGAAAAGTGGTATCGGACATACTGAGGTCACTGGCCGCTCGGGATACCCAGATTCTCCTGCACCCACCGGTCGTCCTGCTTCAGAATCGAGTAGTCCTTGCGCAACGGGAACCCCTGCCATTCCTCGGGAAGAAGGATGCGCCGCAGATCAGGATGGCCGGCAAATTCAATTCCGAACATATCATACACCTCGCGCTCCAGCCAGTTCGCGGTGAGGTGCACGCCGGTGGCGGTCTCGGGTTTGAAGCCCTCGGGGATGAAGGTCTTGATCCGGATTCGCTCGTTGCGCGAGAAGCTATATAAGATGTAGACCAGGTCGAAGCGCTCGGCGCGCTTAGGCCAATCCACGGCGGTTACGTCCACCAGGTAGTCGAAATCCGCTTCCAGCTTCAGGTACTCGAGAATCGGGATCACCGAATCCGGCTTGGCCACCAGGAAGTTCTGTCCGAGATACGTTGAAGTCTCCGTGATGCCCTCGCCGAAATGGGTTTTCAGTTCGCGCGCCAGGTCGCTGTCCCAGGGAGTCGCCGCCATGGTTGCGGGCGGTTTGGGAGGCGCTGGGTGTGCCGCCGCGGCGGGCTTTGGAGGAGCCGCTTTGGCGGCATCCGCGGCTGGTTTCGCCGGCGGCTTCGGTGCCTCGCTCCCGCTGGGAGGAGGCGCTTCGGAGCCCCCAGGCTTTTGCTCGTCAGCCATGTCTATTCCTTTTGAAGACTCCTACACTTATCACTTGCGGGTATCCGTGTCAAATCGCGCAACACGGCGCGCCCGCGCTCGATGCCGAATGGCTGCCGTTCGACCCTCGCCACGCTCCGATCGCTTCCAAACTCTCCCGCCCATTCGCCGGATTGTGTTGTAATAAAAGCTCTTCGCATGTCTGTGTCGAAACGTCTGAGGAGGGGCTTGAGGGCTGTACAGCGGCGTGTGCGCGAGTGGCGCATGATCGCCAAAGGACTGGCCTCGACCGACCATCCCATCCTGGCGCACGTGATTCCCATGCGCCGGTGCAACCTGGCATGCACGTACTGCAACGAGTTTGACGATCACTCCAAGCCGGTCCCGATCGAGACCATGTACCAGCGCCTGGACCGGCTGGCCGGACTCGGCACCACCATCATCACTATCAGCGGCGGCGAGCCGCTGCTCCATCCCGATCTCGACCTGATCATTGGCCGCGTCCGCCGCCACGGCATGATCGCCGGCATGATCACCAACGGGTACCTGCTGACGGCAGAGCGCATCCAGCGACTGAACCGCGCGGGGCTCGAGCACCTCCAGATCTCGATCGACAACGTCATGCCGGACGACGTCTCGAAGAAGAGCCTCAAGGTGCTCGACAAGAAGCTCCGGTTGCTGGCCGAGCACGCCGACTTTCACGTCAACATCAACAGCGTGGTCGGCGGCGGGATCCGCAATCCGAAGGACGCCCTGGTCATCGGGCGCCGGGCGCTGGAACTCGGCTTCACCTCGACGGTCGGCATCATCCATGATGGCGACGGCCAGTTGCGCCCCCTTCAGGACGAAGAGCGCGAGGTCTACGCCGCCATGCGCGCCATGGAGAAGGCCAGCTACGCGCGCGTCAACGGCTTCCAAGACAATATCGCGCACGGCCAGGAGAATGACTGGCGCTGCCGCGCCGGCGCGCGCTACCTCTATATCTGCGAGGACGGCCTGGTGCACTACTGCTCGCAGCAGCGCGGCTACCCGGCCAAGCCGCTGCTCGAATACACGGTCGAGGACATCCGCCGCGAATATCGCACCGCCAAGGGCTGCGCGCCGCGCTGCACCGTGGCCTGCGTCCACCAGGTAGGCTACATCGACGGGTGGCGCGCACCGCAGACCCTGCCGCAATCGCCGGTCGGCCCGGCGCACACCGGCACGCTGGTGCAGCTTCAGTAATTGCGCGGGCCGCGGGGTCAGCTTCTCATGCGCAGCAGGAGATACAGGCCGGCGAGCGCGAAGACTACGTCCGGGGCCCACGCGGCGAGCGACGGCTGTAGCAGGCTGGCGTCGCCGAGCTTCTCGAATAGCGTCCCGATAGCCAGGTAGCAGGCGGCGATGCCGAGGCTGATGCCGATTCCGGTCATGGCGCCGCGATTGCCGACCAGGAAACCGAACGGGATCGCGATCATGGCCATGATGAGGGCGAACAAGGGCAGGCTGAATTTGCGGAAGAGGCGCACCTGCAATTTGACGGTGCCTTCGAAACCGCTCTGGCGCAGGTCCCTGATGTAGTTTTCGAGCTGGAGGAAGTTCATCTGCTCGTCTTTGAGCGCCTCATTAAGGAAATATTCAGGCCGCTCGGTGAGCTCGTCGAAGTTCCTGGTCTTGAACACGGCGTAAGTGGCGGGCGTGCAGAAGGAACCTTCGTAGCCGCAGGTCCAGCCGTCTTCGAAGACCCAGCTTTTGAGCTGGTTGCTCCAGCGCGCCTGTTTGGCGAAGGTCTGGCGGGTGAGGCGGAAGGTTTTGCGGTCAAGCTCGAAGACGTAAGCTTCGTGCATGATGCTGGCGTCTCCGGAATTGTCGAAGAAGCGATAGTAGAAGATGCGCGTGCCGTCGGAGCCCATGCGCCAGGTGCGGTCGGGACGCAGGTAGGTTTGCGTCTGGCGTCCCTTGATGTGGTCGCGCAGGGCGTCCTGGATGCGGTTGGCGGGCGCGACATAGTAGTAATCGAAGGCGAAGAGGCCGCCGGCGAGGAGCATGCTGCCGATCAGGATGGGCGCGGACAGGCGATAGAGACTCACGCCGCATGCCTTGAACGCGGTGATCTCGTTCTGCTTGCTCATCACCCCGAGCGCGGCCAGCACGCCCACGAGCACGCTGACCGGCAGCGTCTGATAGATCAACTGGGGCGTGAGGAAGAACAGGTAGGTGAACATCTCGCGCAGGGAGATGTGATTGCGCAGCATGTCGTTGATCAGCTCGAAGAAATCGTAGACCAGGATCAAGGACACGAAGCTGGCCAGCACCAGGAAAACGTAGAAAACGAAATTGGAGAGGATGTAGGTGTCCACCAACTGCGGCAGCAGCGGGAGCCGCCAAACGCCGAGGCGGGAGGCGGACTTGGGAGCGAGGAGGGCTTTCATCCGGTCGATGAAGTCCAGGGCGTGCGCGCGGAAGTTCTCGACGACGCTGCTATCGCCGGGACGTTCCATGCGGCCGAGCAGGGCGGCGCCCACCACAAAGAAAGCGCAGTTGGGCAGCCAGAGGACGGCCGGGAGATTCTTTCCGCGGGCCAGGCCGGTGAGGGAGGCGAATGCCAGGTAGTAGCAGAAGAAGGCTACGAAGATGGCATTGACGTAGCCCGCCGACTTGCCGCCCTTGCGGGTGGCGATGCCGAGCGGGATGCCGACCATGGCGAGCATGATGCACGCCACGGGCAGGGTGAAGCGGCGGTGCAGCTCGATCTGGGTTTCGATCCAATCGGGCTTGTCGCGCGGATAGACGCGGAGCTCGTGGGTGCTCATGCCGACCGACCGAAGGGCGGTCTGGGTGGGCGGACTGGCGTTCAAGGCCTGCTGGCCGCTGGGCGCGTAGGTGTCGCGCGAGGTCTGGTCTTTGCCCATCTCGTGCGTGGAGTAGCTGCGCAGGGAGAGCTGGATGCGGTTGTTTTTGACATCGGGAACGGCGATGGCATGGTCGGCGACGGTGATCATGGGGCCGACGGCCTGGTCGCGCAGGCCGGCGGCGCGCTTCTCGGGCTCGCCGATATCGGCGACGAAGACCGGGCCCCAGAGGGCAGGCTCACCGGGGCGCACATTGCCGACGTAGAGGATGGTGTTCGGAAAGTTTTCGACGAAGACGTTGGGGGTGATGTCGGCGGAGAGCTGCGTCTCTTCGAGCTGGTTGACGAGCTGGGTGTATTTCCGGATGGAGGCGGGGGTCAGGCGGAGCGTGGTGTAGGCGCCGACGCCGCCGCCGATCAGGGCGAACAGGAGGACGGGCGCGATGACGCGCTGGCTGGAAACGCCGGCCGCGCGCATGGCGATGATCTCGCCATCGGAGGCCATGCGGCCGAGGCCGATCAGGATGCCTACCAGGACACCGAAGGGGATGGTGTAGGGCAGGACGCCGGGCAGGGCGAGGGCGAAGAGCTCGAGCACGATGCGCGAGTTGGCTCCGTTACTCTTGACGAGCAGCTCGAAGATGGGGTCGGCGCCGCGGAGGAAGAGGATGAAGGTGGCGAGCAGAGTGCCGAGGATGGCGCTGGAGAGGATCTCGCGGAAGATGTAGCGGCCTAGGATGCGAAGCACGACGCGTTACTCCCGGAGGGATGTTTGCACCGCAGAGGCGCAGAGACGCTGAGAAAAACACAGAGAAAACCCGGATGATCCTCTGCGTCTCTGCGTCTCGGCGGTGAAGGAGTTCTGACTCAACGAGTCAACTCCGGGGCGGAGACGATGGGGAGCTGGGGCATCTCTTCTTCGATGGGGTGCAGCTCCAGATCGTCGATCAGGATCGAAGGGGCGATCACGCAGGCTTCGGTGGTGAAACCGCCGCCGCCAATGATGGCGAACAGCGCGCCATTTTCCATGTACTCGAGCACGTTGCTGTCGTTGCCGGCGGCCAGGATGTCTTTCAGGGAACGTGCGTTGAAACCGCGGAAACGCAGGCCGCGAACGATTTCCTCGCGACCATCGGGGAAGAGTTTGTAGACCAGGATGGGGAGGCTGACGGGACGCCCGCCCTGCTGGCCGGCGAAGATGCCGCGCAGCTCGGCCGGGCTGCCGGACGAGGGGAAGTCCATCTTGCGCACGATGATGCCGTACGGCTTGTTGCGGGCCTTGATCAGCTCGACCATCTTTTTGTGGAGCTCGGCGACGGTGACGGCGTCCGTGGAGCTGACGAAGAGGTTGCTGATGGTGGCCATGTTGGCGCCGAGGGAGCCGGGCAGGCGGGCGCGGCCGTTGGAGCCTTCGTAGCCGCGGACGGGCTGGCGGGTGAGGAGGTAGTTTTTGAGGACGCCTTTTTCGATCAGGCGCAGGGGTTTGGCCACGACCGCTTCGCGGTCCACTTTGTAGCTGGCGAAGAGAGCGCGTCCGCGCCATTCGGTCTGGGTGGGGTCATCGACCACGTCGAACGTCTCGGGCAAGACGCGCGAACCGGCGCGGCCTTCGAACTCGCTGGGCTGCACGGCGCCGCCGCGCCCGCCGCCGCCTGCCGGGGAACGGGTGAGCGCGAGGTTGCGGCCCAGCACTTCGGCGAATACCTGCGCGCCGGCAGTGCCTTCGAACAGCACAGGCCCGTTGTAGTCCTCACCCTTGGGCGCGTGCGAGAGGGCGACGAGATTTGCGGCCATGGCGGCGATGGAGCGCTCCATCTCGGACTGCGGGGGGAGGTGGGCGGCATCCTGGGCGTGGAAGGTCACGGCATCGCGCAGGCTCATGCCGTCGGAAGCCTGGGAAGAGGCGCGGGCGCGCAGGAAGGTGACGCTTTCCGGCTCGCGGACCTGGGAGCCCTCGGTGTTCATCAGGCTGAAGCCGCCCTCGCTGGCTTCGAGCTCGATACCGGATGTCTTGATCTCCGGGTATCCGGCGAAGACCGCCGAGAGCGAGCGGACGCGCGAGACGAGCGCCTCTTCGTCGACGGCCAGGTGAAGGATGGGACGGATGGACGTGACCGGCTCGGCGTGAGCGAAATCGTTGAGCTGATCGCCCTGCTGGATGTTGCGGAGGGCGGCGCGTTTGCGAGAGAGGGTCTCGACGGCGGACTTGTAGGCGCCGTCGGTGAGCAGCCAGAGGTAGCGGCGAAACAGCGGGTAGGAATCCTCGAGCGGGAAACGTTCCAGGTCATAGCGCGATCCGCCGAAGCCCCCGCCGCCAACATTGGTGTTGTCGAACTTATAATCGCCGACGCGGACGTGAATCTCGGGCAGGCGGAATTGCTGGCGCTGGCGCGTGAGCATGCCACCGAGGCTGGCGGAGGCAGTGAAATCCTCCTCCTGGTTGACGAGGTACTCGACGAAGTAAGGGCCTTCGAGGTTGGAAACCGTCATCGATTTGGCGCGGGCCAGCTCGTCGCGCATGGCCTGAAAGAGGGGATCGGAGGGCGGGGTGTTGGACTGGGCGCACAGGAGGGCGGCGAGCGCGGCGCCCGCGACGGATACGAAGAGAATGCGGGCGCGCGTCACTTCGATTTCTCCATGGTAGTGGGCTCGGGAAGCAGCGGAGGACGCTCGTTGGACTTGGCTTTTTTCTCGATTTCGATTTCCGATACCAGGATGGCGGGAGAGACGGCCGAGACCGGGACGGAGCCCGACTCGGCCCCGCAATAGCCGTTGAAGACTTCGGGCTTGTCGCCGGTGGCGATGATTTTGGAGAAGCTGGCCAGGGGAGTGCCGACGATATCGGCGCCGCGGACGAGCTCGTCGGGGCGGCCATCGGGGTATACGCGGTAGACAATGACCGGCATCACTTTGAAGGCCTGCAAACCGGCGCGGGCGGTGGTGGTGAAGCCGCCGGTGATGTCGCGGAAGTAGAGGCCGTAGGGCTTGTTCTGCTTCTTGATCTCGTCGATCAGCATCTGACGGAGTTTGGCCTCGGGGACCGCGTTGGCGGATTCGACGATGAGGTTGCTTTGGCGGGAGACGACTTCGAGTCCCGGCTGGCGGCGGCCGTGCCCGTTGGAGTGCGGGAAGCCCTTGATGGGCGAGCGCGACATGAGAAATTCCTTGAGCACGCCCTTGTCGACGGCGGTGATCTTCCGGCCTTTGACGCCTTCGTCGTCGTAGTCGTACCAGCCGTTGAGATCGATGTTGCCGACCTTGCGGCGGGTGGGATCGAAGACGACGCTGAGGAAATCGGGCAGGACCTTGAGGCCGACGCTCTTGGTGAAGGTCTGGCCCTCGCTTTCGTCCTTCTGGCGGTGGCCCTCGATGCGGTGGCCGAAGATTTCGTGGAAGAGCACGCCGGCGGCGCGTCCGGAGAAGATGGCGGGGCCGAGGAAGGGCTCGGCTTCGGGGGCCTTGAGGAGGCGGGAGACGTCGTTGGCGACGCGGTCGATGGCCGCGAGCACGACCTTGTCATCGGGCAGGCCGGACTCGTCCACGGCCTCGAAGGTTTCGAACGAGCTCAGGTCGGTGCCATCGGAGGCGCGGGAGGATGCATTAATAATGATGCGGGCGAATCCGCGGCCGTGGACGATGCGCGAGCCCTCGCTGTTGACGAAATAGCGGGTATCGTTCTGATGGAACACCGCGACGTGCGAGGTGAGGACGGTGGGATAGTTTTTGAAGCGGCCGGACCACTGGCGCACGCGTTCCTGCCACATGGCCTCGTTGAATTTCGGCTTGGGCGGCACCTGGATAAAGGTGGCGGGCGGCTCGATGGAGAAATCGTCGGAGTCGTCTTCGGCGGCGACGCGCACCTGGGTGTTGGTTTTGATGCGGATGAGGCGCTCGGCGGCAGCGCGATAGGCGCGGTCGGTATCGAGCCAGAGGCGGCGCTTGATGGAATTGACATTGTCCTCGTAAGAGACGAGGGCGCCGGAGGTGAACTGTCCGCGGTCGTTGCGGATGCGGTGGTAGTTGTCGAGCTTGGGCGAGCCGACGCGGATGGAGACATCGAGGGTGCGGCTCTTGACGCCGCTGGTGGCATCGACGGTGCCGAGCGTGCCGGAGACGGAGTGGGTCTCGACCTCGGTGATCTCGTAGCTCAGGAAGTAGGGGGGCGGGTCGGCTTTTTCCTTGAGGACCGAGAAATTGCGGTTGAGTTCCTGGGACATGGCATCGAGGAGGACGTTGGGTTGGGCCGTCGCAAGCCGCGCCAGGCTGAGAAACAGCGGCAAACAAAAGAAGAATAGGCGGGTCAAACCACAAGCATAGCAGAGGCGAAGATGGGCGGAAGTGCGCGGACGGAAGCGAGGGCGGAATCTGAGAGGCGTCGGGATGCGCAGGTCCGAACAGGCGAATAAAGGGCGATGAAAATTTGTGCTCTTGTTTGTTTTCAACGACATGGTGGGTTCGTTTTTTCACTGGACATTGTTGCGGGCCCGCGCCGCCCTCCGCATGCTGCAACGGGTGCTTCCGAGCGCGCACAGGGCCTCCCCTGAGCAGACGGTAGCACGGCGGGATGGGGGAAGAAGGCGGAGGTTTCGGATAAGTGGAGCTGAATCAATGGAAAATAAAGTTCGAGGACCGGTGACGGGCGCCAGCCTGGTCATAATAATCGCCACTGAGTTGCATCGCTGACACGTTCAGTTGCGAAAAAGGACGGCCCATCAGGGGCTTGTCCCCAGCAGAAAAATGCAAATCATTTGCAACAAGCTCTTGACAGCAGGCAGGCGGGAGACTACGCTGATTCTAAACTGCCCGCGGTTCCGAGGGATCGGGGGAGAAATCGAGATGCAGATCCCCGCGCCACCTGGCGAGGACAACGCAGGGATCTGATGCTGTCCAGTCCGAGGACCGGCGCACATTCATGTTACGCGCGCCGGCCCATCGATGCAAGGAGAGGTATGTTCATTCCGGAGCAGAGACGCGCATCAGACAAATCTTCCAGTTCGTGGCCAGTGGTGTACCGCTGGCTAGCCACCGGCACTCTTGTGGCTTATACAGCGGTTGGCTGTCAGAAGGTGGCAGCCGCGCCGCAGCCTCTGGAGCGCCGCCGTCCTCTCGGCCTGGCATTCCAGACTGCCGAGAGCGCGGCTCCGCGCCGCTTCGACATTCCCGCCGGCCCCATTCAGGAGACCATCGCGCTGTTCCGGAAAGCCACCGGCCTCGATGTCTCGCTGGCCAATGAGGGGATCGCCCAGTTAGCCGCGAATACGGTTACGGGATTATTGACTCCGCAACAGGCACTCGACGAGATGGTGCGGGGCACCGGTGTCCACTGGCGATTCAGCGGGCCGTCGAGCGTAGTGCTGGAGCTCGACACGGTGACCCAAAGCATCGAAGTGTCGGCATCGGCATCGGCGCTGTCCGCATCGACGGTGAAGTACTCCGAGCCGCTGCGCGATACGCCGCAGACGGTGAACGTGGTGGGACAGGAGGTGATGGAGCAGCAGAACACGACGACGCTGCGCGATGCGCTGCGCAATGTAGCGGGCATCAGCATCGCGGCCGGGGAAGGCGGGGCACAGGGCGACAATCTGACTATCCGCGGCTTTAGCGCGCGCAACGATCTGTACATCGACGGGATGCGCGATTTCGGCAGCTACTATCGCGATCCCTTCAACCTGGAAGAAGTGGAGGTGGTGCAGGGGCCGTCGGCGGCGACGTTCGGCCGGGGCTCGACGGGCGGCGTCGTCAACCAGGCGACCAAGATGCCGGGCCTGCTGCGGGCATTCTCGGGCTCCTTCGACGGCGGCAGCGACGGCACGCGGCGCGCCACCGCGGACCTGAACATTCCGATCGCGCCGTTGGGCAAGGGCGCCAGCTTCCGGCTGAATCTGATGGGTACCGAGGGCGGCGTGGCGGGACGGGACGTGACCCGGAACCTGCGCTACGGGATTGCGCCGTCGATGTCGTTCGGATTGGGAACGGCGACGCGCGTCACGGTGAGCTATCTGAATCAGCAGGCCGACGACATACCGGATTATGGACTTCCGTGGCTGTTCAACCAGCCGGCGCCCGTGCCGCGCAACAGCTTTTATGGCTTTCAGGACGGCAGCAACTATCTGCGCACGCGAGATAATATCGCCACCCTGCGCGTGGAGCACGATTTCACGCCGCACATTTCGATCCGCAACCAGACGCGATACGCGCGCTACGATCGCGATGTCCAGATCACCGAACCGCAGATCCTGGGCACAGTGACACCCGCGACGCCGCTGTCGGCGATCACCATCAACCGGAACCAGATCGTTTCGAACAGCGTGGAGGCCATCCTGGCCAATCAGACGGATCTCACGATCAAGTTCGAGACCGGGAGCGTCCGGCACACCGCGGTGATCGGCATGGAGCTGGATCGTGAGGATTCCGACCCCACCCGCCCGCGCTACACCGGTGTTCCCACCACCAGCCTCCTGACGCCGGACTACACCCAGCCCTTCGCGGGTGCCGCCACGATCAATAGCATCGTGAACACCCGGGGCGACAGCGTGGCGGGGTACGCGATCGACACGGCCCGCATCGGCTCGCACTGGGAGCTGAACGGCGCCTTCCGTTTCGACCGCTTCGATGCACACTATACGCAAGGAGTGCCGCCGGCGGCCGCTTATAACCGGCTGGACCACCTGTCTTCCTGGCGGGGCGCGGTGGTCTACAAACCGACGACGCCGGTCAGCATCTATGTTTCGGCGGGGAATTCGTACAACCCATCGGCGGAATCGCTTTCGCTGAGCGCCTCCACCGCGAGCCTGCCGCCGGAGGAGAATCGCACCTACGAAGGGGGCGTCAAGTGGGACCTGGCCCATCCCGGCCTGTCATTGCGCGCCGCGGCGTTTCGCACCGACAAGCTGAACGCCCGCGAACCCGATCCCACAAATTCACTGCTCAATGTGCTGGCGGGCAAGCAAAGAGTGGAGGGCTTCCAGGTCGAGATGCAGGGCCACCTCACGCGCAAATGGGAGGCGCAGACCGGCTACGCCTACCTCGACGCGACTCTGCGCGCGTCGAATTACTATCCGGCGGCTGTCGGAGCGCGGCTGGCGAACGTTCCGCGCCACACCTTGACGTTCTGGCATACCTATCGCCTGCCGTCGAAGTTCCGCATCGGCGCGGGGGGCAATTTTGTGGGCGCCCGCACGGCGAGCTCCACGGCGCCGTACGATCCCATCACCGGGCTGGTCAAGCAGGCGCCGGGCTATTGGGTCTTCAACGCCATGGTGGAGCGGCCGGTTGCCGAGTTCGCCACGCTGCACGCCAATGTGTACAACCTGGCGGACCGCTACTACTACGACCAACTGCACCCGGCGCACATCGTCCTCGGCCCGGCGCGCAGCGCTCTCATCGGCATTCGGTTCCGGTTCTGACATGATCATTCCCATTGCCGACCTGCTCACCGCGCGCCAGGTGAAACAAGCGCGCGATATTCTCGACTCCGCCGAATGGGTGGACGGGCGCGTTACCGCCGGCCACCAGTCCACGCGCGTGAAAGACAACGTGCAACTGCCGGAGAGCTCGGAGGCGGCACGGACGCTTCGCGAGCTGGTGCTGGGCGCGCTCGGCCAGAGTGCGCTGTTCATCTCAGCCGCCCTGCCGCTCGAGGTGTTTCCGCCGCTGTTCAACCGCTACTCCGGAGGCCAGTCGTTCGGCACGCACGTGGACAACGCGATCCGCCAGGCGCCGGGCAGCGGGCGCCGGATTCGCACGGATCTGTCGGCCACGCTGTTTTTCGCCGATCCGGACGAGTACGAGGGAGGAGAGCTGGTGGTAGAGGACACCTACGGCGCGCAGAGCATCAAGCTGCCGGCCGGGCACATGATCCTCTATCCGGCCAGCAGCCTGCACCATGTGCGTCCGGTGACCGGCGGCGCACGGCTCGCGTCTTTTTTCTGGATCCAGAGCATGGTGCGCGACGACGGCCGCCGGACGATTCTCTTCGATCTGGACGTCGCCATCCAGCGCCTGAGCGCGGACTATCCCGATCATCCGGCCGCGGTGCAGTTGACCGGCGTTTACCATAACCTGCTGCGGCAGTGGGCGGAGGCCTGATGTTCCGAAGGATCCTTTTCCGGCTGCACCTGCCGGCTGCCCGGCGCGGGCCTGGCGATCCTGGCGATGTGCGTGACCGGGGTCCTGCCGGCGTGGCAACATGCAGAAGCGCGGGTGGCCGGCTGGAAGAGCATCGCCCTTTGTGTACCGCCGGACTCCCGTGCCCCGATCGCCTTCACCATCGATTCGGGCGATGGCGGCCGCCCGGACCTTCGGGCGCAGCCAACGGTGAGGGCCGCGGCGCGCCCTCACTTCGGCTGTGGTAGAGTCGAGGCTTCAACGATGCATGCCGCCAGGTTTCTTCTCCTTGCGACGGTGGTTGCCAGATGAGGGTCAGGCAGTTGACGCCGGAAAGAAGGGTGGCCGCGGCGCGCGGCGAGATATGGCGTATCGACTGCCGGATGGCAGTGCGGGTCTACGTCCGGAAGACGGCCAGGAGTGCAAGCCGTCTCCGCTTCGGTAACTGCTATTCTGGATTCCGACGAGGTGGCAGCTATGATGAGCGTTTCGTCCTCATTGATTCCGGGGTGTGTGCTTCTGTTCTTATCGTTCGGGTTTCCACTCGGTTCGCAGGCGCCGGGGCCACAGCCACTGGCGCGTCCGCTGGAGTGTCCTGGAGGGGATTGCCCTTTGCTACAGGGAGCGCCTCAGACAATGGGAATGCGGAGTGGATTTGTGCGCCTGAGGCCCGGCGCTACCGTCGGCTGGCATACGACCGGGCAGAATGAAGAATCGCTGGTGATCGTCCGGGGCCAAGGTGAGGCACTGATCGACGGCCAGGAGAAGCGGACGTTCGCCGCACCAGCGTTCGCATACATCCCGCCCGGCACCCGGCACAACGTCTCCAACACGGGCAAGGAGACGCTGGAGTACGTCTACGTCGTCGCCCCAGCAGCAAAGCGATAAGTTGGTTCGGAGGACGCCTTCGGCTCACAGCAGAGAGATCATCGTTCATCAGGCCACAGATAGCGCACGGATCGTCACGTAATATCCGTCCGGATCGTGCAGCGAGAACTCCCTGGTTCGTCCCCGCATCAGAATACCACGCGAAAACGGGGGCCGAACGACGAACGTCGGGTGCACCCGGGCGGCTTGGGAGCATGGCATGCGCTTATCCCGCGGCCCCAATTTATTTGGTGCTACGCTAGGGGCAATAGAGCAGAAGTCGTGGGGGGCCGAGCTACGCGCCGGGCTGAGACGGCATGGAATCTGCCGACCTCCGCACGCGAGCCGCCTTCCATACGAGGGCGCGTCATGCGATCACATCGTCGCGAAGAGCGGCGGAACGCATGTGATCGTGCGAGGGGAAAGGTCATGGTCGAGAGGCACCCGAAGATCCGAGAGGACGCGGGCCAAGTTCCCTTAGATGTCGAGGCGCTGCTGGCCGAAATGGAGACCGCCAGCCCCGGTTACGAGTCCGACCCGATGCGGCTCCTGCTATCCCGCGTGACGCTGGACAACGGCTTCCAGTTTCAGGGCCTCTGCGATCTCCAGGGGAACATTTGGGAGGCGAACCACACCGCGCTGGTGGGCGCCGGCCTGGTCCGATCGGACATCCATGGGAAGCCGTTTTGGCACGCCCGCTGGTGGCAAAGCTCGGAGGCCGCCCAAAAGGATCTCGAGGCCGGGATCCGACGGGCGGCGAAGGGCGAGTTCGTCCGCTACGACACCGTGATCTACGGCGGCGAAGGCGGCACGCAGACGATCGTCATCGACTTCAGTATCCGGCCGGCGCTCGACTCGGGCGGGCAGCCGCGGTTCCTTGTCGTCGAGGGCAGGGACGTAACCGAACAGCGCCGCCTGGAGCGAGCGGTGGAGGAGCAGCGGCAGCAGCTTGCAGAGGCGGTGGAGAGGCTCAAGGAGGTCGACCGGTTCAAGTCGCAGATGTTCGCCAACGTCAGCCACGAGTTTCGCACGCCGCTGACGTTGATCCTCGGCCCCCTGGAGGACGCGTTGCGCGATCCGGCGAAGGCGCTGCAGGCGGGCGCGCTCGAGAGCGTGCACCGAAACGCGCTGCGGCTGCTCCGCCTGGTCAACACGGTCCTTGATTTCTCGCGCATCGAGGCCGGACGTCTGGACGCTTCCTACGAGCCCACAGACCTTGCCGCGTACACCGCAGAGGTAGCCAGCGGGTTTCGGTCCGCGATCGAGAAGGCCGGTCTCACGTTTCACGTCGATTGTCCCACGCTGCCTGAACAGGTCCATGTCGATCGTGAAATGTGGGAGAAGATCGTTCTCAACCTTCTTTCCAACGCGTTCAAGCACACGTTCGACGGCTGGATCCGTGTAACGCTTCGACACGAGAAGGACGTTGTCACTTTGACGGTGGACGACGCGGGGGTAGGGATTCCCGAGAGTGAAATTTCGCGCATCACGGAGCGCTTTCACCGGGTGAAAGACGCGAGGTCGCGAACCCACGAGGGAACGGGCATCGGGCTTGCGCTGGTGAAGGAATTCGCGGCCGCGCATGGAGGAACGCTTTCGATCGCCAGCCGCGAGGGAGAAGGCAGTTCGTTTTCGGTTACAGTCAGGACCGGGACCGCCCATCTGCCGGCCGAACGGATCGGGGCCGTTCGGACACGTGCGTCAACAGCGACGGGTGCGAACGCGTATGCCGAAGAGGCGCTGCGCTGGATCTCGGAAGAGGAGGCAGCGGAGGCGCGATTCCCGCACTCCGCCAGGCAGCGAGAGCAAGATGTCTCTCCCGAATCAACCGCGACGGGCGCCGGTCATCAGCCGCGCCCGCGAATCCTGTGGGCCGACGACAACGCCGACATGCGCGACTACGTCCGGCGGCTGCTTTCCGAACAGTACGAGGTGACTGTGTGCGGCGATGGCGCCGCGGCGCTGGCATCGGCCCTGGCGAACCCGCCAGACCTGGTGCTGACGGACATCATGATGCCCGGTGTCGACGGGTTTGCCCTGCTGAAGGCCCTGCGCGAAGACCAGCGCACCTGTACCATTCCGGTGGTTCTTGTCTCGGCGCGCGCAGGACGGGAGTCCAGCGTGGAAGGGATGGAAGCCGGTGCGGACGACTACCTGGTAAAGCCCTTTTCGGCGCGCGAATTGCTGGCGCGTGTTCACACTCATCTGCACCTAGCCAGTTTGCGGCGCGGGGCCATGGCTGTTCTGGAGCGCGAGGCGGAGGCACGGCGATACGCCGCCCTGCATGCCAGCGAAGAGCGAGTGCGGGCGCACGCCAAGGTACTCGATTTCGCGCAGGTGATCGTCCGCGATATGGAGCATCGGATTGTTTTATGGAACCGCGCCGCGGAAGAGCTCTACGGTTTCGCTCAAGAAGAGGCGGTGGGGCAAATCTCGCACACACTTCTGAGGACCGAGTTTCCGGAACCGCTACCGCGAATTCAGGAGGAACTGCTCGAAACCGGCGCCTGGAAGGGTGAGTTGGTGCATCACGCAAAGGGCTGGGGGCGCATCGTGGTGACGAGTAACTGGAGTCTGCATTACACGAATGGAAAGCCGGCCAACATCGTCGAGACGTACACGGATGTCACCGCGCTCAAGAAGACAGAAGCAGCCCTGGCACAAGCGCAAAAGATTCAGGCTCTCGGGACGCTGGCGGGCGGAATCGCCCACGACTTCAACAACATCCTGACCGCCATTGCAGGATACGTGGAACTCCTGAGCGAGGATTTGCCGGCCGGCGACGGCAGTCACGAGTACGTGGGCGAAATCCGTGCGGCGAGTGAACGTGCGGCGCGCCTGGTCCGCCAGATTCTGACGTTCAGCCGCAGGGAAGAGCCGGAGCGCAAGGTGATCAGGCTGCAGCCGGTGATTGAAGAAGCGCTCGACCTTTTGCGGGCGTCAATACCCGCGATGATCGAAATCCATTCCAGCTTCGATCCTACGACGCCGAATGTTTCGGCCGACGCCACGCAGATTCACCAGATCGTCATGAATCTGGGAACCAATGCCGCGCACGCAATCGGCTCTTCCGGAGGGCTCATCGAGGTTACTTTGATGCCCGTGCCGCTGGATCGCGATCAAGCTCAGGCGTCGGGCGGGCTCAAGGCGGGCCGGTATGTGCGACTCTCCATCCGCGATAACGGCAGTGGGATGGACAGCGGTATCCTGGAACGGATCTTCGATCCGTTTTTTACGACCAAGGCGCCGGGCAAAGGCACGGGACTCGGGCTGGCCGTCGTCCACGGCATCGTAGCGGCTCACGGCGGGGGGATCAACGTCAACAGCGAGCCGGGGAAGGGAACGGTTTTTCATCTATTATTTCCCGCGACCCGCGCGGTGGCGGTATCCGAAGCCGCTCTGCAGCCGACAACTCCGCGCGGTAGCGGCCAACGCATTCTTTGCGTGGATGACGAACGCGCCGTTCTGGCGGTCATGACACGGTCGCTGGAGAGACTCGGTTACCAGGTATCCAGCTACAGCGAACCCTCGGACGCATTGAATGAATTTCGCGCCCGGCCGGAAGCATTCAATCTGATTGTCACCGACCTGGGTTTGCGGGGCATGTCCGGCTTGGATTTCGCGCGCGAGGTGCTCCGAATCCGGCCGGGGATGCCGGTCTTGGTTGCTTCGGGGCATTTTGGCGCCGAGGACCAAGAGCGCGCCAAACAGCTCGGCGTCAGCGATTTCATTTTCAAGCCGATGAAGCCGACTGAACTCGGGGGCAAGGTGTCCCGGTTTCTGAAAGGTTGAGACTGGTGATTCGACGCGGAGGCGCGGAGACGCGGAGAAAGGCGGACGGAGAGAAGGATTGGTGGTTTGGAGAGAGAGTGGCTGGAACGGACGCTGAAAGACCCATTGAGCCACGGATGGACACAGATGAACACGGATAAGATGCCAGCGCCGCCCCGGCCGCAACCAAAGGTTGAGACTGGTGATTCGACGTAACGGTGAACCCAGGCGTATTGCGGAGCTGCCGCAGGACAAAGCGGCGAAGGACCTGCCGCCGCCGGCGACGATTGCCGGTGTGGGGCACAGCCATTTCGCGATCACGACTGCTTCACCGCAAGCGCAGGTTTGGTCCGACCAGGGTCTCGCACTGGTGCACTGCTTCTGGGATTTCGAGGCGCTGCGCGCATTCCGGGGAGCGGCGCGGCTAGACCCGGACTGTGCGATGTGCCAGTGGGGCATTTATCGGGCGATGGATTTCGCAGGAAGCGCGGCCGATCAGTTGAAGCCGGTGGTGACCAAAATGAAGGAACTGGCACCGGGAGCTTCCGAGCACGAGCAGCGTTACATCCGGAGCGTGGTGGAGAGCTTCGGAAAGAGGCAATCGACCACCCGGTGGACTTTGGAATCGGGAGGACGCCGATGGAGGCGCGCGGGGGAGCGAGCAACTGGACGAGGACAGGCTAAAGCCTGTCCTACATTGCCGTGCTAGTTTCCGATGGCGATCACCATTTTCTGGGGGGCGGGGGTGCCGTTCAAGGTGAAGGTGAGCGGGACCGTGTCGGCGGCGGCGACGTTGGGCACCACGACATTGAACTGATAGAGTCCCAAGTAGCCGCCGGTCAAGCCGGCGAACGATACGGTGCCGGGCGTTCCGTTGAAGAGCACCTGCACTGCGCCCGAGAGCTGGTTCGACTGGGAAACGATCTGGCCGGCGGGAATATTCGGCGTCACCGGGCCAAAGCCTACGCCATAAAAGATGATCGTGTTGCCCGGCCGGGCGCGCGCCGTGGGCACGCCCGCGGCCACGCTGGGGGGGAGCACGAAGGTGATGTTGTCGGGAAACAGGGCTACCACGTACTGGCCGCCCGACAGGTTGAATACAGCCGGCGCAAGCAGACCGGGTTCAGTGGCATTCACGGTGACGGTGAAGGCTGTGCTGGTTCCGCCGGGGGTGGTGACCACCACTGGTTGCGGCCCAGGCGCGACATTGGAGGGCACCTGTGCGTTCACCTGGGTGGGGCTGACATAGTCGATGAAAGCGGATTGCCCGCCGATGGTGACCGTGGTGGCTCCGAGCGCAGTCGGCGCCGCATTACCGTTGAAATCCGTGGAAGCCCAGGTTTGGGAGGCGACGTTGGCCAGGTTTGTGCCGTAGATCTCCATCCACGTGGCGGGCGCGAGGGCCAAGAACCCGCCATAAGAACTGGCGCTGATCACCGATCGAACGACCGGAGTGGCGTCGAAGGCGCCGTGGACGACGCCGCTGATGACCGCGCCGGGTGTGAGGCCCACCTGTCCAATGCTGCACGGGGAGACGGATGTGCCCGAGCACGCCGCCGATAAATCGTAAAAGAAGGTGAAGTTATTGGAGAGGAACGTGACGGTGGCGCCGGTGCTCTCAGAGAGCGAGACGGTGGCAGAGCCGGAAGAGCCTGCTGTCAGGCCAAGGGTGACGGTATCGGCGCCCGGGCTGGTGGAAGTGGCGGTAAACGGAGAGGCTCCGCTGCCGGGGTAAGTGAACACAATCGATATCGTTCCGCCGCCGCCAACGCCGGTGTAAGGAGCGCTCACCGTACACTTTGTGTTGGTTCCGTCGAAGGCGCACTTGCCCCAATCGAGGCGGCTCCTGCCCACTCCGTTGGTGCCGCCGAGGCCGGTCAGAGTTACCGGCTGACTACTATTGGTGTAGGTGGCGGTTTGGGCCTGGAGCAGCGGGTGGAACACCGACAGAGAAAATAATGTGGAAGTAACGAGGAGTTTCATGCCTGGAGAAGATCCTCACATCGTAGCGGGTGAGAGGGGTTAAAGCAACGACTGTCGCACAGATCGGTACCAGGACCGTAGCTGGCGGACAGGCTGAAATGTTTTTTTCATTTCCGCTTATCTGAGCAGGCACTCATCGGAGGGAGAGCAAAATGTCCACCTATCGATTTTTTCGCGACAGCCTGATCGTGGACGACTCGCTGTTCGCACGTCTGGGCAACGCAGGAATCGTGCCGGTCCCCGGCGATACGCTGGTGCTGGGCGCGGCCCACTGCATCCTGTCCAGCCTCTCGCCGGCTTTCAACTACACCATTCTGGCCGATACGCTGACACCGAGTCCGGTGGTCAGCGTGAATGCCGTGAGCGTGCCGGCGCCGACCGTGAGCGTGATCGCGAATACCATCGCCGGGCCGTTCCGGCTCGTGGTTACGGGAGCGCCCGGCACACCGGGCACGCCGGGCATCAAGGGCGACGACGGCGGAACCGTGATCGTCAACGGCAAACCGGTGCAACTCCCCGGCGAGGACGGCGGACCGGGCGAGGACGGCGGTCCGGGCAACCGCGGCGGAACCTTGCTGATCCGCTACGGAAACGCCGCCACTGCGCCGACGGCCGCGGCGCCGGGAGGCGCAGGAGCCAAGGGCGGAGCCGGGGGAGCTGGCGGGAAAGGGAAGCCGCCCGGCAAGAAAGGCGCCAACGGCCGAAATGGAGCGCAGGGTCCAGCCGGAACCGCGATCATCTTCCACGCTCCGGCAGACCAGGTGCTGTCGGGCCTGAATCCCGATTTCGCGGTCGGATGGTCCGACTACCGCACCGATGTCGGCGAATATCTCTTCCGGCGCTTCGATGCGAACAACCAGCTT
>DATJYJ010000077.1:0-7281 GCA_035578025.1 Verrucomicrobiia bacterium
CGCGATTGATGATGAAGCTGCCGAACAGGAAGTTCTTCTCGTTGAGGTTGTAGTCGATGCGGCCGGTCTCCTGGTTGAGCGTGCGCTGCCGCGCGGCGGTGCCGACGTAGTGCGTGCCGGTGGAATCGTTGGCGGCGGGGATCAGTCCAAGCAGATTCTGAATCACCGGGTTGGTCACGGTGGAACGTTGAGCCGGCGTTGGCACCACGGTATTGATGGTTGCCACCTCGCGTCCGCGCCGGCCTTCATAGCTGTTGAAGAAGAACAACTTGTTCTTGATGATCGGGCCGCCCACGCTGTATCCGAAGATATTGCGCTTAAAGGGCGCGATCGGGCCGGGCGGATCGAAAAAGTTCTTGGCGTCGAAAACATTGTTGCGCACGAATTCGTACACGGTGCCGTGCAGCCCATTGGTCCCGGATTTGGAGACGCCGTTGATCACGATCCCGGCATTGCGCCCGTACTCCGCCGAAAAAGCGTTGGTCTGGACTTTGAACTCCTGGATCATGTCGATATTCGGCTGGAAGGTGATCTGGTTTTGAACCATGTCGCTCAGGTTCATGCCGTCCACCACGTAATTGGTGGAGTCCTCCCGCGTGCCCGACGCATTGATGCCGGAGATTCCGATGCCGCTGGGCACGGCCAGGAACGTGCGGTTGTTGGTGCTCGGCACCACAGTGCCGGCCTGCAGAAGAGCCAGATCGAGAAAGAAGCGCCCGTTGAGCGGAATTTCCATGATCTTCTTGTTCTCCACCACCGAACCAAGGCTGGACGTTTCGGTGGCGACCGCGGCAGGCTGCGCATCCACGTTCACCACCGTCGTGGTCTCTCCTACCTGCAGAGTTACGTCGAGCCGCAGCCGCTCGTCGACTGTAAGCGTGATCCCGGTCTGACTGTAAGTTTGAAATCCTTTCTGTACAGTTTGCAGCCTGTAACTCGCCGGGCGGAGGGTTGGGAACTCATAAGTACCCGCGCTGTCGCTCACGGTTTGTTGGGAGACATTGGTATCGAGACTGGTCAGGGTGATCGTGACACCGGGAATCGCGCCTCCCTGCTGGTCTCTTACTGTTCCCACCAGGGCCGCGTTTTGCGCAGCTAACGGGAACACCTGTGCAAGCAAAAACACGACCGCTGCTGCGATCGAACTTCGTTCTAGCATTGTTCCTCTCCTGAAATGTCGCGAGACGTGTTGGCTACAAGAATAACAAATCTGTTGACGGCCGGACACTGTGATGGTTGCCACCGAAACCCAAGATTTTACAGGCGGCGGGTGATGAATCAGACGTCGCACGGCCGCCGTGGTAGCGTATTTCTTGATGCGTCCACTCGCGCTCTGCATTTTGTTGCCGGCGTTTGCCGCCGCGCAGGCGGCCACCGATCTCGAGGCGGTGGTCACCACCGACCTGGGCACCTTTCGTTTCGAATTTACGCCTGATAAAGCTCCGAAGCACGTTGAAAATTTCATCAAACTGGCCCGCGAGGGGTTCTACGACGGCGGAGCGTTCCACCGCACGATAGCTTACGGGATCATTCAGGGCGGCGACCCGCTGCTCAAGAACCCGAAGACTCCCCGCAATCTCTGGGGCTCCGGCGGCTTGAATCTGCTTCCGGCGGAATTCAGCGACGTGAAGCACGAGCGCGGCACCGTCTCCACGGTGAGCATCCCCGATAAGAAAGATAGCGACGGCGCGCAGTTCTTCGTTTGCGTCAGTCCTCAGCCCCCGCTCGACGGCAAGTTCTCCGCATTCGGACGCGTCACCGAGGGCATGGACGTGGTGGAGAAGATCTCTCAATCCCCGAACGCGCCCGACGGTTTCGCGGAGACGCCGGTCCGCATCCTGAAAGTCACCATCGAGAAGAAAAAGGTGCAGCCTTTTCTCAATGCCACGCCGGAGGAGATGCGCAAAACCGTGGTGATGAAGACCACCATCGGCACCATCAAAATCCGCATGGAGCCGGACTGGGCCCCGAACCACGTGCGCAATTTCCTGATGCTGGTGGATACCGGCTGGTACAACGGCACGGCTTTCCATCGCATTGAGAAAGGATTCGTGGCACAAGGCGGGATGGCAAACACCCGCGCGGGCGGAGCAGGGCATCCGGCGGACCGATGGGTCCACCCGCTCAAGGGCGAATTCCGCCCCGATGTTCACCACGTGCGCGGCATCGTCTCCATGGCGCGCACCGACGATCCCGATTCCGCCACCACGAGCTTCTTCCTGATGTTGGGTCCGGCGCCGCACCTCGACGGCCAGTACTCCGCCTTCGGCCGCGTCGTGGAAGGTATGGAGGTGCTGGATGCATTTGAGAAGGCCGAGGGAAGGGTGGAGATTATCGAGGCGCGGATCGAGTAGCTATTATCAGCTTTCAGCTATCAGCTTTCAGCTATCAGCTTTTTCGTGCTCGTGCGCGGGCACGTGCTGAGCCCGAACAGGGGCATAGGAAAGCAGATGGCTGATGGCTGACGATCAGCTATCATGATAGATAGATCGAATCGGGAAAGCGGGAGGGAGCGCACCATGAACATGAAGGCGAACCGGCATTCTTCACGCGTAGCGCGGGTGCTGATGGGCGCCGCTTTCGCAGCTGCCATACTGCTGCCGATGGCGGGTGGCTGCCTGAAGGCACAGGATAAACCGGCGCCCAAGCCGGCCGAATCCGACGCGCGGTATCAGAAGGGCGTCGACCTGATGCAGGCGGGCAAACTGGCCGAGGCCGAAGCGGCGTTCCGCGACGCCGTCGCGCTCAACCCCGACAATACACGCGCCCTGATGGGCCAGGTCGAGGTGATGGTGGCCGAGAAGAAGCCGCAGGAGGCGCTCGACCTGTTGCAGGACCAGGTCGCCAAATACCCGGAGCGTATCGACCTCCGCATGGCGCTGGGCAATGCCGCCGTGAGAATGGGCAAGTATGACGTCGGCATCGCCGCCTTCCAGGAAGTCCTCCCCAAGCTGGACAAAGACGCCAAAGCGCGGGCCGATGTCTACCTGCGCATCGGCGAGAGCTACCGGCGCAAGGGCGACACCGCCTCGGCCATCGCCAGTCTGCGGCAGGCGCGGCAAATCCTGCCGGACGATATCGTCATCGGCGGCACGCTGGCCCTGGTGCAGGACCAGGCCGGCCAGTCAGAGGAGGCCGAGAAGCAGTATCGCGCGGTGTTGAAGCTCGATCCCGATAACGGGCTCGCCATGAACAACCTCGCTTATCTTCTGGCCGACAACGGCGGCGACCTCGACGAAGCGCTCCAGTTGGCTCAGCGTGCCCGCGCCGCCCGTCAGGATCTTCCGGCAATCTCCGATACCTTGGGCTGGATCTACCTCAAGAAAGGCATGACGGACGCGGCAGTCGGTATGTTCGACGGGCTGGTGCAAAAGGAACCGGGGAATCCGACGTTCCATTACCATCTGGCGATGGCGCTCCTGGCCAAGGGCGACAAATTTGCAGCCACCCAACAGTTAACCGCGGCGTTGCAGTCCAACCCCTCGAACGAGGAATCAAAGAAGATCAAGGAAGCCCTGGAGAAGTCGGCGCAATAGTATCGAAGGTTAGCGCGTGGTGAATATTCCCACAGCTTTCTTTACGCAACTTCTTGCTCTCCGAAGATAAAGTACGCCTAGGGGAGTACCATAACTGGTCTTGAAGGGCCGCACTTTCATACCCTGGAAGCGATGTCGGTTGCACGCCTGCTAACGGCGCTCGTTGTATGCTCGGGGTCCCTCTGCGCGGATACCATCATTGTCACGGGTCTGGACACTCCCCTGGGCGAGCAATCGACTCTTTGGATCAACGAGAAAGGCACCAACACACAGCTTTATTGGGCGGGCGGCATCAACGCCAAGGTAGACAATACCTACACGCGCACCATGTGGTGCGTGCAGTTGTTCGTGGACATCAGCGTAAACACGACCTACAACACGACCATCGATTGGGCGGACACGCCGCAACTCGAGCGCGTGGCCTGGATGATTCAAAACATCGCGCCGGGGCTGACCACCCAAACCCAGGGCGCCGCCTTCCAGCTCGCAATTTGGGACATCATCGAAGACAACGGTGACGGATTCGCGGTGGGAGCGGGCAATGTCTACAAGTCGACTTCCAGCCAAAATCCGACGGATTCCACGGTTCTCACACTGGCCACCCAGTACGAGACCCAGAGTGTGGGCCATGCCTACATGTATGAGCCGGTTTATCACAACGTCACGGTCGGAAACGGAACGGCCGTGCAGAATTTGATCGGGCCGGTCCCCTACGACGGCGGACCGCTGGGCAACGCTCCCGAGCCCGCGGACGTGGGCCTCGTTCTGAGCGGCCTTGGATTGATCGCGATCGGCGGGTGGCGAAGAAAGAAACGCGCCCGTTGACCGGGAACGCTACTGCGGCAGCGGGTAGCCTTCCATGATCCAGAGGTCGCTGTGCGATTGCGCCACCGATGTGGCCAGGCTCTTGCCATCCGGCGCCAGGCTGAGGCGTGCGCGATAAGTCGCGCCGCCGGAGAAGGTGAAATCGCCGGTGTGAGCGGCGATGTCGCGCACCGTGCCGCTCGCAACCTCGATGGCTTTGAGGAAGGTGCGTCCGTCCTCGCGCCCAGCCGCATAGAGCGTCTTGCCGTCGCGCGAAAAAACCATGGCGCTGGTGTTCATGCCGGGAAGCTTCCGGCGCCGCTGTCCATCGGGCGAGAAGAGCTGAATGCCGTCCCGCGCCTCGCATGCCAGCCAGTCGCCCGCCGGCGACCATTCCAGCGGAATCAGGCACGTCGGCGCGCCGGCAATGGCGTGCGGCGTCATGTTGGCGCCCACACCCACGATGGCCGGCTGCCACGGGCGCTCGCGGTGCATCAGCCCGGCGATGGAATTGCCGTCCGGCGACCAGGTGGGCGCCACGATATACTCGGCCGCCAGCCGGATCGGCGCACCGCCCACAATCGGCTCCACCCAGATCGTGGTTGGCTCGTTCGTGGAGGAGCGTACAAACGCGAACCGGCTTCCGTCCGGCGAAAAGACCGGGTGCGCCAGGCCGGTCGTGGTTCCCGGCGGAAAATCGCGCGGCGTGACCAGGGGACGGTCGATCCCGGCCTTCAGATTGTGTACCCAGATCTCGCTCGTCCCGTCGCGGTCCGTCGCGTAGAGAAACTGATCGCCCGCCGGCGACCACGACGGCGAATACATGTTGCGGCTGTTGGCGAGCAAAGTCCGCGGCTTCCCGCCGTCCAGCGGAAGCTCGAGCAGATTGAATTCTTCCGTGGCCGCGCTGAAAACCGCGCGCCGGCCGTCGGGCGAAAGCGACGGCGACTCCTCTCCGCGGGCGCTGGCCGTGAGGCGGCGGAGACGCCCGGTGCGGAGATCGGCCAGCCACAGCGCCGATTCGGATTCGCCGCGCGAAAACGAAAGCATGGCGTGGCGGCTGTCCGGCATCCAGCTCGCGCGCGGCACCCAGTTGAATTCCGTGCCCGCAAACAAGCGCTGCGGCGTCCCATTGCTTTCCGGAAACGGAAGCAGCCATATCGCCGGGCTCACTCCCGCTGCGATCAGCAGGATGGAAGCGCCGTCCGGCGAGAACGCCAGCGAGCTGCCGGGGCTGTCCAGCGCCACGGCGAAAGGCGCCGGCTTGTACGGCCGTGGAGCGGCGTTGCGCGGCGACGAAATCCAGACCGACGATTGCACCTCCCCGCCCGATTCCGTCGCGCGCCAGATGGCCAGCGTCTTGCCATCGGGCGAAATCGCGGCGCCGCGCAGGTCCTGCATGATCCGCGTCGGCCGTCCACCCGAGGGACTGACTCCCCACAGTTCGCCCCGCCCGGCCCGGAGGGTGTAGTACACCAGCGTGGAATCGGGCGACCAGAACGTGCCTGTCACGGCAGCCGGCGACCTGGTGAGCTGGCGCGGCGTCGGCGAGTCGAGCGCCCGCACCATCACCTGCGGGATGCCGTCAATCGTCTTGAGGTACGCGATGCTTTTCCCGTCGGGGCTCCAGGCGGCCCGGGTCTCGTCCTCATTGTCGTTGGCGAACGGAGTGAACCGGTACGCGGCCAGCTCGATCGGCGTTGGTTCGCGGAAGTGGACCCACGCGAGCGCGGCCGCCGCCAGGGCCAGAAGCGCGGCGGCCCCCGGCCAGACCCATCCGCGGGCGCGCGGCACGGAGACTGCCTGCCCCACGGAACTGGTGCGCGAGGCGGCGCTGGTCGGGCTGACGGTGCGCAGCGCGAAAGCCAGGTCGCGCGCCGAATGGAACCGCCGCTCCGGCTCCTTTTCCAGACAATGAAGAACGATCTGGCGCAGGGCCGGCGAAACCGTTTCCGGAAGCTCCGGGGGATCTTCGCGGAGGATCGCGGTCATGGCTTCGGCCGCCGTGGCACGCAGAAACGTCTGCCGGCCTGCCAGGCACTCATGCAAGACCAGGCCCAGGCTGAATATGTCGCTCCGGAAATCGATCTCGCCTGCCCGCACCTGCTCGGGCGACATGTATGCCGCCGTGCCCAGAACGGCGCCGGGCGATGTGCGCGTGAGCAGCTTTGTGGCGTCGCTGTCTCCCGGAGCGGGAGGCGCTATGTGCTTGGCGAGGCCGAAATCCAGGACCTTGGGGCGGCCGTCGCGCGTCAGCATGATGTTTTCGGGCTTGAGATCGCGGTGCACGATGGATGCCGCGTGAGCGGCGGCGAGCGCATCCGCCACCTGCGCGCCGATATCGGCAGCCCGGCTGGGCGGCATCGGGCCGCGGTGGATCAGGTCGCGCAGGCTCTCGCCGTCGATCAGCTCGCTGACAATGTAGGCCAGACCTTCGTGGTCGCCCGTATCGTAAATGGAAACGATGTTGGGATGATTCAGCGCGCTCGCGGCCCGCGCCTCGTCCTCGAAGCGCAGCCGGCGGTTGGTATCCGCGGCCAGATCCGCGGGCAGCACCTTGAGAGCGACCGCGCGACCCAGGCGCGTGTCCCGCGCGCGGTAGACCTCGCCCATTCCGCCGGCGCCCAGGAGCGAGACGATTTCGTAAGGACCAAGCTGTATGCCGGGGGCGAGCATGCGTCGGTAACCATGTTACATCGCAGGTAATGGCGGTTCAGCTGCCTTCGGAGCGGGTGTAGACTCTGCAGATGGTGTTCACCAAACGTCTGCGCGAAGGAGTGCGCCGCGGAGAGATTACGTGCAGTGTCCGAATCTGGATCCGCCCGCACGTCAAAGTGGGAGGGCGCTACCCGATGGAGGAGGGCGAGATCGTGGTGGACTCGATCACGCCGATCGGCTTCCCCGACATCACCCCGCAATTGGCGCGCGAATCAGGCTTCCT
>DATJYJ010000078.1:0-3114 GCA_035578025.1 Verrucomicrobiia bacterium
CGCCCCCACCCCGCTCGCCACAATCACGAACGCCATGGCGGACGGCAGCGGCTGGGTCACGAACGCATCGGCGATAAACCATACCGACACCGCCACAAACAGCCACAGGGTCCACGGGTATCCCCACATCCGGTACGGTCGCACGGCATCCGGCATCTTGCGGCGGAGGATCCACACCGCGGCCACCGTCATCGTGTAGAAGATCCACGCCGCGACAATCGAGTACGAGTACAGCGTCTCGTACGACCCGGTCAGCACCAGCAGCGCGGTCCAAACCCCTCCCCAGACGATCGCCGTGCCGGGCGTCAGAAACCTCGGATGCACCTCCGCGAACCGCTTGAAGAACAGCCCGTCGCGCGCCTGCGCGAATGGGATGCGCGCGGCCGTCAACACGCACCCGTTCACCGCGCCGATGATCGAAAGCAGCACGGTCACCGAGACGAAGGTCCCGCCCGCTCCTCCGATGGTTCGCTTCGCCAGCTCCGCGCCCACGCGCTCGCTGGCGGCGATCTCCGGGACGGTCAATACCCTCAGGTAGGCCACATTCGCCAGGATGTACAGGGCGGCAACGGCCGTCATTCCGATCATCAGCGACCGCATCAGGCTCCGTTGCGGATCCTTCACCTCGCCGGCCACGAAGCTCACGTAACTCCACCCGTTGTAGGCCATCAGGCAGGCGGCCATCGCAACCCCGAAGCTCGCGCCGGACAGCGGCGGATCGGCCGCGGCCGATGCTCCACTACGCGGGGCCAGAAACGCCGCGCCGATCAGCACCAGCAGCCCCGTGATCTTCAGCCCCGTAAAGAGCCGCTGGACCCGCGCCCCTTCCCGCACGCCAACGTAGTTGACCGCCGAGAGCACCGCGATCAGAGCAACCGAAACTATCTTGGCCGCCGCCGGAGTGAGCGGCACGAAGTACCCGGCATAGATCGAAAACGTCACCGCCAACCACGCGCTCCCACCCGCCAGCACCGCCAGCATGAAGGTCCAGGCGCACACGAATGCCGCTAGCGGCCCGTACGCCTCGCGCAGGTACACGTAGTGGCCGCCCGTCTCGGGCATCATCGCGCCCAGTTCGGCATAGGCGAGCGCGCCGAAGAACGATAGCACACCGGCGACCACCCAAACTGACAAGATGGCCGTCGCCGATGGCACGCTCCTCGCAATCAGATTCGGGAGCACGAAGATGCCGGACCCGATCACGATGCCGATCACGACGGCAGTCGCGTCCCACATCTCCAGCTTGCGAGGGAGATCGCCCTCCGCCCTCACACGCCCCCGCCAAGACGCTGCCCGGTGTATTTCTCCACGGCGTCCGGGTTGATGGAAACGCCCAGTCCGGCGCCGGCGGGGATTGGCAGCATTCCTTCGGCATCCAGCTTCCATGGAGTCTCCACCAGCTCGTCGATGAACGGCGATCCGGTCAGATACTCCACCAGGTCCGTGCCCGGGAACGCGGACGCCATTTGGAGGTCGGAAGCCAGTCCCAGTGCCGTGTTCCACCCATGCGGGATGAACCGCACGCCCGCGTCCTGGGCCATCCATGCGATCCGCCGCTCCTCGCTGATCCCGCCGCACTTCGTCACGTCCGGCTGGACGATGTCGAATGCCCGTTGCTCGAGCCACGGCGCGAAGGATTGCCTGCGGGTCAGCACCTCGCCCCCGGAGATCGGCAGCGGCGAACGGTTCCGCAGCAGCACGTAATCGTGCAGATTGTCGGGCGGCAGCGGCTCCTCGAACCAGTACACCTCGTAGCCGGCGAGCATTCGCGCCGTGCGCGCCGCCCACTTGTAGTCCTGGCGCCAGAAGGCATCGCTGGCGCCCGCATCCACCATCAGCAGCGACTCCTTGCCGACCGCGCTTCGGGCGGCGCAAACGATCTGCTCGTCGTAGGCGTAGCTCTGCTTCCCAAACGGCCCCCAGCCGATCTTGAACGCGCGGAAACCCTGCGAGCGCACCTCCGCCAGTTGCTCTGCCAGCGCCGCCGGCTCCCGCATCAGCAGCGACGCGTACGGCCGCACGCGCTCGCGATACCGGCCGCCGAGAAGGCGGCCCACCGGCTGCCCCGTCACCTTGCCCAGAATGTCCCACATAGCGATGTCGATCCCGCTGATGGTGTGGGTGATCGACCCTCCGCGGCCCATCCAGAACGTGTTGGCGTGCAGCTTTTCGCTCACCCGCTCGGGCTCGAGCGGATTTTCGCCGCGGTACAGCGGTTCCAGCACTCCCAGCGCGCCGCGCACGAGCTGATCGTTGGTGAACACCGACCCCCAGCCCGCGATTCCCTCGTCCGTCAGGACGGCGACAAGAGTGTGGACGCAGTCCTCGGGGCGGATCTCGTTCGACCATCCGCCCTCAGGCGTCCCGTGGCGCAGGCCCGCCGCTTGGATTCCCGTAATCTTCATCGCTCCAGCCTTGACGAGAGTATAATCGGACGCATGTTGCGCCGCAATTTTATCGGTAGCATGCTCGCCGGCGCCGCCTTGGCGCCGTCCTCGCGTGCTCAACAATTGGTCCAGCCCGCCGCAGGCGGAGTCTTCATCGAGCGCCCCGCCGACGGGCAGCCGCACAAGGGAAAAGTGCTGTTAGCGCTGCAGGCCCACTCCGACGATATTCCGCTTTCCGCCGCGGGCACCGTGGCCAAGTTGATCGAAGAGGGCTACACCGGCTACCTCGTCCGCGCGACCAACGACGACATGGGCGATGCGCAGGGCCTCGGCACGCCTGGCACCATCGGCGAAAATGTATTGGGCAACGAGCGCGATAACGCGGAGATTGCGCGCATCCTGGGCTGCAAGGACCACTTCGACCTGAACTACAACAACCACCGCATGGCCGACGTCTCCCTGAACGAGGTGATCTGTCGGCTTATTTTTCTGATCCGGCTGGTCAAAGCCGACACCGTGGTCTGTTGGGACCCCTGGGCCCACGACGAGGAGAATCCGGACCACTACATGGTGGCCCGCGCCGTGGAGGCTGCGTGCTGGATGGCCGGCCGCGCCCACGACTACCCCGAGCACTTCGCCGCCGGCCTCGCGCCGAAGACCGTGCAGGACAAGTACTACTTCGCCCGCCGCCCGGAAATCACGCGCGTGGTAGACATCAGCCGCCAGA
>DATJYJ010000079.1:0-3259 GCA_035578025.1 Verrucomicrobiia bacterium
CAGAAACAAGAGATAGGTGATACGATTCATATCCCGGTTGCGCCGGCCATGAGCCAAGAGAGCATCGCACATTACCGTATCATCTCGAAGCCGCGTGAGGATACCCGAATGCTTGGGCGCAGGCAGTTTGTCGGGGCAGCGCTGGCTGCTGCCGGAATGAAGGGTGCGGATCGCAAGCCGAACCTGCTGTTCCTCCTGGCCGACGATCAGCGCTGGGACACGCTCGGCTGCATGGGCAACCGGATCATCCGGACGCCTAACGTGGACCGCGTGGCGCGCGACGGCGTGGTCTTCGAGAACAACTTCGTGACCACCGCGATCTGCATGACCAGCAGGGCCAGCTATTTTACCGGCCTGATGGAGCGGAGTCACGGCATCAGCAGCTTTTCGAAGCCGCTGACCGCGGACCAGATGGCACGGAGCTATCCCGCGCTGCTTCGCCGCGCGGGTTACCGCACGGGATTCATCGGGAAATACGGCGTAGGCGATAAACTGCCCGAGGGCGAATTCGACTACTTCGAGGCCTTTCCCGGCCAGGGCAAGTACTTTCCGGGCGACGGGAAGGAGCACCTCACGCGAATCCAGGAGCGGCAGTGCCTGGAATTTCTCAGCGGCTGCACCAAGGATCAGCCGTTCGCGCTTTCGGTCAGTTTCAAAGCGCCGCACGTGCAGGACGAAGATCCGCGGCAGTTCCTCTACGATCCTGCGGACGAAGCGATGTACCGCGGCATCAAGATTCCCGTGCCGCAGACCGCGGACGAACGGTATTACCGCGCGCTGCCGGAGTTCCTGCACGAATCCGAGGGCCGGGTGCGCTGGAGGCTTCAGTTCGCCGACGCGGAAATGTACCAGCGCAGTGTGAAGGGCTACTACCGCCTGATCACGGAAGTGGACCGCGTGGTGGGCGCACTTACGGACGCGTTGGCGCGGCGTGGAGAGTTGGACAACACGGTGGTCATCTACACCGGCGACAACGGGTACTTCCTGGGCGAGCACGGCCTGTCGCACAAGTGGTACATGTACGAGGAATCCATCCGCACGCCGCTGGTGATCCGCGATCCGCGGCTGCCGCAAGCGATGCGGGGCCGGCGGGTACGAGAGATGGCGTTGAACATCGACATCGCGCCCACGCTGCTGTCGGCCGCGGGAATCACACCACCGCCGGGCGTGCAGGGCCGCGACCTTGCGCAGCTCATGCGCGGCTCCAGCGCCGGATGGCGGCGCGAGTGGTTCTACTCGCATCTGTTCGAGCACCCCAAGATCCCGCAGAGCGAGGGCATCCGCGACGAGCGGTTCAGCTACATCCGCTGGATCGGCCAGAAGCCGGTGTACGAGGAGCTGTTCGATCACGTGGCGGACCCGCACAACATCCGGACTCTGGCGGCCAATCCGGATCATCGCGGCACGCTCGAAAGGTTGCGCGGGCGATGGTCGGCATGGCGGAAGCGGCTTGCCCGGTGGCGGCCGGACGAGCGCTGGGAAGACCCTGGATGAGCGCGGAGCAGAGGTGGGCGACACCTAACGCCCCCTCAGGGCCAGGCGTCACTCCGCCCGCAGCATCTCCAGAAATGCTTCGGCAGCGCGGTTGAACTTCTTGCGGCGGCGGTGGATGATGCCGACCGGCCGCGCCAGGTCGGGGGCGTGCAGCTTGACGGCGGCCAGGCGGCCCTGCTCGATTTCCGACTGCATGGTGCGCGCGGGCAGAATGCTGACCCCGGAACCGAGCTCGACCGCTTCCTTGATCATCTGGATGTTGTCGAAGTGCATCACCACGTTGACCTCGGCGCCGTGGGCACGCAGGTATTTGTCGACCTCCTTGCGAATGCGAAGGTCCTCGTCGAAGGCGATGAAGTCCTGGCCGTTGAGGTCCTCGGGGAAGACTTCCGCGCGCGCGGCAAAGAGGTGTGAGACCGGAACGGCGACCTGCATCTCTTCGCGGCGCCAGTCGAGGGCCGCGATTTCGCGGCTGGATTCGGGGTAGCTGACCAGGCCGAGGTCCGCCGCGCCGTTGCGGACGGCGTCGTACACTTTGTCCGGGCGCATGTAATCGACCTGGAGGTGGGCGGTGGGAAAGCGCGCGGCGTACTGCTCGCGCAGGCGGCTCATCTCGCTCAGGCCGGTAGAGTAGATGGACGCGACGCGGACGGTACCGGCGACATCGCCGCGCAGGGCTTCGAGCTTGAGCGAGAACTCTTCTTCGCGGCGCAGGACATCGCGGCAAAACTCCTGATACAGGCGCCCGGCTTCGGTGAGTTCGAGGGGACGCTTGCTGCGATCGAGCAGGGGCACGCCCAAGCGGCGTTCCACCTCCTGCACGTGCTGGCTGGCGGCCGACTGGCTGACGCCGCAATGCTCCGCCCCCTTGCTCATACTGCGCGTAGCGGCTATCTCTTTGAAAAGCTGCTGCTCCCAGAATCCCACCAGGGCAGAATAACATAAGTCTTGCTAATTTCTAAAGCAAAATATTTTTCTATTGCCTAATACTATTGACACTGCTACACTGTTCTGCAAGGCAACCGCCGGTGCAACGAAAGCCGCTACCGGACTACCCTTCCGGCGCGCGGTATTCCTCGAGAGCAAAGCCATGAACGAGTACGGTGTCAGTACCGGTCTACCCGCCGCGCAGGGCCTTTACGATCCGCGATGCGAACACGATGCCTGCGGCATCGGCTTTGTGGCCAGCATCAAGGCTCAAAAGTCGCACGACATCATTGTCAAGGGCATTCAGGTTCTGATCAACCTGACGCACCGCGGTGCATGCGGCTGCGATCCCGAAACCGGCGACGGTGCGGGCGTGCTCATCCAGATTCCGCACGCGTTCTTCGCGCGCGAATGCGCCAGGCTCGGCTTTACGCTGCCGGCGGCGGGCGAATACGGGGTGGGGATGACGATGCTTCCGGTAGAGCCGCACGCGAGGCTGCAAGCCGAGGGCATCCTGGAACGGATCGCGCGCGAGGAAGGGCTGACGGTGCTCGGGTGGCGCGACACGCCGATCGACGGCTCGGCCATCGGGCGCGTGGCGCGCAATTCGCAGCCGTACATCGAGCAGGTGTTTCTCGGCCGCGGCCGGGGAATGAACGAGGATCAACTGGAGCGCAAGCTGTACATCGTGCGCAAACGCGCCGAGGCGGAGATCGCTGCCAGCGACCTTTCCGAGAAGGGCTTCTTCTATATCCCCTCGCTTTCGGCGCGGACCATCGTGTACAAGGGCCTGCTGCTGGCTCCGCAGATTGCCAACTTCTATCCGGAGTTGAAGGAT
>DATJYJ010000080.1:0-3550 GCA_035578025.1 Verrucomicrobiia bacterium
GGTAAACCCAAGCCACACGCCGCCATCCAAAGGATCGGCGGCCAGGGAAAAAGCCAGGCCCTCACGGGTGAGCTTGGTCCAGGGTGTCTGCTCGACCCGCCCGCCCCGTAAACGAAACAGGCCCTGATCGAAACTGATCCAAAGGTCCCCCGCGATGTCCTCCACCAGCGAATGCGCGAAGCCCCCCGGCACGCCGGTTACGGGATGAAACCGGTCGTTCTCAAACCAGGCGGCCCCGCTGCGCGAGAAGGCCCAAATTCGCCCGCGGGCGTCTTCCAAAAGCGACCCCGCGTAAGTATCCGGCAATCCGCTATCGGCGATCTCGTGCACGCCTTCACGGTCGCGCCGAATTTCCACGCGGTCGCCTGGCTTGCGATAGACGGTCATACGGCCGTCCTTCCACCGGTCCAACCCATCGCGCGTGCTCAGCCAAACGCTCCCATCGCGCGCCGCGAGAACCGCCTCTACACGAGGGTTGGACAATCCCTGCTTCGTCGAAGTCGTGCTCACCGCGTAGTTGCGAAATTGGTCCAGGCCATTATTGGTGGTTACCCAAACACTGCCCTCCCGATCCTCGAGGAGAGGCGTAGCCGTATTCCCCGACAGACCGTCGGACTGGCCGAACCAATCCGATCTTCCGCCGTGGACGTGCAACAGACCCCGATCCAGCGTTCCGATCCACAGACCGCCATCGTGGTCACGCAGCAGCCCATAGGGATTGAACCCCGGTCCCGTCCCCGGGAGGGAATATTTTTCCGCTTGCCCGTCGCCGACCCGTATCATTCCACCCCGCACCGCCGCCAGCAGCGCGCCGTCATCGCCTTCGATGAGAGCGCGAATCTCCGACATCGGCCCGGTTAGAGGCCAGCGTTTCGCGGGATCCGGCTTCCATCGCCACAGCCCCGATCCCGTTCCCGCCCAAAGTGCGCCCGCTCTGTCTGCGAGCAGGCTGCCGTTTCCAAGACCGATGGTCCCGTCCTCCCCATAGCACTGGGTTCTGGCGCCCTGAATCGCGCACAGTCCCCACGCAGGAACGATCTGCACTCCTGCCCAGACGGTTCCTTCGCGATCCTCAACCAATGCGTCGATGAGCTGGCCGGGAACACCCGGATACTGAGTCAGCTTGCCGTCCTTCCAACTGGCCAGCCCTTTCGACGTGCCAATCCAGAGACGCCCATCGCGCGCCAACAGCAGCCTCGAAACCGTGTCGCCCGGCAGGTGCTCGCCTCCGGGCGGCTGCCACGGAACGGCCCGGACTCCATCGAAGCGAAGCAACCCGAATGCCGTTCCGAGCCACAGATATCCGTCCGGAGTCTGAGCCATCGACCAGGCATTATTCTTCAATGAGCCGTCCTGTACTAACCAGGTCCTGTGCGCGTATTGATTCACCGCCAAGGAAGGATTCAACGCGAAAGCGGCCGGGCACCATAACGCCAGGAGCGGGACGAGGGCTCTCTCCATTTATGGGTCATTGTCTCGCACAAGTTAAGCGTTGTGGGGCACGCCCGGGGTGCTCCGTGGAAGCTCTGCCAGACAATGCCCGAAGGTCGCCGGGCGATGCCGATGAAGCCGGGCGGTGCGACTTCCTACTTTAGAGGGTCCTACAATTCGATGATCCCGCGCTTCACCCCTATCGTGACGGCATGGGTCCGGTCATTGGCGCCGAGTTTGGCGAGGATGTTCGAGACGCGGCTCTTGACCGTCTCCTCTGTGAGAGAAAGCTGAGCGGCGATCTCCTTATTCGAATTCCCGGCCGCGATCAGCCGGAGAACCTCTATCTCGCGCTCGGTCAGGTCGCTTTCGCCGAGGAAGTCGGCGGTAACGTCGGCGGGGATTCGCCTTTGCCCGGCATGTACCGCGCGGATGGTCTCCAGAAGCTCACCTGCGAGGCGGCCTTTCAAGACGTAGGCTCGCGCCCCGGCCTTCAGCGCCCGCGTCACTTGGACGTCGCCTGCGTACGTGGTCAGCACAATGATCCGGGCATCGGGAAATTCGCTTCGAATGGCGATCGTAGCGTCGATGCCGTTCAAACCGGGCATCAGCAGATCCATCAAGGTGACGTCCGGCTGATGTATCCGGAATTGCTCGATTGCTTCCTGTCCGGTGGAGGCTTGAGCGACCAGCTCCATGTCCGGTTCGGCGCCGACCAACGTCGCTATGCCGTAACGAAGAAGATGATGGTCGTCGGCGGCAAGAATCCGAATCGTCTTAGGGTCGATACTCATGGGTTCGCCTTCTTCCTACGGAAGAGCGGAAAGCGGCTACTACGGGGCGCCGCATATGCGATGGAGGCTGGGATGCTCAGCTCCACTTCCGTGCCCGCGCCCGGCTCGCTCCAGAATTCCAATCGGGCGCCGATTCGTTTCGCGCGCTCCCGCATCCCCATCAAGCCCCAGTGTCCGGCGCGGCCGCCCGCCTCAACGACTTCTGGCTCGATTCCTTTTCCATCGTCGCGAATCAGCACCCGAAGCAGGCGATCCTCGAACCGGATGTCAGCTTCGATCTGCCTGGCCTGTGCGTGCCGGAAAGCGTTTCGCAGCAGTTCGCGGGCGATGCGGTAAGCCTCGTCCTGAATGATCGGATCCAAATCTTTCCGCTCGCCTTCTACTGCCGCACGGAAGATCACTGGATTCCCGTTTGTATCGGCGGAGCGCGCCAGATCTTGACCCGTTGCCGTCAGCAACTGCGCCAAATCGCTCTGAACTGCCGGCTGCAAACGTAAGTCCTGAATCGCATCCCGGCCTTCGCCGATTGCGCCCGCCGCCATGCTGATCGCGTCATCGAGGGTTTTCTCTGCCTGTTCGGGGCGCCGGGAAAGAAGGTTGCGAGCCGACTGCATGACCAACACGGAACCCTGAAAGTTCTGCAACAGCGTGTCGTGCAGCTCGCGGGCGATGCGCGTGCGCTCGCCGACCCGCTCTTCCAGGCGCGCGTTGAACTCCCGCTTGATCTGATAGAGGCGGTAGCGGTACAGCGCCCAGAGCAATGCGAAAAAGGCAGCGACGCATGACGCCCGGAACCAGGTGGTCTGATAGTACGCTGGGTCGACGGAGAAATCGAGGGAGTCGCCGGCCTCGTTCCACACGCCGCTGTTGTTCGAGGCCATGACGCGGAAGCGGTACTTGCGCGGGGGAAGACTGTTATAGAACGCCTGGCGGCGATTGCCGGCGTCCTTCCAGTCGGGATCATGGCCTTCCAGCTTGACGCGGAAACGAACCTTCTCCGGCGCGACCAGGCTGAGAGCGGTGTAGTCGATCTGCAGATCGCGACTCAATGCGGGCAGGCGAAGGTTCGACGCTGCCGCGCCCGACAGGTTCTGCCAACGAACGTTGCGATCGGCGGTGATTTGCTCGATGTGTACCGGCGGCGGGAGTTTGTTGAAGGGAAGGTGACGCGGATCGATGACACCGACGCCGTCGCCAGCCACGAACCACAATTTCCCATCCGCGGCCTTGACGACACCCGGGTTGGATCCCGTAGGGGTCGCACGGCTCCTGACTCCATCGGAACTGTCGAAAACCCTAGCCTGAATCGTCCGCTTCGGATCGGC
>DATJYJ010000081.1:0-8983 GCA_035578025.1 Verrucomicrobiia bacterium
TGATTCTCCCAGAGCCGCTCGGTTTCGAAGTGCTGCCCGAGCGGAGTGGTGACCACTTCGCCGCTCATCAGCTCGTCGATCAGCCCGCAGTGGGGCGGACGGTCGCTCTTTGCCGTCCGCGCGGGTGAGGGCGCAGCCCACTTCCGGTCCACGCGCGCGATGCGCTTGCGCAGGTCCGCGAGCTGTTGCTGGATGTCCTCCACGCTTCGCCTTTTCTTTGCCAATATAGCAGGATGGCGGTTGTTATAGTCAAAAGGTGATTAAAAGCGCGGTGGTCCCTGTCGCCGGACTCGGCACCCGGCTGCTCCCGGCGACCAAATCCCAGCCCAAGGAAATGCTGCCGGTGGCGCGGAAACCGATTGTCCAGTACGTGGTGGAGGAGTTGGTTTCCAACGGCATTCAGCAGATCCTGTTCGTGACCGGCCGCAGCAAGAGCGCCATCGAAAACCATTTCGACCACGACCCCGAGCTGTCTCAGGCGCTCACCCAATCCAACAAGCAGGATCTGCTGCGGGAGCTGGATTTCGAGGCTCTGAAAGCCAACTTCTTCTACACCCGCCAGAGGCTCCAGCGCGGGCTGGGCGACGCCATTCTCTGCGCGGAAAACTTCGCGGGCGAGGAGCCGTTTCTGGTGGCGTTGGGCGATTCCATTCTCGGACTCAACGCCGTCTCGCGCGCGGTCAGCCGCATGGCGGACGTTTTCGATTCCAAGCGCGCCAGTTGCGTGATCGCGGTGGAAGAGGTGCCACGCGAAGAAACATCGCACTACGGAATCGTGCAGCCGGAGCAGACCGGCGACGTCTTCCGGGTGATCAACCTCGTGGAAAAGCCCGCGCCCCATGAGGCGCCGAGCAATCTCGCGATCGCCGGGCGCTACATTTTCTCGCCCCTCGTCTTCGATATGATCCGCCGCGTCAAGCCCGACAAGCGCGGCGAGATCCAGCTCACCGACGCCATCCAGTTCATGTGCGAAGAGGGCCGGCGGGTGATGGCGGTAAAGCTCACCGCGGACGAGAAGCGCTACGACATCGGCAATTTCCCGAGCTACTTCGAGAGCTTCGTGGAATTCGCGCTGGCCGATCCGGTTTACGGCGCCGATTTTCGCCGCGTGCTCGAGCGCCTGCTGGCAAAGTCCGCGGCCACGGTTTGAATAAGACCCGTCTCGTGTTTGCCGCGCTGTTTGCGCTGCTCCTGGCAGCCCGCCTGTGCCATAGCGGGATCCTCTGGGCCGAAGAAACGCTGCCGCTGGCCGCTGCGCAGGAAATGCGGAGCGGCCACACGCTGTATCGCGACATCTGGTTCGACAAGCCCCCGCTGGTGGCGATCCTGCACTTGCCGTTCGGCCCCGGTTCTCTCCTGCGCGCGGCGGGCGCGCTCTACGGACTGCTGGCCTGCTGGATCGCTTACCGCTTTGCGCGCGACCTGTGGAGCGAGCGCGAAGGCCGCATAGCCGCGGCGCTGCTTGCATTCTTCCTGGTATTCGATACTCCCTCCGCCGCGACCCCGCTGGCTACGGACCTGCTCATGCTGGCTCCCCATCTCGCTGCCGTCTGGATGGCCGCGAGACGGCAGGCGCTCCTGGCCGGAGGCTTGGCCGGCATTGCCTTCTGGATCAGCCCCAAAGGCCTGTTCGTGCTGGCGGCCTGCGTGGTGTGGTGCCCGGCGGCCCTGGTGTTCGCCGGCTTCGCGGCCGTGGCCGCGGCGGGAGCCATCGCCGTCCCGGCAGCCTATTGGGAGCAGGTCTGGTATTGGGGCCGGATCTACGCGGGCGCCGGCTTTCCCCTCGGCAACGGCGTTCTCCGCACCGCCAACTGGCTCGGCTTTCATGCCGCGTGCGTGGCGGGCGTCGTGGCCCGCGAAGCGCGCGAGCTGAAATGGCTGCTGTGGCTGGCGATCTCCCTTGCCGGTGTGGCTGCCGGATTTCGCTTCTTCCCGCGATACTACTTCCAGCTTCTCCCCATCGCCGTTCTGCTGGCGGCCCGCGGCTATGCGCAGCTCCAGGGAAAAGGCCGGCTGGTTGCCCTGCTGCTGGTGATCCCGGCGATCCGCTTCGGCCCGACCTACGATCGCGCCCTCGATCCGGCCACCTGGCGCGACGCCGCCATGGACCAGGATTCCCGGGCCGCCGGCGCTCTGGTTCGTGACCTGGCAAAACCCGGCGATACGCTTTTTGTCTGGGGATATCGTCCCGAAATCTACGTGTATTCGCGACTGCCCGCCGCCACGCGCTACCTGGACTCGCAGCCGCTCACCGGCGTCCCGGCCGACCGCCACCTCACCCGGTCGGCCCCGGTGGAAACCCTGCATTCGGCGATGCGCCGCGCCGGGCTTTCCGCATCGCGGCCCACGTTCGTCATCGACGGGCTCGGTCCTTACAACAACACTCTCGCGCTCACAGCCTTCCCGGACCTGGCGTCCTGGCTTGCCAACTACCGTGAGGCCGCGCGCACGCCGGAGACCGTGATTTATCGTCTACTTCCCGACCCAGCAGGCCTTCCGCTTCCCGAGAAACGCTGAGATGCCTTCCTGCGCGTCCGCCGCCATGGCATTCATCGACATCACTTCCTTGGCATAGCGGTACGCCTTCTCCTGGTCGAGATCGATCTGGGTGTAGAACGCCTGCTTGCCGATCGCCACCACCAGCGAGCTCGCCTCGGCGACCTTTTCGGCGAGCGTCCGTGCCGCACTCTGCAACTCTCCGACAGCGACGACGGAATTGACCAGGCCCCAGTCCGCGGCGGTCCGCGCGTCCACCATCTCGCCGGTCAAAAGCATCTGGAGCGCGCGCTTGCGGCCGATGGCGCGGGTCAACGCCACCATCGGCGTGGTGCAGAACAGGCCGATCTTGACGCCCGGCGTGGCGAAGGCCGCAGCCTCGCTGGCCACGGCCAGGTCGCATGCCGCCACCAACTGGCAACCCGCCGCGGTAGCCACGCCTTGCACGGCGGCGATTACCGGCTGCGGGATCGCCTGGATCTTCTGCATCAGCTCGCTGCAAACGTCGAAGATGCGGCGGTACTCGTTGATGTCGCGCCCGGTCATCTGTCCCAGGTCGTGCCCGGAGCAGAAGACCTTGCCGGCGGCCGCCAATATTACCGCCTGGGCGTCGCGCCCACCCGCGATACCATCCAGGGCGGCGAGCAACTCCAGCATCAGCTCCAGCGACAGCGCGTTCCGCTTCTCCGGGCGGTTGAGGGTCACTACCGCGATGGGTCCTTCATGGGAGACCTGAATGGTTTCGTAGGTCATGCGTTTGCTTCCTTGGCTCTGGCGCGTAACTGGTTCTTACGGATCTTGCCGGTCGCGGTGCGCGGCAACGGGCCGAACTCGACGAGCTTGGGACACTTGAAATGCGCCAGCCGCTCGCGGCACCAGGCGATCAGCTCGCCGGCGGTTGCCTGCGCTCCCGGCTTGAGACCCACGTAGGCCTTCGGCACTTCGCCCCACTTCGGGTCCGGCGCGGCGACGACCGCCGCTTCGGCGACGGCCGGATGGTCGGCCAGCACCTTTTCCACTTCGATGGAGGAGATGTTTTCGCCGCCGGAGATGACGATGTCCTTCTGCCGGTCGCGCAGCTCGATGTACCCGTCCGGGTGCACCACGCCGAGGTCGCCGGAGTGGAACCATCCGCCCTCGAATGCTTCGGCGGTGGCTCGCGGGTTGTCATAGTAGCCCGCCATCACGTTATTGCCGCGCATGAGCACTTCGCCCATGGTGCAGCCGTCGGCGGGGACATCGTTCATGTGCGGATCGGCCACGCGCAGGTCCATGCCGGCGACCATGTACGGCACGCCCTGCCGCGCCTTGACCGCGGCGCGCTCGCCGGCCGGCAATGCGTCCCACTCGGGTTTCCAGGCGCAGACCGTGTGCGGGCCGTAGGTTTCGGTGAGCCCGTAGACATGGGTGATGCGCGCACCGGTCTCTTCCGCCGCGCGAATCACCGCCGGCGGAGGGGGAGCGCCCGCGGTCACGATGCGCAGGCCGCGCGCGAACTTCACACCATTGGTCGCGCAGTACTGGGCGAGGCCGCTCACCACCACCGGCGCGCCGCACAGGTGCGTGACGCCTTCGGCCTCGATCAGCCGCACCGCTTCCGCCGGGTCGGGCTGGCGCATCAGGATGTGGCGGCCGCCCACGGCGGTTACCGCCCACGGAAAGCACCAGCCGTTGCAGTGAAACATGGGAAGCGTCCACAGATAGACGGTGTTCCGATCCAGCCCGTGCTCGGCGATCTCGCCCATGGCGTTCACCCACGCCCCGCGATGCGTGTACATGACTCCCTTGGGAAATCCGGTGGTGCCGCTGGTGTAGTTGATCGCTATGCAGGCGTTTTCGTCGGTGACCGGAACCGCGGGATACCCCGGTGCCGCGCCGGCGAGGCGGGACTCGTAGTCGTCGATGACGTGCTCCACGCCGGCGCCGTCCAGCAGGGGACGGCAAGCCGGGTCCGTCAGAACCGCCCTGGCGCCGCAGTGTTTCAGGATCCATTCCAGCTCGCCTGAAGCCAGGCGGGTATTCAGCATCACCAGCACGGCGCCGATTCGTATGGGCGCGAAATGGGCCTCGAGCGCCATCGGACCGTTTGGCGCCAGCACCGCCACCCGGTCTCCCGCCGCGATACCCAACCCCACGAGCATCGCCGCCTGCCGGTCGATCCGTTCGGCAAACTCGGCATAGTTGAAGCGCCTCCCGCCATCCACGACGGCTACGGAATCGCGCCAGGTATAGGCGCTGCGGGCCAGAAAATCGAGCGGAGTCAAAGGAGAAATCATGACGAAGGCCTTATTCCCCTTGTACCAGTACAGTAACCTCTAGGCACCCGGGATGGCGGATACTACAATGCGATCGATGCGATTCCTGCCGTTGATGGTGCTTGCGGCCGGCGCCCTTCGTGGCGCCGGCATCAGCGACACCGAAACCACGGTCCTGCTGCACTCCGGTGATTCTCTCATATTCCAGCTTCAGACCTGGACTTATGCCTACAATGCCGCGCGGTTCGGTCTGAGCGCCGATCCGGCGGCTCTCAGCTTCACGCTCGTCTCGGCTCCCACCGACGGCACGGCGAACCTGTCCGTGTGGCTGAACTCGGTTCCCCTCGCCGGCCCGTTGAGTTTTTCAATAGGGCAGTACTCGGGATCGACCTACCAGGGGCCGGTTTCCGTCATCCAGGCGTTCCTGCGCCTTACGCCGTCCCTGGCGCAGGAAATTTTAGGATCGGGCGATGCGGAACTGGTTCTGCGCAATGACGGCTCCGACCTGCTGCTAGGTCTTCCGCCGAATTCCCTGCTGCAGGACGTCTCGGTCAGCCTTACGGGCGGACCGCTCACCGTGGCGGCGCTGACAGCAGGCGTCAGTGTCGACTCCGCGCCGGAACCCGCCTCAGCCGTTCTGGTTCTGCTCCCCCTCCTGTTCGGCTGTCTGAAAAGACAGCGTCGAGGCAACGATCTCGCCTGATCCCTCCTAACCCTTCGGTGATTTCTTTAGAACTTTGGATGCCTTGAGTAGCTCGCTCAAGTTCTTCGGAGGATTTCCGGCCTTAAGCATCGAGGCGAAGACTGCGTACGGGTCCGTCTTGGATCCTGCCTTTCGCAGGCCGCTCTCATCGTTCACCCACGCATAGACGATGACTTTTTCTTGGCTCGAAAATCGAAAGAACAGGCGATAGCGGGCATGGAACTTCGCGCGAAACCAGTGACGGTTCTCGACACCCAACGTGTTTCCTTGACGGAACTCAGCACGGTTCGGGTCCCTGGGGATTGTCTCGTAAATGAGACGGCTGATCGTGGCCAACAATTTCGTGGCTGTCCGCGACCCGTATTCTTTTGGCAATTGTCGCTTCAGCCGCTCTACCTGCTCCGTCAGCTTTTCGAGCTGATCTTCGAACAGCGGATGAGCGTATAAGCGCCAACCGTTGACGACCATCAGATCAGGTTGTCATCGCCGAGATCTTCGTCTGGATTAACTTCCAAATGCCCGACCAAACCTTGAATACGATCGGCAAGGCCTTGGTCCAGTGGTCGGATCGACCGGGGTGATTGGGCAATGTCCTGAGCCAGGAGGCTCAAAAACGGCACCAGCATCGGATCTTCTTGGGTTCGGCGTTGACGCGGAACCGGGTCTTCGGCGACGACCAACATACTTCCCGGCGCAATGACGTGCCCGCGAACATCTCCGGAGAATTCTGGGTGGCTCTGGAACAGAGCTTTGTCGAAGCGAAAACCCAGAGAGTTCCCGGTTCTCGCCTGTTTCCCGTGATAGCAGCCTGACGCTTCTTTTTTGGCTTTCCTCAACTTCGCAGGTTTGGTAGCCGGCTTAATGGCTGACACTTTCATCCCCTATTCGTAAATGTTAGCACAAATGTGCTTACGGTGCGGGCGAGCCCTGTTCTGACTATTCCGGCTGGACGCGGACGCTTGGAATCTCAGCCGCACACAAATAGCGCACTACCTGGAGTTGACGAGCGGGTTGGCAATCGGCTTAGCTGGAACAATGACCTTTTCCGTATCCCGCGGCACGAATGCCGGCGGAGCGCGCCTGTGAAGGCATTCGTCACCGGCGCCGCCGGCTTTATTGCCAGCAACCTGGTGGACCGGCTGCTCGCCGCCGGCCACGAAGTGACTGGCTTCGACAACTTTTCGACCGGCCAGCGGGAGTTTCTGGCGGGCGCCTGCGCGCACCCCGGTTTTCGGCTGATCGAGGGCGATCTGCTCGATGCCGCCGCGGTCCAACGGGCGATCGGCGGTTGCGATACCGTGTTTCACCTCGCGGCCAACGCCGACGTGCGCTTCGGACCCGACCACCCGCGCCGCGATCTCGAGCAGAACACCATCGCCACCTCCAACGTACTGGAAGCCATGCGCGCCGGCGGCGCCCGGCGGATCGCCTTCTCCTCCACCGGCAGCGTCTATGGGGAGGCCGAGGTGTTCCCCACGCCGGAGACCGCTCCTTTCCCCATTCAGACGTCTCTCTACGGCGCCTCCAAAGTGGGCGCCGAAGGCATGATCAGCGCCTACGCCGCCGCATTCGGGTTTCAGACTTTCATCTTCCGATTTGTCTCCATCCTCGGCGAACGATACACCCACGGCCACGTGCTCGATTTCTATCGCCAGTTGCGGCAGCATCCGGAGTACCTGGACGTGCTGGGCAACGGCCATCAGCGGAAAAGCTATTTGTATGTGCAGGACTGCATCAACGCCATCCTCCTCGCTATCGGCCGCTGCACCAGCCCGGTGAATATCTTCAACCTGGGAGCGGGCGAGTATTGCGAGGTGAACGATTCCATTGGCTGGATCACGAAAGCGCTCGGGCTCGCGCCGGAGCTGCGCTACGCCGGCGGAGAGCGCGGCTGGATCGGCGACAGCCCGTTCATCTTCCTCGATTGCGCCCGCATGCGCGCCCTGGGCTGGAAACCGGAGCTGACCATCGAGCAGGGCATCATCCGCACCCTGGAATATCTACGGCAGAATCCATGGGTGCTGGAGAAGAGGTAGAGATTTCCCCGGGAGGGCGGACGTCACAAAACGATCGTCTGCCCCACCGCGATGCTACCATTGGATTTCATGTCGAAACGGGCCCTGATCACGGGGATTACGGGCCAGGATGGGTCCTACCTGGCGGAGCTGCTCCTGGCGAAAGGATATGAAGTTCACGGTATCGTGCGCCGCGTCGCGCTCGAAGATCCGGAGAACCGGCTGAAGCGGTTGGAGGCCATCCGGCAGAAGCTGCACCTGCACGCGGCCTCGCTCGAAAGTTACGCCAGCCTTCACCAGGTGATCGACAAGTGCAAGCCCGAAGAGTGCTATCACCTGGCGGCGCAGAGTTTTGTCAGTTACTCGTTCGACGACGAGTTTTCCACCCTGCAAACGAACATCAACGGGACCCATTACCTACTCGCCGCCATCAAAAACCTGGTGCCGGGGTGCCGGTTCTATTTCGCCGGTTCCAGCGAGATGTTCGGCAAGGCCGAGGAGGCGCCGCAGAACGAGCGCACGCGCTTCCATCCGCGTTCCACCTACGGCATCAGCAAGGTGGCGGGTTTCGACCTCACCCGCAATTACCGCGAAGCGTACGGAATGCACGCCTGCAACGGGATTCTGTTCAACCACGAGTCTCCCCGGCGCGGATTCGAATTCGTTACCCGGAAGATCACTTCAGGTGTAGCACGCATACTTACCGGAAGGACGACGGAGCTGCCGCTTGGCAACCTGGAAGCCAAACGCGACTGGGGGCACGCCCGCGAATATGTCGAGGCCATGTGGCTGATGCTGCAGCAGCCCGACCCGGATGACTACGTGGTGGCCACGGGCGAGACGCACTCGGTGCGCGATTTCGCCGACCTGGCGTTCGGGTCCGTCGGATTGGACTACCGGAAATACGTGACCATCGACAGGGACCTGTATCGGCCTTCGGAGGTCAACGTTCTTTTGGGAGACGCGTCGAAGGCGCACCGCGTGCTCGGCTGGAAGCACAAGGTGGGATTCACCGACCTCGTGCTGGAGATGGTGGAGAGCGACTGCCGCTCGCACGGTGTCGGGCCGCGCGGCGCGCACTTGGCGCATGGGTCGGAAGCGTGAGCGCCGCCGCGCACCTGCTGTCGGGCTATCCGATGGTCACCAGCCTGCCCATCCTGTGGGGCGATGAAGACGCATTCGCTCACGTGAACAACCTGGCTTACCTGCGCTGGTGTGAGACGGCTCGTGTCGAGTACATGCGGCGGGTCGCGATGTGGACCGAACGGCCTCCCAAGGGAATCGGGCCGATCCTGGCCAGCGTGAAATGCGACTACAAGAAACCGCTGACCTACCCCGATACCGTCGATGTCGGCACGCGTGTCGCCGGCATCGGCAACAGCAGCATTCGCATGGAGCAGATCGTGGTCAGCCGCAATTTGAATGCGATTGCCGCCGCCGTCGAATCGACCATGGTGATCTTCGACTACAAGGCCGAGCGCGCGGTGCGGGTACCGGAAAAGATCCGTGAAGCC
>DATJYJ010000082.1:0-9726 GCA_035578025.1 Verrucomicrobiia bacterium
GCCCGGCGCTGGGCTCGTCGAGAAAGAGCACCTCGGGATCGTGCATCATGGCGCGCGCGATCGAGAGACGCTGCATCATGCCGCCGCTGAACGTTCGCACCATGTGGGTGGCGCGGTCGGTGAGCTTGAAGCGTTCCAGCAGCTCGTCCGCCTTGCGCTCGCGATCCTTCGTGCTCTGTCCGAAGTACGCGCCGTGGAAGACCAGGATCTCGCGGGCGGTGAGGGCAAAATCGAGATTGGGCCGCTGCGGCACGACGCCGATCAGGAGCTTGGCCTTCACCGGCTCGCGCCAGATGTCGATGTCGCCGAGAAAGGCGCGCCCCGCCGTGGGCTGGGTGCGGGTTGTCAGGATGCCGATCGTTGTCGATTTGCCGGCGCCATTGGGGCCGAGCAAGCCGAAAATTTCGCCGGGGCGGATTTCGAACGAAACGTCGTCCAGCGCCACCACTTCGAACTTTCTCTTGGCCTTGTCTTTGTCCTTGTTGCCGCGCGAGGGCGAGAACCCAAAGCCTGCGGCACGCGCGGCCATCGGCGCCGGCGTATCGTAGACCTTGCGCAGGTTCTCGGTTCGGATGCCGACTCCCATGACTCAGAGATCCTCCAGTTGTTTTCGCGTGCGCTCCAGGATGTTCCGCACCGGCTCCGGGCCGGCGCGGCGCACCGCTTGCATACCCGCCTTGATGACTCCTCCCATCGCGTGAAACACCATCGCCGAATCCGGGTTCAGGCACTGGCCCCAGTCTTCCCAGGATTCCGCACGCTTCCAGATGCGATTCACCGCGTCCGGGTCCTTCTGCAGCTCACGGCGCCCGGCCGCCGTGATCCGATACACTTTCTTGCCGCCCTGTTGATCGCTGGTGACCAGCTCTTCGTCTTCGAGCTGTTGCAGCGTGGGATAAACGCTTCCGGCGCTGGCCTTGTACAAGCCGCCCGAGCGCTCCGCCATCTCTTTCATCAACTGGTAACCATGCTTTGGTCCTTCGCTGAGGAGCGAGAGGATCGCGAGGCGGACTTCGCCGGACTCAAAGAAGCGCGGCGGAGCCTGCCCCCAGCCGAAGGCGGCCCAGGGCTGTCCGCCGGGGAACGCCCACCACTGTTTGCTCATGATATATCGTACGATATATCGGAAGCCTTATCGGCGCAAGCCCCGTTTCCAGTGGCACCGTTCGGTTCAGTACGTTTCGGATGGTTCAGCGCAGCCCGCTCCACTCCTCCGCCGCCACGATCGAGTTGGCCGGATTGCGCGCGTCATACTTGACGCTCACCGGCCCGTTGATGCTATAGCCGGACGGCGCCTTCTCGCCGAGCGCGCCAATGTCCTGCGAGGCTGTATACTCCACCCCGCGCACAGCGTAGGAGTAAAACAGCAGCGTATCGCGGACTTCCACCAGCGTGGCATCGCCCATCTTGCCGGTGGCCACGAGCCAGGCCCGGCGGCGCCGCTCGCGCTCTTCGGGCGCAATGCGGGAACGCCGGTACGCCCGATAACCCAGAAGCGCCACCAGGATCGCCAGCACAGTGGCGAGCGCCACGGTGATTAGCTCGGCGAGTGAGAAGGAGAGTAGTTCGCCAGCCATCTTGGGCGCGCGTCAGCCGGCCACGGGTGTCTCGTGGAAGACCTTCCCCCAATCCTTCAGGAACTGCTCCAGACCTTTGTCGGTCAGCGGATGATTGAACAACTGGTCCAGAACTTTGAACGGCATGGTGCCGATGTGAGCGCCGGCCAGCGCCGACTCGATCACGTGCGTGGGCGAGCGCAGAGACGCCGCCAGCACCTGGGTCTTGAAGCCGTAGTTGCGGTAGATCTGGGTGATGCTGCGGATCAGGTCCATGCCTGTGAAACCGATATCGTCGAGCCGGCCGACGAAGGGGCTGGTGGGGCGTCCCTCTTTAGCGATCAAAGAGGGATTGGTGGTCACGCCATCCACAATTCCCCACGCTGCGCCCTTTTTCAGCTCATCGAGATTCGCGGTGTCCAGAAAAAACTTCATTCTTGGGATACCCCTCGCAAATCCCAGTTTACAACGGCGAAACGGGCCTCCGGCCGGGTGGCTGTACAATGAATAGAAGTGGCTGGGAAAACCTTTTACCTCGAAACATTCGGCTGCCAGATGAACGTCCACGACTCCGAGAAAGTCGTCGGGACGCTCCTGGCGAAGGGCTATTCACAAGTCGAGACGCCCGCCGACGCCTCGCTCGTGCTCTACAACACCTGCAGCATCCGCGATAAGGCGGAGCAGAAGGTCTTCAGCCGGCTGCAGAGCTTCAAGCGCGAGGCCGGCAAGGGCAAACTATTCGGCGTGCTCGGATGCGTGGCGCAGCAGGAAGGCGAAAAGATCTTCGACCGTGCGCCGCACGTCTCGCTGGTAGCCGGCAGCGCCAGCTATCCGCGACTGGGCGAGATGCTGGTGCAACTCGAAGCCGGCAATCGCCGCGTCACCGGCCTCAGCCTGGATACCGAAGAAACGTTCGACACGCCCTTCACCAGCCGCGACAACCCGCACCGCGCCTATATCACCATCATCGAGGGTTGCGACAAAAGCTGCGCTTATTGCGTGGTGCCGTTCACGCGCGGGCCGGAGCGGAGCCGCACGAGCGGAAGCGTGATGGCGGAAGCGCGCTCCCTGGCCGAGCGCGGATATACCGAGATCCAGTTGCTGGGGCAGAACGTGAACAGCTATCGCGATCCTTCGCTCCCTGGCTGGGACTTCGCGGCATTGCTGGCGGCTGTCGCCAACGTGCCCGGCATCCGGCGGGTGCGTTACACCACCAGCCATCCGCGCGACTTCGTCCGCGGCATCGTGGATGCTATGGATGCCAACCCGGCGCTCTGCGATCATGTTCACCTGCCGGTGCAGTCGGGATCGTCGAAGGTGCTCGCGTCGATGGACCGCCTCTACACCCGCGACGAATACATGCGCCGCATCGAGTGGCTGAAGACGGGCAAGCGCAATTACGCGATCACGACCGATATCATCGTCGGCTTCCCGGGCGAGACCGAAGCGGATTTTCAGCAGACGCTCGACCTGCTGGACGAGGTGCAATACGATTCGCTCTTCAGCTTCAAGTACTCGCCGCGTCCCAACACCGCCGCCCTGGCGATGGCGGACGCGGTCCCGGAAGAGGAGAAGCAGCGGCGCCTGGTAATCCTTCAGGAGAAGCAGCGCGCCATCCAGATCCGGCGCAACGCGGAACTCATCGGCACCGTCCAGGAAGTGCTGGTGGAGGGCCGGCACGAATCCCTGGGCCAGTGGATCGGCCGCACTTCGACCAACCGAACGCTGAACTTCACCCATCGCGGCACGAATGGGACGGACCTGGTGGGGAAATACTTTTCGGTCCGGGTCACGCGTTCCGGTCCCAACTCGCTGGTGGGCGAGGCAGTGCAGTAGCGTGCAATGTGGTGTAATCAAGGGAGAGGGCAGTCATGGAAGTCGAAATGAAAATCCGTGGGCTCATGATGGATCCCGTCACCAATATGCCCATCGTCATCCTGAAAGATGTCAATGGGAACACCGTGCTCCCGATCTGGGTCGGCGTCTACGAGGCAAACGCCATTGCGCTGGAAATCGAGAAGGTCTCGACGCCGCGGCCCATGACCCACGACCTCATCAAGACCCTTCTGCTGGGCCTCAACACGGGCCTGCGCAAGGTAGTGGTCAGCGAGCTCAAAGACGACACCTTCTACGCCGTGATCTGGCTGGATCGCGACGGCGAACTCATCAGCGTGGATTCGCGGCCCAGTGACGCGCTCGCCCTGGCGCTGCGCCTGGATTGCCCGATCTACGTGGAGGAGACGGTCCTCAAGAGCTCCAAGCAGGCTTCCACGATCTCCGACAAGGTCAACAACGAAGAGCTGCGGCGCTGGCTCGAAGGTCTTAACGACGAAGACCTCGGCCGCTATAAGATGTGAGCCGCCCGGCTTGAGCCGCCTCGACGAATTCGGCATCCGGCTGATGGTGGAAGGGCCGGCGCTTTCGATCTATGTCCGCGGGGACTGCATCGCGGTCGTGGGCGGCACGCAGGGCAGCACCGGGATGCTCACACCACAAGGGCTCGCATACCTGATCTGGCGCGACGGCCGGCCGCTGCTGGCGGCCAAAGGCACCGAGACGCCCGCGACCCCGCAGCAGGTGGAGGCCATCGGCAAATTCTCGGAAGATTTGAAAGCAGCGCTCGCCACATGACGATCGACGAACAACTCACGTACCTGAAGAAAGGCATGGCGGAGATCATCCGCGAAGAAGACCTGCGCGAGCGGCTCGAGCAAGCGGCAAAGGCTGGACGTCCCCTGCGCGTCAAGGCGGGCTTCGACCCGACCGCGCCCGATCTCCACCTGGGCCACACCGTGCTCCTGCGCAAGATGAAGCACTTCCAGGACCTGGGCCACACAGTCATCTTCCTGATCGGCGACATGACCGGCATGATTGGCGACCCCACCGGGCGCAACGTCACCCGGCCGCCGATGACCACGGAGGAGATCGAGAAGAACGCCGAGACCTACAAACGGCAGGTGTTCAAAATTCTCGATCCCGTCAAAACCGAGATCCGCTTCAACTCCCACTGGCTGGCCGCACTGAAGTGGCAGGACGTGATCAAGCTGACCGGCAAGTACACCATCGCGCGTATCCTGGAGCGCGACGATTTCGCCAAGCGCTATAAGGAAGGCGCGCCCATTTCGATGCACGAGCTCATGTACCCGCTGGCGCAGGGCTACGATTCGGTCGCGCTCGAATGCGATGTCGAGATGGGCGGCACGGATCAGAAATTCAACCTCCTGGTGGGCCGCGAGTTGCAGCGCGATTACGGCCAGCAGCCGCAGATCGTGGCGATGGTGCCGATCCTCGAAGGCATCGACGGCGTGAACAAAATGTCGAAGTCGCTCGGCAACTATATCGGTATCGCCGAGCCGCCCGAAGTCATGTTCCGCAAGGTGATGCAGATCTCCGACGACCTCATGTGGCGCTACTACGAGTTGCTCACCGACAAAGGCGTAGCCGAGATCGGAGCGATGAAGGCCGGGATGCACCCTATGGAGGCGAAGAAAGCGTTGGGGAAATCGATCGTCGCCGATTTCCACTCTTCGGAGGACGCGCAACGCGCCGCCGAGGTGTTCCAGGCAGTGGTGCAGCGCAGGGAAGTGCCTGACAATATCCAGACCGTCTCCATGCCGGACGGCGTACAGGCCGAGAGCGGCATTCGCGTCGACAAACTGCTGGCCCGCGTGGGCCTGTGCGAATCGGTGACCGATGCCGTGCGCAAGATCAAAGCCGGGGCGGTCGAAATCAACGGCGAGAAAGTGAAAGAACTGGTGCTGAAAGGCCCGCCCGCCTGCCTCGTCATTCAGGTCGGCAAGAGCTGGCGAAAAGTAACGTAGCAGGTTACTGAAAAACCCAGTTGGGCCACGGATTCACACGGATCGATATGGATTTGTTTTCAATCCGTGTGCATCCGCGTCCATCCGTGGCTGGTCTTTTTCCGGCACCCTGTTAATTAAAACTCGAACGCCAGAGGCATCTGCTGATCGAACGCCGCCGCGCGACGAATTTCCACGCGCGCGGCTTCCGCCGTACGTCCCCAGCCTTCGAGAATCCAAACCATCTCGCGGCAGGCTTCGTCCTGTGCCGCGTCGTCGCCCTGCGATTCGGCCAGGCTGCGCCATCGCTCCATCACCTCGTAGCACTCCGCGTGCCGCCTCTGTTCCCGGGCCAGGCGCCGCACCTGCCGCGCGGCGGCGCACACGTCGATCCAGGCGGAATCGGTCACGAAGAACGCGCGCTGCGCCTCACCGAGCGGCTCGCCTGTGGAATGAAGACCGGCCGGCGCAATCAGCGTCGAGCAACGGCCCTCGAAAACAAGTTCCGGAGGAGCGTCGCCTTCCAGCACGATCAGCAACCGCCGCGCGATGCAGAAATCGCGCAGGCGTGCGAGGTTTTCGGCCAACTCGCCTTCCAGCCGCAACCCGAGTTGCGCCCCAAGATCGCCGGCCGCGGCGGCCAGCGTTGGCGCGAGGGCAACCTTCACCACCGCGTCGAAATCGCCGGCAAAAGCCATCGCAAACTCCTCGGCCAGCGCGGCGCTCTGTGCCGTCTCCACACCCGGCCGGTCAGCGATATCCAGTCCGAGCACCTCCACATCGACCGCAAATTCGGCCCTCGCCGGTTCGGCCTGGCGCGCTCCCCGGAACCAACGCTTGATCTCCCGCGGCCGCCGGGCGTCGAACATCGGCGTCAATACCCGCGGCGGCACACAGTCGTCGCAGCGGACGAACGCGATCCGGACGCCCTCCGCTGCGGGCTCGGTAACCAGCGGCGCTTCCCACTCCGCGCGCGGCCAGCGCGGCGGCAGGGAGTCGCGCGAAAAGAACACCAGGATCGCATCGGCCGTGCGCGCGTCGCGCGCCTTCGACGCAAGGTCCTCCCCGGGCCGCATCTCGCCTTCTTGGAGAAACACCCGCACGTCGGCGCCGCGCTCCAGGAAGGCCGCGATTCGCGCGGCCGTCTCCCGGTCGTCCGGCGCGTAGCACGGAAATAAGGTCGGGGTCAGAGCTTGCACGCCAGCGTCAGCCCGTCTCCCAAGGGCACCAGGGTGAGCGCGATCCGTCGGTCGGCATGCAGTTTGCGATTGAACGCGCGGATGGCCTCGGTGTCGGCCTCGTGGTTGCTCTCGTCCGCCACCAGCCCGTCCCAGAGGACGTTGTCCACCGCGATCACGCCTCCCCTGCGCACCAGCACCAGCGCACGCTCGTAGTAATTCTCGTAGTTCGCTTTGTCCGCATCGATGAACGCCAGGTCAAATTCGCCGGCGCGGCCCTGCGCGATCAGAGCGTCCAGCGTCTGAAGAGCGGGCGCGATCCGCAGTTCGATTTTGCTCTCGACTCCCGCCTCGCGCCACGTCTGCCGTGCGCGCGCCGTGTAGTCCTCGCTCACGTCGCAGGCAAGAACCTTGCCGTCCGCCGGCAGAGCCAAGGCCACCCAGGTGGAGCTGTAGCCCATGAAGACGCCCACCTCCAGCGTTTTCTTCGCGCCGGCGATCCGCGTTAGCACGTACAGGAACTGCCCCTGCTCGGGCGATGTCTGCATCGAGGCGTGCGGGTGGTCCTCCGTGCTCTCGCGCAGCCGGCGGAGCACGGGAGGCTCGTGAAGGGTGACCGCGCGGACATAGTCCGCGAGCGGGTCTGTGAGCAGGGTATGTATACGGGACATGCCTGGCGCTACTTCAGCTTCTCGACTTTCTTCCGGATTTCGTCCGCGTTCTTCGCATCCGATGCCAGCTCGAGGTATTTCGAGTAAGCTTCGCGCGCCGCCTTGTGGTCCTTCAATTTCTCCTGCGCTTCGCCCAGTCTCAGCCAAGCCTCGGCGTCGCCGCTGTTCCACTTCGTGGCCTCGGTGTAGCGGCCGGCGGCCGCGCGGTAGCTGCCCTTCTTGTAATACTCGTTGCCGACGTTGATTTCCTTCTTCGCCTGCAGCGGATTAAAACCGTACTCCTTGTTCGTGCCCGACGACGTGTCTTCCTCGGGCGGCAACCCGTTCTGCGCCGCAGGCGGGGTCTCGCCTCGCTTCTTCAGAACCTGCCCCTGAGCTTGAAACGGCACCACAGACAGCACGACCAGTGCCGGAATCCAGCGTGACATAATTAAATTATACCCGCGAGAAATGGAACTCCGTGACAAGGTAGCGTCGCTCCCTCTCTCTCCCGGAGTGTACCTCTACAAGGATGCCGGCGCTCGCGTGATCTACGTCGGCAAAGCCAAAAGCCTGCGCGCCCGGGTCCGCAGCTACTTCAACGAAGACCGCCTTGCCGACATCAAGACCGGCACCCTGATCTCAGAGGCGGCAGACGTCGACTACATCCTGGTCGATAACGAAAAGGAAGCCCTCGCCCTCGAGAACAACCTGATCAAGCAGTACAAGCCGCGATTCAACGTCCTCCTGCGCGACGACAAGACCTACCCCTACGTCAAGCTCACCAATGAGCGCTACCCGCGCGTCTACGTGACCCGCCGCCTGAAGAAGGACGGCGCCACCTACTACGGCCCGTACTTTCCCGCGAATCTGGCCCACCGCCTGGTGCACTTCATCCATCGCAGCTTCCTGGTGCCGAGCTGCAAAGTCGATCTCACCCGCTTCCACCCCAAGCCCTGCCTGCAATATCACATTCACCGCTGCCTCGGCCCGTGCGTCCAGGGACTCACCACCGATGAAGCATACGCCGCCGCCGTGCGCGACGTCCGGCTCTTCCTGGAGGGCCGGCACGGCGATCTCGCCCGCGGTCTTCGTGCCCGCATGCAGGCGGCCTCCGACGAAATGCGCTTCGAAGAGGCCGCTTCCCTGCGTGACCTGATCGCCACCGTAGACGAGATCGAGGAGCGCCAGAAGATGGCCGCTGCCAAAGGCGACGACGTCGACATCTTTGCCGTCTACGCCGAGCCTCCTCTGGTCGCGCTCAACCTCTTCCACCTGCGCAACGGACAGATCGTCGATCGCCGCGAACTTTTCTGGGAAGACCAGGTGGAGTTCGACGAGCCGCAGTTCTTCTCCTCGCTGCTTAAGCAGATCTACCTCGACCAGCAGTTTATCCCCGCCGAAATTCACGTCCCGGTGGATTTCGAGGACCGCGAGGCGCTGGAGGAACTGCTCAGCGAAAAGCGTCACCGCAAGGTGGAGATCCGCACTCCGCAGCGCGGCCAGAAGAAGGCGCTGCTCGATCTGGTGGAAACCAACGCGAAGCACAGTTTCGATGCGCGCTTCCGCGTGCTGAAGCCTTCATCGCGCGCGATCCAGGAGGCCTTGCAGGATTCGCTCAACCTTCCCGACCCACCCTCGCGCATCGAGTGCTTCGACATTTCGCACATCCAGGGCACGGACAAAGTGGCCAGCATGGTCGTCTGGGAAGGCGGCCGCATGAAAAAATCGGACTACCGAAAATTCATTATCAAGACGGTAATCGGCAACGACGATTTCGCCAGCATGCGCGAAGTGGTCACGCGCCGGTATTCGCGCCTGCAGGAGGAGAAGCAGGCCTTCCCCGGCCTGGTGCTGATCGACGGCGGCATCGGCCAGTTGCACGCCGCGGCCGAGGCGCTCGAAGCTATCGGCATCTCCGACCAGCCCCTGGCATCGATCGCCAAGCGCGAGGAGATCATCTACGTGTACGGGCAGGAGGACGAGCCGGTGGTGCTCGACCGGTTCTCGCCCATTCTGCACCTGGTGCAGTCGATCCGCGACGAGGCCCACCGGTTCGCCGTGACCTTCCATCGCTCGCGGCGCAACGCGCGCCAGCTCACGTCGGAGCTGGATACAATCGCCGGCGTGGGGAAGAAGACCGTGCAGAAGCTGCTGAAGGAGTTCGGGAGCTCGGAGCTGGTGCGGGCGGCGTCCGAAGAGCAGCTGGCGGCGGTGGTGGGCCGCGCGGCGGCACGCAAAGTCCGGGCGCATTATCAGTAAAGCGGTATGCTTTCAGCATGCGAATGCTGATTGCCCTACCCCTCCTCGTTGCCGCGGCTTACGCCCAGCAGAGCCGCCACGAGATCGTCACCTCGGTGACCCCCGCGGACTCCAAGCCGAACAACCCCGAGGTGCCTGAGGTTGCCGCCATCAGCACCCGGTTCGAGCGCGTCCTGGTGCTCCGCTTCAAGTACGACACGGAAATGCTCTCCGGCCTGGAGCGCGCTTTGAAGGAACAGAAGGTGCGGAACGCCGTGATCCTTTCCGGATTCGGCTCCGT
>DATJYJ010000083.1:0-3624 GCA_035578025.1 Verrucomicrobiia bacterium
TTCACGGTGCCGATTCCCACGCGCGATGCGATGTGGCGCATGCAGGCTTATGTGGATGCCGTGCGCGGGCGCATCGAACGCATGCGCACCCTGGCCGGTCCGGACACGGATTTTGTGCTCGACGCGGCCGGCAGACTGACGCCGGGAGATGCCGCGTTCGTTGCGACCGCGCTGGAGAAGAACCACCTGCTGTGGTTCGACGAGCCCACCGATGTCCTCACGCACGACGGCCTGGCGAGAATTACCGAGGAAAGCGTGATGCCCGTCGGGTTGGGCCGCTCGGTACACGATATCAGCGTGTTTCAGGACTTGCTGCGCTGGGGAGCCGTCGATCTCCTGCGCCCCAGCCTTGCGCTCAACAGCATCGTCAAGATCCGCCGTATGGCGGCCATTGCCGAAACGCACTATGTAGCCGTGGCGCCATATCACGACGGTGGACCCATTGCGACCGCCGCGGGTATACACCTGGCGGCGAGCTTGCCAAATTCTTTCATCCAGCAGATTCCGTTTCCCGGTTCGCAACGCGATGCGGCAATGCGCGCCGAGTTGGTCTCGGGAAATCCGGAAGCGGCCAAGGAGGGGTTCGCATCGATCGTGAACAAGGCGGGCTTCGGGATCGACGTGAATGAAAGATCGCTCGATCGTTACAGCGAGGAGAAGATATGAGGCGCCGCGACCTGTTGGGAGCCTTGAGCGCTTTGAGCGTCTCCAGCGGAAGGCTGGGCGGCTCCAGGCGCAACCTGCCTGCCGGCTGCGGGTGCGCGTTCGCGCCTGCCACGGCTGTTCCTCCGGGCTCGGAAGTGTTCAAGGACGTGGGGTCCAAGCTTCGCATCACGGGCATGCAGGTGTTCGGCGTCACCCTGGACGAAAAGATCGCGCGCTCCGACCGCCCATACGTCTTCGTAAAGCTGGAGACCAATCAGGGCGTCGTGGGATGGGGCGAGGCCACACTCGAAGGAAAGGCCGGGGCTGCCATGGCGTGCGTCAACGACCTTCGGGATTTCATCATCGGCAGCGACCCGATGCAATCCGAGCATCTCTACCAATTGATGTACATCGGCAGCTTCTATCGCGGCGGCCCGGTGCTTGGCTCGGCGATTTCGGGTATCGACCAGGCGATCTGGGACATACGCGGCAAGGTGCTGGGAATGCCGGTTTACGAACTGCTCGGCGGACCAGTCGATCCGCGGGGCGTGCGTGGATACTATCACGCCCAGGCGTGGACGCTCCAGGAAGCCAAAGAACTCGGTGCGCGCACGCGCCAGGCGGGCGTGACCGCGCTCAAGTTCCAGTTGCCGGATCTGCTCGAATGGGTGGAGACCGACCGCAAGTTGAAGCGCGCCGTGAAACACATGGAGACGCTGCGCGAAGGCCTGGGGCCGGACCTGGATTTCGCGGTGGATTTTCACGCGCGGCCGAGTCCCACCGTGGCGGCGATCATATTGCGCGAAATCGAACCGTTCCACCTGTTCTTCGCCGAAGAGATTTGTCCACCGGAGAATGTGCGCGCCATGCAGCGGGCTGCCCGGAAATCGACGACGCCCCTGGCCACGGGCGAACGCCTGATTGCGGCGTACGGGTTCAACGAGCTGATCGATCTCGGAATCGTGGATGTTCTGCAGCCCGATATCGCGCACGTAGGCGGGATCACGGCGCTGTGGAAAGTGGCCGCCGCCGCCGATGCCGCGGGCATTCGGATGGCGCCGCACGCTTGCGAGGGACCCGTGGGCGGAATCGCGAGCCTGCACGTGGATGCCGCGATCCCGAATTTCCTGGCGCAGGAGATCTGCGGTTTCGTGGAGGCCGGCCCGATGAACCGCGTGTGGGAGGACCTGACGGGCTTCCCGGCGATGCGCATGACCGGCGGGCGTTATCCGCTGCCCACGAAGCCGGGCCTCGGTTTCGAAGTGAGCGAAGCCGCGCTGAAGAGATATCCGTTTCAAGGTACGCGCCCGTTCCCGCCGGCCTTCCACGAGGACGGCTCGCTGGCGTCGTTGTAGGGGGACAATGTAAGGATACCGTTTATGGGAACCCCATCTTTGAAAACCGGTCCGATGACGATCGACGCGCCGGTGACTTACGAATTCGAGCAAATCCTCAGCCCGGAAGCCCTGGCCTTCGTTACCGAGCTGCACCGGCGCTTCGACGGGCGCAGGCGCGAATTACTCGAGAGGCGGGCGCGGCGCCAGGCGGAAATCGACAGCGGCGCGATGCCCGATTTCCTGTCGGACACCGAGGCCATTCGAAAAGCCGAGTGGACGGTGGCTCCGATTCCGGCGGACCTTCAGGACCGGCGCGTGGAGATCACGGGGCCGGTGGAACGCAAGATGGTGATCAACGCTCTCAATTCCGGGGCCAAAGTGTTCATGGCCGACTTCGAGGACTCCAACTCGCCTACCTGGAACAACAACGTGCAGGGCCAGATCAACCTGCGCGATGCGGTTGCCGGCACCATTTCCTTCACCAGCCCGGAGGGCAAGAAGTACGAGCTCGCTCCGAAAACCGCGGTGCTGCTGGTCCGCCCGCGCGGCTGGCACTTGGTGGAAAAACACGTCGCCATCGACGGGCAACCGATGTCCGGCTCGCTCTTCGATTTCGGACTCTATTTCTTCCACAACGCCAAGGCGCTGATGGCCAAAGGCACCGGACCCTACTTCTACCTGCCGAAGATGCAGAGCCACCTCGAAGCGCGCCTTTGGAACGAAGTCTTCGCTTTTGCGCAGGAGTATGCCGGCGTGCCGCGCGGGACCATTCGCGCCACGGTGCTCATCGAAACCATCCTGGCCGCCTTCGAGATGGACGAGATCCTGTACGAGCTGCGGGACCACTCATCCGGGCTCAACTGCGGCCGCTGGGATTACATTTTCAGTTTCATCAAGGTGTTCCGCAACCATCCGCAATTCGTAATGCCGAACCGGGCGCAGGTGACGATGAACCGGCATTTTCTGAACTCGTACGTGCAACTGCTGATCCGCACCTGCCACCGCCGCGGCATCCACGCGATGGGCGGGATGGCCGCGCAAATCCCGATCAAGAACGATCCCCTGGCGAGCGAGGCGGCGCTGGCCAAAGTGGAAGAAGACAAGCACCGTGAAGTGCAGGCGGGCCACGACGGCACCTGGGTGGCACATCCCGGGCTGGTGCCTGTGGCGATGGAGATTTTCAACCGGCACATGCCGACACCGAACCAGATCCATCGCAAGCGGGAAGAGGTGGCCGTGACCGCCAAAGACCTGCTCACGGTTCCGGACGGCCACATCACCGAGGACGGCCTCAAGATCAACATCGATGTCGGCATCCAGTACCTGGAATCCTGGCTGATGGGCAACGGCTGCGTTCCCATCTACAACCTAATGGAGGATGCCGCCACCGCCGAGATCTCGCGCACGCAGGTCTGGCAGTGGCTGCATCACGGGGCAAAACTGGAAGACGGCCGGACGATCACGCCGGACCTCATCCGCACGACCATTGCTTCGCAGCTCGAGCACATCCGCTCCGTGGCCGGAGAGGCCCGCTACGCCGGCGGCCGTTTTCCGCTGGCGGCGCAGTTGTTCGAGGAAATGATGCTGTGGAAAGACCTGCGCGAGTTTCTCACGCTGGCAGCTTACGACTACATCGACTGAG
>DATJYJ010000084.1:0-7103 GCA_035578025.1 Verrucomicrobiia bacterium
AACATTTCCACGCCGGTGACCACCGTCTTCCGCGTCTCCCGGAAACCGACGATCTCCATTTCCTCGCCGACCTTGCACACACCCCGCTCGATGCGCCCCGTCACCACCGTGCCGCGGCCCTGAATCGAGAAAATGTCCTCGATCGGCATCAGGAACGGCTTGTCTTTGGCTCGCTGCGGCAGCGGAATGTAGCTGTCCACCGCGTCCATCAACTGCTCCACCGTCTTCTCCCACTTCTCTTCGCCGTTCAGCGCGCCCAGCGCCGACACCCGCACCACCGGCAGATCGTCGCCGGGGAACTGATAGGTCTTCAGCAGCTCGCGCACTTCCAGCTCCACCAGGTCCAGCAGCTCGGGGTCGTCCACCATATCGACCTTGTTCATGCACACCACGATATACGGCACGCCCACCTGCCGCGCCAGCAGCACATGCTCACGCGTCTGGGGCATCGGTCCGTCGGTGGCCGCCACTACCAGGATGGCGCCGTCCATCTGCGCCGCACCGGTGATCATGTTCTTGATGTAATCGGCATGGCCCGGGCAATCGACGTGCGCGTAGTGCCGGTTGGCGGTCTCGTACTCGATGTGGGCCACGGCGATCGTGATGCCGCGCGCCTTCTCTTCCGGCGCGTTATCGATGGAGTCGAAGCTCCGGAACTTGACCTTGGGATTGTGCTTGGCCAGCACGCGGGTGATGGCCGCGGTCAGGGTGGTCTTGCCGTGATCGATATGGCCGATCGTCCCGATATTCACGTGCGGCTTGCTGCGGTCGAATTTTTCCTTTGCCATAAGAAAAAACCTGTCTCCTTAATTAGAAGTCTTGCCCTGAACCTTGCTGACGATTTCTTCGGCGAGAGCGCCGGGAACCTCTTCGTACTTGCCAAAGTGCATGGTGAAGCTGCCGCGGCCCTGCGTGCGGCTGCGCAGCTCGGTCGCGTACCCGAACATTTCCGAGAGCGGCACGCTGCTCTTGATAATCTGCGTGGTGCCGCGAAGCTCCATGCCTTCGATGCGTCCGCGGCGGGAATTCAGGTCGCCGATCACATCGCCCATGTACTCTTCGGGAACCACTACCTCGACCGCCATGATCGGCTCCAGCAGCACCGGCCTGGCGCGCCTGGCGGCCTCTTTCAGACCCAGCGAGCCGGCGATCTTGAAAGCCATTTCGCTGGAATCGACATCGTGATAGCTGCCGTCGTACAGCGTGACCTTCACATCCGACATGGGGAAGCCCGCCAGGACGCCGCCTTCCAGGGCCTCCTTCACGCCGACCTCCACGGGCCCGATGTACTCCTTGGGAACCGAGCCGCCGAAAATCTCGTTGACGAACTCGAATCCACCGCCCGGCAGCGGCTCGATGCGCAGCTTCACCACGCCGTACTGGCCGCGTCCGCCGGACTGCTTCACGTGGCGGCCTTCCGCCTCGGCGGCCTTGCGAATGGTCTCGCGATAAGCCACCTGCGGCTTGCCGACATTGGCCCCCACGCCGAACTCGCGCATCATGCGGTCGACAATGATCTCCAGGTGCAGTTCGCCCATGCCGGAGAGAATGGTCTGCCCGGTCTCGGGATCGGTATTCACGCGGAACGTCGGGTCCTCCTGGGCCAGCTTCTGGATCGCCAGACCCAGCTTCTCCTGGTCGGCCTTGGTCTTGGGCTCGACCGCAAGCTGGATCACCGGAGTCGGGAACTCGATGGACTCGAGCACGATCGGGTGATCGTCGTCGCAAATCGTGTCGCCCGTAGAGACGGTCCTCAGTCCCACCGCGGCGCAGATGTCGCCGGCCAGAATCTCCTGGATCTCTTCGCGCTTGTTGGCGTGCATGCGCAGCAGGCGCCCGATCCGCTCCTTGCGGCGCTTGGCCACGTTGTAGACCGTATCGCCGCTCTTGAGCGTGCCCGAGTACACCCGGAAGAACGCGAGCTGGCCGACATAGGGGTCGGTCATGATCTTGAACACCAGCGCGCTGAACCGCTCTTCGTCGCTGGCCCTGCGGGTAAGGATCTTGCCGGGGACGTCGAGATCGGCGCCTTCCACCGGCGGGATGTCAACCGGCGACGGGAGGTAGTCCACCACCGCGTCCAGCATGGTCTGGACGCCCTTGTTCTTGAATGCCGAGCCGCAGATGACCGGGAAAATCTTCAGCGCGATGGTCGCCTTGCGCAGGCCGGCTCGAATCTCGTCGTTCGATACCGCCTGGCCTTCGATGAACTTCTCGAACAGCTTGTCGTCGAACTCGCTGATCGCCTCGATCATCTTCTCGCGGTATTCCTTGGCCCTGTCGACCAGGTCAGCGGGAATGTCGGTGGTGTCGAACTGGGCGCCGAGGGTCTCGTCGTGCCAGATCACGGCCTTCATTTCAACCAGGTCGACGATGCCCACGAAATCGCCTTCCGCCCCGATGGGAAGCTGGATCGGCACCGGGCGGCACTTCAGCCGGCTGACGATGGTCTCCACCGAGTGGTAGAAGTCCGCGCCCACGCGGTCCATCTTGTTGATGAAGCAAATCCGGGGAACCTGGTACTTGTCGGCCTGGCGCCACACGGTCTCGCTCTGCGGCTGCACGCCGGCCACGGCGTCGAACACCGCGACCGCGCCGTCGAGCACACGCAGGCTGCGCTCCACCTCGGCGGTGAAGTCCACATGACCGGGCGTGTCGATGATGTTGATCTGGATGTCGTGCCATTCGCAGGTAGTGGCTGCGGAGGTAATGGTGATTCCGCGCTCCTGCTCCTGTTCCATCCAGTCCATGGTGGCGGTGCCCTCATGGACTTCGCCCAGCTTGTGGGTGCGGCCGGTGTAATATAAAATCCGCTCGGTCGTGGTGGTTTTGCCGGCATCGATATGTGCGGCGATGCCGATGTTTCTCATCCTTTCGAGCGGTACGGTTCTTGGCATAAAAACTACTTCTTCGACGCGGAGGCGCGGAGGCGCGGAGCAACTCCGTTTTGTGTTTCCTCTGCGTCTCTGCGTCTCCGCGTCAAGTCTTCCTTCCTTTACCAGCGATAGTGCGCGAACGCCTTGTTCGCCTCCGCCATGCGGTGGACGTCGTCTCGCTTCTTGATCGCTCCGCCGCGCAGATTGGCGGCGTCGTTCAACTCGTTGGCCAGTTTTTCGGCCATTCCTTTTTCCGGACGTGTGCGCGCGTTGGTGATGATCCAGCGCATCGCCAGCGAGGTCCGGCGGTTCTGCGGCACCTCGATCGGCACCTGATAGTTGGCGCCGCCCACGCGCCGCGTCTTCACTTCCAACAGCGGCTTGGCGTTCTCCACGGCCTTCTTGAATGCCTTGAGCGGATCGTCGCTGGTCCGCTCCTTGAGCTTCTCCATGGCGTCGTAGAAGATCCCCTGCGCGGTGTTCTTCTTGCCCTGCCACATCATCGAGTTGACGAATTTCTCGACGAGGGTGGAATTGTAGACCGGATCCGGCGCTACTTCACGAATAACGGCTCTTCTTCTGCGTGGCATAGTTGCTAAGCTCTCAGCTCTCAGCCATCAGCCTCTCAGCGAAGCTCCCAGCCGGTTTGGCTGAAAGCTGACCGCTGAACGCTGACAGCCTCTTCATGACTTCGGTCTCTTGGCTCCATACTTGGAGCGGCCCTGCTTGCGATTGGCGACGCCGGCGGTGTCCAGGGCGCCGCGCACTACGTGATAGCGCACGCCGGGAAGATCCTTGACGCGGCCGCCGCGGATGAGCACGATGGAGTGCTCCTGCAGGTTGTGGCCGACCCCGGGGATGTACGTGGTCACTTCGGTTCCGTTGGTGAGCCGGACGCGCGCCACTTTGCGCAGCGCCGAATTCGGCTTCTTGGGGGTCGAAGTGTACACGCGCGTACAGACTCCGCGCTTCTGCGGACAGCTATCCAGCGCGGGGCTCGAAGTCTTCCAACGCGGCGGTCTACGCCCGATGCGCACTAATTGATTAAATGTCGGCACAGATCTCTTTTCTCCGGTAAGAGCCGCCGGCGCGCAATCGCACCAGCCGGCCATTCCATTAACGAACCAAACAGCGAGGATTCACCTGCTTCAGACAGGCCCATATCGATTCCGGAGTGTACCGAACCGACATCGGGGCCTCACCCTCGGCCGGACCCGCCGACAGACGGGTGGTAGCCTCAAGGCAGAAAGCTTAACTCTCGCGAAACTCTTAAATATTAACCCAAGTGTGGTGCCCTGCGCAACTGGTCGAAAAACGGCCTACAATATAGCCGGACGCCCTATGGATCGACCACGCCATCCAAATGTCGTCCGGACCTGGACTGTCCCCCGGCCCCGGGTACCCGGCCGGCCGCCGCAGCCGGCCCGCCCGCGCCGTTCCCCGGCACCCCAACCTAAACGGAGGCCCTGAAACCATGGTCGTTTCCTCGCAAATGCGCCCCGGCATGGTGATCAAGCATGAAGGCCAGATCTACCGCGTGATCGCCGCCGAGTACCACCCCGGCCAAGGCCGGATGGGCGGCTGCACCCACGCACGCCTGCAGAACGTCGACACCCGCACCTTCTGGGAACACAGCTTCCGCTCGGATCTGCGGTTCGAAGAAATGCCGTTGGAGAAGCAGACGCTCGAGTTTCTCTACTCCGACGCCGGCGTGTGCTTCTTCATGAATCCCGAGTCGTTCGAGCAGTCGGAGATCCCCGCCGACCTGGTAGGCGCGCAGGCCGGATTTCTGGAACCGGGGATGCGGCTGGCGGTCGAGTTCCTGGACGGGCGCCCGGTGAACGTGGTGTTTCCCGGTTTCCTCGAGGTCGGCATCGCCGACACCGCGCCGCCGCTGCACCAGCAGCAAAACACCAATCTGAAGCCGGCACGGACGGCCAACGGGGTCGAGGTGATGGTGCCTCAATTCATCAAGACCGGCGACACCATCCGGCTCGACATGCAGACCATGAAGTACATGGATCGGGTGAAGGGGAAGGGCGCGTAAGCCGGACTTCGGATTCAGCCAGTTTTCTTCAGGCCTTGTCGAATGGCCTGCTTGAGCACAGTCTGATAACCGACGCCGGTTCTTTCTGCAATTTCCCGGGCTTGTTCAAGATCGGCGACCGGTACCCATAACGAGATGCTTGGCCGCTTCCATGAGTTCCGCCAGAATTCCCGGATCGGTTGGATGGCGCCCGATCCAGCCGACCGAATCATACGTCCGGTCCGAAGCGCCCGTGTGAACTCGCGTTGAGTCTGCATGCGGCCTTGCGGTGTTTGCATACCAAATGGATTCGATAGCGGGTGACAACGGCTTTGTTGAACGACAGTCTGGGTTCGGAACAATACCAGGTGATGAACTCGTCGATGGCGTGCCGGTATCCGCGCTGGGATTCCTTTGAAGGCAGGCTATTGAGAACTGCCGATTTGGCCTGGTCGAGGTCAGGCAGATTTAAGCTCTGCTTCGGGGAAGACTTCCTGCGTTGGCCGCGTTTTCCGCGTTTCATAAGCGGGGCCTCCATGCCCCAGCAAATGAACACGCGGCGAGGTTGCATCAGGATCGTCGGTGCCGGCGGGTCGTTACACGGCAAATGCCGCGCGGACACACGCTCTCACGGCATCCCAGTCGCGCGCACTGAGATGGCCGATTACGCTCAACTCCGAACGGTAAGCAGTCAACACGTAGGCGCGGAAGCACGACTCTGCGCGGAGTCCGGCAGATCGCCAGTCCTGGAGAACGTAATCAGTCGTGCCTGGCGTTCTCGGCAACTTCGTCGTGAGAATCCCTACCACTGCATCCGGACGCTCGGCGAGATAAATGGGGCTTGCGATAACCACGGCCGGCCGGACCTTGGTTTCTTGGGCGCCGACCAGAACGCCGACCACCACGTCGCCAGGCTTCAATCCACATCCTCTGACTCCTCGGCGTCGAGGCGGCGCAGGGATGCGGCCCTGAAATCGTTCAGGTCTTCATCGGACCAGGAATCGGACCAGTCGATCTTTTGGTTCGGCGCGAGTTCCGCTAGTCGCTCCGCGAGTGCCGATAGTTCTGAGGCTGTATCCGGAGGCAGGCGGCGAAACGCGCCTACCAGTGACGCCTCTCGCTCGTTGAGCTGCATCTCCATATCCCGTATTCAGTATAGCGGCCAAACCACCAGCAGGGAACTCCACTTGGCCGTGTCGTCGTCTATGCTGAGGTTGGCCCGAAATGGCGTTCTACGACGTTGATTAGTACCGATAAGTCGTTAGTGTCCTATTGGAAGTGCCGCGGACGCGAAGGCCGGTCAGCACGTCAGAATCCGGGCCGCGGCACTTTCGATAGGACGACTTGAAGGGAGTCGCTGGCGCGATGGACCCTATGGATGCCCGATACGAGTTTGGTACTTCGGGTAGGCTTGGCTGGGACCGGTACAGTGCCGGAATGTCGGGTTCTGATCGTGACCGCGATCTGATTTTGAGAATGTCGGAACGGTCGCGATTGCCCAAATGATCCCAGCGCCGCAGCGCCAGGCACACTCCCGCGTCGGCGCGCGGTTGCACGTCAGGCGGCCGGATTGCTTGTGATCGGTCACGAAGTGTCGAAGAATGCGCATCGGGAGGCGAGTTGCCGGGCGGTCAGGTTGCGTCCGATCTGCATGGTTGCGCCGCAACGAGGACAGTGCCAAGTTGCCGGCTCGGGGGGTCTGGCAGGACAAGGCTCCCGCGGCAATGGTCCGGCAGCCAGAAGTTGTCTGGCCACTGTCAGGCGTGCCGCCCGGCAACGGTTCGCCAAGAAGCCATACTGCCGGATTCGGACGAAGCCTCGGGGTAGGATGTGCTGAACGAAGCGCCGAAGGAACTCGGTGGCCGTCAGCATCATCTTTCGCTGCTTGTTGCCGTGGGCGTAGTCCCTCCATTCAACTCGTGTTCGTGAAGTTTCGGGAGCGCTGGAGCGTGCGTCAGACATTTCAATGGTTCCGCGATCATGATGTAGAACTACCAGCGAACCCTATTCAGGGAACTCGGCTGGTCTGGGAGATTCCCTCACAGAGCTTGGTGCGTGAGATTCTATGCAACCCGTTTTACGCCGGCGCATATGTTTGGGGGCGACGTCCCGTGACTACCTTGCTGGTGGAGGGCCGGCTCGAGAAGCGGCAGAGCGCGATGCGTCGCGCCGAAGAGTGCCGGGTCTTTATCCGTGATCAT
>DATJYJ010000085.1:0-42137 GCA_035578025.1 Verrucomicrobiia bacterium
CTACTGGCTCCGCTGTTGGGCACCAGCGCGGCCGGGGTGATGTTCGCCGTGGCGCTGATCTGCTCCGGCCAATCTTCCACGCTGACCGGCACGCTGGCCGGGCAGATCGTGATGGAAGGTTTCCTGAACATCCGCATGCGGCCGTGGCTGCGCCGGCTGATCACCCGCACGCTGGCCATAATCCCCGCGGCGCTGACCATCTACATCGCCGGCGACGGCGCGATCTACCAACTGCTGATACTGAGCCAGGTGGTCCTGAGTATGCAACTACCGTTCGCGGTGATCCCGCTGATTCACTTCACCAACGACCGGCAGCGCATGGGCCGGTTCGCCAACGCCCGGTGGGTCCGGTGGCTGGCGTGGACTGCGGCGGCCATCATTCTCGGTCTGAACATCCGGCTGGCGGCGATGGCTCTCGGGGATTGGCTCTCGGCTCCGGGAAAGTGGCAGTGGATGATCTGGTCGGTGACCGTGCCGGTGGCCGCGGGACTGGCGGTGCTGCTGATCTGGATCGCGGTACAGCCCCAGGCGGTCCGCTGGAGGCGGCGACTCGGGCGCGCGGCCATCCGGCTGCCCGATACCGCGGGCGCCCAGGCGGCGCCGCCGGTCTATCACCGAATTCTCGTGCCGCTGGATCACTCTTCCCTCGACCGCCTCGCGGTAGGGCACGCCGCTGCCATGGCGAAGCAGTACGGAGCCCGCGTTTTCCTGCTGCACATCGAGGAGGATGCGACCAGCCAGGTGTACGGCAGAGAAGCCTCCACGGCGGAGGTGGAAGCCGGCGGAGAGTACCTGCGTGAGATCGCGCAATCAATCCGGAATCAAGGAGTTGAAGTGGAGACGGCGGTCGCTTACGGGCTCTCTCCGGCGAAGGAGATTGTGCGCTACGCCAACCAGGTACACCCCGACCTGGTGATCATGGGGGCGCACGGCCACGGCGGGCTGAAGGACCTCATCTTCGGCAATACCATCACCCCGGTCCGGCACCATCTGTCGATTCCCATGCTGATCGTGCGCTCCGGCAAGGGTTGAGACCGGGGCAAGTCGGAAACCTGCCCCACAATTGTGTCAGAGGTAAACAGGTTGTTACCTAACGGGCCAAGAAGTGCTTTGATTTCAACGGTATCGAACGGCAATTTACCTGCTCATCTGAACCGTGTGAAGGCTCGGATCACGCTCGCGCTCGTCCTCATGGTCTGCGCCGCGCCCCAGTGGGCGGCCACGCTGGAGCGCTTGAGCCTGGACGACCTGGCGGTCAAATCGACGGCGATCGTCCGCGGGACGGTGGGCGATTCGTGGACGGCCACCACCGGCGGGATCATCTACACGCACTATCGCATCCAGGTGAGTGAAACGCTGAAGGGTTCGGCGAGCGGTTCGGTGGAAGTGATGATTCCCGGCGGGACCCTCAACGGGCTGCACCAGACGTTCGCAGGCGCGCCCACGCTAAACAAGGGCGCGGAGTTCGTGTTCTTCCTGTGGACCAGCAAGGCGGGGATCACGTGGATCACCGGGCTGACGCAGGGCCTTTTCGCGCTCCCCGGCGACGGGAGTGCCGACCCGACGGCGAGCCGTCCGGCGAGCGCCGAGCTGATTCTGGATCCGCAGACCGCCCGCCAGGTAAAGGATTCGCCGGTGAGCATGCGGCTGAGCGAGCTGCGGTCGCGGGTGGCGGCGGCTCTGGCGGCGAAGGGCGGTGCGCAGTGATGCCGCGCCGCATCTGGATGGTTGCCGCGATGACAGCGGTGCTGGCGACCCCAGGATCGGCCTACTATCACTACGTCCACTATCTCAACGGCAGCTTCGTTCCGCAGCAGGAGAAGTTCAACGTAGCTTCTCTGCCCAACAGCACCGTGACCTTCTTCGTCGCGGACCAGGGTCCCACGACCTACGCGCCGGGCGACAGCTTCGGTTCTCTTCTCGGGCAGGTGAAGCAGGCGATCGCGGCGTGGAATTCGATCAGCACGTCCAGTCTGCGGGTGGCGTTCGGCGGGCTGGAGAATGCGTCGCAGGTCTCGGCCACGCCGGGCGGGGATGTCAGCTTCACCGACTTGCCGCCGGGGTTGTACGGGCTGGGCGGGCCGGTTTCCAGCGGCGCCACGATCCTCAGCGGCAAGGTGATGCTCTCCCGGGACACGAACAAAGGCGCCGGCGCCAGCTACCTGGAAGGGTATTTCACCACGGCGGTTCACGAGATCGGCCACGCGCTGGGATTGCAGCACACCTGGACCGCCAGCGCCATGTCGGTGGACGTGATCCGCAACACTTCGCGCGCGCGTCCGTTCGACGCCGACGATGTGGCCGGGATCAACGTTCTTTACGGACAGAACGGGTGGCAGGCGAACTACGGGTCGATCACCGGACGGGTGACGCTGAACGGGAATCCGGTCACGCTGGCTTCGGTGGTTGCGGTGAGCCCGACGGGGCCGGCGATCAGCGCCCTGACCAATCCCGACGGCACCTACCGCATCGACGGTCTGCCGGCGAACAACGGGAACAACTACCTCGTGTACGTGCATCCGCTGCCGCCGGACGCGGTCTCGGCCGATTCTTCCGGACTGCGGCTTCCGGTGGGCGCGGCGGGGAATCAATATCCGGCGAGCGGCCCGTTCGGCACGGAGTTCTACCCCGGCACGACCGATCTGCAGCAGGCCAGCGCAGTTTCGGTATTACCCGGCAGCACCAATACGCTCAACTTCGCGGTGCAAGCGCGCGCTTCTGTCCCGGCATACGACCTGTATACTTCGAGCTTTCTCGATCCTACCTTGCGGACCTCGCTCTACAACGCGTACAACGTTCCAAACCAGCAGGTGATCCCGGCGATCGTGACCGCCACGAAACCATCGGTCCAGGTCAAGCTGCAGTCGGCCAACGGCGACACGCCGGTGCCGCAGTCGGCGACCCTGCTGGGCGGGTTTGCCCCGGTAAGCGGGCAGTACGTGGTGCCGTTCACAGACACCAACGGGTCCCGCTCGGTGTCGCTCTTCCTGGCATCGATGCCGCTGTTTGCGGGCACGGGCACGCGGCACCTGGTGCTGAACTACGGAAGCGATATCTACGTGATGCCCAACGCGGTCGACCTGGTTCCCAAACCGGTGCCGGCGATCCTGTCGATCAACCAGAACGGCGACGGCAGCGTGACCGTCACGGGCACCTACCTGGGCGGCGACACCCGCATCTTTTTCGATGGAATCCAGGCGGTGATTTCGACGCCATTCACCGGCGGCGATCAACTGGGATCCATCGGAGTGATACCGCCGCCGGGCACGGCCGGCCAGACCGCCGTGGTCACGGCGTTCAACGGCGACGGGCAGAACACAACCATGCTGCCGTCACCGTCCGCCGCCTATACTTATCCATCCGGCGGCTTGGCGCAGATCAGCTCGGTCAGCCTGACGTCGGTCGCCGGACCGGCGCTGGCGATGGTCGACATCACCACGCAAGGCACCACCTTCGCGGACGGCCAGGTGACGCTGGGCTTCGGCTCCGACGATGTGCAGGTCAAGAAGGTCTGGGTGCTGGGGGCGAATCACATTCAGGCCAACATTGCCATCGCGCCGGTAGCGGCGTTTGGCGCCAGCGAGATCAGCCTGATCTCCGGCTTCCAGGTGATGTCGCAGCCGAACGCCTTTCAGACGCTGCCGGCGGTTGCGGGGCGGCCGCTGATTCTGGCGGTAGCCAACAGCAATGCCGGCCAGCAAACGGTTTACCCGAATTCTTTCGTCACCATTTACGGGCAGAACCTGGCAAACTCCCAGGTGACTCTGAACGACAATTCCGTTCCAACCACTTTCACCAGCGCCGGCCAGATCAACTTCACGATCCCCGCTGGATTCCCGACCGGGCTCGCCGTGTTGAAGGTTACGGCCGGCGGCAACACGGCGAACCCTGTCCTGCTCGAGATCGACCCGCCGCCGCCAACGATCGTCACCGTGACCAACGCGAGCGGCGTTCCTTACGATGCCACGCACTTCGTCAGCCCGCAGGACGTAGTGAACGTGCTGGTGACCGGCCTCGACCCGACCGTGGTGAACAACCCGAGCCGCGTGCAGGTCACGCTGGGGAGCGTACTGGTGACGCCGACGATCCTCCCCGCCGGCAACGGCCAGTTCCAGTTGCAGTTCGTCATGCCGCAGTCGTTCGGCGGCGTGCCGGTGCCGCTGACGGTGGTGGTCGACGGTTCGGCCAGCCTGGCATACATGGTGACGGTGAAATAGCTGATAGCTGTCAGCCATCAGCTATCAGCCATCTACTTTCAGCTTCGACCTCTGGCAGTAAGCACTCAGGTATAATGCGCTGAATGCCGCGGATGCTGGTGATTCGAGATGCGCAGATGGAGGCGCTGGCCCAGAGCTTGCGAGATTCGTTCGAGAAACGCGCCCGGGCACACTTACGCGACTTGTTCCCCGAAGATTGCGCGGAGCTGAGCGATGGGCCGCTTGGCGACCGGATTCGCGAAAGCATCGCCCGCGCGCAGTCCTACGGCCTGAAAACCGAGGACGAACTGTTGACGTTCCTCGAACAGGTCTTCATCCTGGGTCCGGATTTCGACAGCGAGTACGCATGGGCGCGCGAGGTTCTGACGCATGACCGCATGGGACCGGCGACCAAGGCTGAACTGCTGACGCGGCTCACCGACCAGTACCTCGGGGTCACAGAAGACTGACCATGGCCGGAAACCTGCACGGGGACCCGGGCGGCAAGGGGCAGACGACTGGCGGGCAGTCGGCCAAAGCAAAGGTCCGCAAGAAAAAGAAGAAGAAGGGATCGCAGCAGCAGACCAGCCAACCGGCATCAGCACGAAGCCACGATGAGCCGGTGGCGCCATGCCGATGGGTGCTCGAGGTGACCGTGATCTCGAAGGCGATCATCTGCGGGAAGGACATCGCGGTCCGGATCGCGGGCGAGGGCAAGCGGTTCACCAAGGACGAGTCGTCCACGCGAATGGTGGACCGGCTCTCGGCGGCAGTCGTGAAGTTCGAGGGCGAAGGCCAGCAGAATCTCACGGTGACCGCCTCCGCGCCCGGCTGGAGACTGGTGGCGGAAAAACCCGTCACGGTTCAGAACGGCAAGAGGGAGGAGATCGAGCTGGAGATCGAGCCCCTGGTGCGGATCAGCATCCGTCATGAAGATGGCAAGCCGGCGAAGCAGTTCCTGCTCGTGCCCAACACGAGGACGTTCAAAGCGGTGCTCGAACCCCCGCAGGAAGGGGGCAAATATGTGTGGAGCACGCCGGGCGGAGTGGCCCACCAGGATAAACCGTCCAATGACACGGTGGAAGTGAAGGATTCAGACGGACAGACCGGCGATGCGGAGATCGAAGTATCGTGGGAGAAAGGCGAGTTGAACGCGAGGGCGCGGCACAAGTTTCAGATCGTAGGACTGCGGATTCGCCACGAGGACGGAAAAGGCGATCCCAAGCCATACCTGCTGCGGCCGAATCTCAGAAAATACAAAGCGGTATTGGACCCGGGGGTGGGCGGGGCGGATCTCCAGTGGGACCAAAAAGGCGAACTCTACACGGCCACGGCATCGGGGGCAACGGTGACCGTCAAGAGCCCCGAGGGGAAGACTGGTCCTACCAAGGTCGGAGTCACTTGTAACCTGGAAGGCCAGCAGGCTCGCGCAGAGCACAAATTCACCGTGGTTGTGCTCAGCGTGAAAGACCCCGACGGCAAGGCCAGTCCAACCCGGCGGGTCCTGAAGGAAAAAAACAGGAGCTATACGGCTGTCACTTTCCCTCCTCTGAACGAGGGCAAATACCACTGGTCGCCCGGCGGCAATCATCTCTCGATCGAAAAAGACAAAAATCTGACTGCCAAGGTCGAAGTCAAAGGAGTGGAGGCTACGGACGAGGCTCCGCTCAAGGTGAAGTACACCCTGGACGATCAGTCCGATGAAAAGGAAGTGAAGATCCAGGTAATCGACGTCAAGGTCCCCGAGCTGGCCGGCATGTCGATCAAGGGAAAAAAACACACCGTCGTGACGATCAAAGCCGAGGGCGCGCCCGACGAGAATGGACACGGGTGGACCCTCGGCAGCGGCGATATTGCATCGATCGAGAGCGGCGCGAACAAGCCTGAGGTGAAGGTGAAGGGCACCAAAGCAGGCGCGGTGGAAGTCACGCTGAAGTACACGCTGGACGACAAGCAGTCGAAAGAGTGCAAATCCACGGTTTTCTTTGTGGACGAGAGAATCAAGAGCCTGAAGCCGGAGAAGGAGGACGCGAAAGCCATCGCCGAGGGCGCCACGGATTCGCAGAAGACCGTGGAAGTGCTCCTGGGGATCGCCAACGATCCGGATATATGGGACATCGGCAAAGTGGATGCGGAGGCCGAAGGCAGGCCTGCGAGGCTGGAAGTCACAGCCGAGGACGGGGCGCATAAGTGGACGCCGCCTCCCAAGGGCCTGGTACGGGCCGCGGCCAAACAGCCCGAGGATCACGGGATCGACCAGAGCAAGCTGCTTCTTCAGGCGCTGCCGAAATCCGGCAACTCGGGGCCGCCGGAGGACCCGGGGTACCTCGTAGAAGAAGTCCGGGTCCAATACAAACTGCACGACGTGTCTGCTCAGGACTACTTCAAAGCGAAGGTACATCGGTTTGGGTGCTCCAAAACTACCTGGCAGCGCAAAGGGAAGGCCGGGGATCGACCGGTAGACGAACGCGACCGGCTTCTGATCTGCCGGCATTGGAACGGGACGAAACAGTGGGAAGGACGCAGCAATTTCACTCCGCCTCCGGCCGGCGAGGGCGTCGACATTCTCAAATCTGGCGGGCATCAGCATGTGGGGCGATGTTTCGTGTGCTCAGGCATCTCCAACGAGCACACTACCGCCTCCCCGCGGACGGTCTGGCACTGGATTCCGGTTACAGACGCTGTACTGGATGAGGCCCGTGGGCTCGCCCGTGCTGTGCGGAATTTCGCCCTCGACTACGACTACGAGGACGACACCTATGGGAGATTTTTCAGCAACCCGTTATGGGACTCCCTTAGACCCAAAGAGCAAGGGAGCGACGATCGCGGATACGCCTCGAAGATGTTGGGCGTACTACGGGGAAAAACCGGCAGTGACGATGACACCTGGCTATACGCGCTCTCAGGCGACTGGCCTGCGACTGAACCATGGGAGGAGGCGATAGCCCTCAACCGCGACCGACAAGATACATTCCGGACGATTCCGAACTTCGACGGAACGATCACTACATATAAGAAGGCGCAAGGCCCGTTCTCCCAAAACGCGATTCAGGATACCTGGGGCAAATTCGGCCGGTGCGCGGCGACCGCGCTGCTGGCACGCGCTCGCGTTCTCGAGTTGCGGGACCTGGAGATGGCCGAAGTGTGGTTGCATGTGCGTCCGACGCTGCCAACTACGGGTTACCTGCACCTCCATGAGATCGGATCCTGCGAGCAATGCCGCCGCTATCTTGGGCGTATGCTGTGCGAGGTTGGCGGATAATGACGGTCATCGAGCACTGCATCGAGTTTTGGACCTCCTTCGTGCCGGACTTCGCCGAGCAGACCCGCGGCGCCGCCCCGGCTCAAATTGCGGGACTGGAGCGGCGCAGGAACCGCCCCTTGAACGCGCTGTATCGCGAGTTCCTGGAGCGCATGGGCGAGGATACGGGTCCACTTGATTTAGGGTTCTACAGCACATCGCCCCACTACGTCATGGAGCAGCGTCCGCGTGTCGAGTCCCTTCCCGAGAACACCGAACTGTTGGCGGTGCCGACGGGAGATAACGAAGAGGACATCTTTCTGCTGTTCGGCGACGGGCCGGAACCGGTGGCGGTGCGGCACCCGAACCTGGCGTATTCGCGGGAAAGGGTGCTCGATCCGGCGAAGACCGAGGCCGTGGCCGGCTCGCTTTCGGAGCTGTTGTGCCTGCCCGCCGTCAGCCGCTACCTTGCCCTGCCCCAGCCGTTCCAGGTAACCTACGCCGACAAGGAACTGCGCGCGGGCACGCTCGACCGCTGCCGCCGCCTCGCCGCATTCCTGGGATTCGAGCCGTACTGGTTTTCGAGCGCGCAGACCCTCGCGGCAAGGCGCGGAAGCGGAGTGATTGTCGCCAAACAGGCGCCGGGATTTGTGTTTTCGATCGGAATCGCGGGCGGGGATGAATTCGAATTCGGCGTGGCCTCGCGCGCGTTCTTCCGCGAGCTGGACCTGGAACACTACCGCTGACAGGATGGTGTGATACCCTCACTGCATGAAACTCGTCGCAATGGCTTTGCTCGCCGCCGGATTCGCCCTGCCGGCGGGAGATCCGCAGGGATTCTACATCTGGAAATCGGCCGAATTGAAGGCATTCACCAAGAGCCTGGCGCCGAAAATCAACGACAAGAAGGTCGCCACGCAGGATCTCGCCAAGTATGGCAACTACCGGTTCATGGTCGCGCACCGCGAGGATTCCGGCGAAGCGGAGTATCACGCGCTCGATGCCGATATCTTCGTGGTGCAGAGCGGCAACGCCACCCTGGTCTACGGCGGTGAGATGGCCGACGCCAAAACGACCGCACCCAACGAAATGCGCGGGCCGTCGATCAAGGGCGGAATGGAAAAGCCGATCGCGGCGGGCGATGTGGTCACCATTCCGGCCAAGATGCCGCACCAGGTAAAACTGGCGCCGGGGAAAGAATTCACGTACTTCGTGGTCAAAGTGACGCAGTAGGCGGCTCTCTCCAGAACAGCTCGGCGTCGCTGCGGCGGACGTAGTTGGCGTCGATAGCCGCGGGGTCGCCCGGATCGCCGCGCGCCAGCCGCCCGGCGGCAATCTCCGCAACGGCGGCCGCGAGGGCGCGTCGTGGCGTGATCAGGGTAGCTCCAGGCGGCAGAGGCGGCATCGGATCGGGAGAGATGAACTCCGTGACGCCGTCCGGCAAGGTAGCGAGCCATGCTTCAAAGGGCGCGACGACCTCCGGCGACACCAGCCTGCCGGCTGCGTCGTAGACGGCGCCGTAGATTTGACCGCGGCGCGCATCGATAGCTACGGCGCGCAGCGAAGCGGTTCCGAAGCGCGCCAGGGCCTCCAGATTGGAGACGGCGATCGCGGGCTTGTGCAGCGCCTCGGCCAGGCCTTTGATGCAGGCCAGCCCGACGCGCACGCCAGTGAACGAGCCGGGACCGGAAGCTGCCGCGAAGCAATCGATATCGGCAGGGCGGATGCCATGGCGCGCGAGCAGACCCTCCAGGCGCGCGAAAAGAATGCGGGAGAAGCCCTTGGGTTCATGGATCAGCTCTTCATCGGCCCAGGGCAGGCCGGAAACCTGCCCCACGAGCGCGATGCTGCCGTATTCGTGCGTGGTGTCCAGCGCCAGGATCACGGATTGATGCTGAACGCGCGGTCGATCGCGTACACCTTTCCGTTGGCGTTCATGCCGTACACGCGCAGGTGCATGAGAGCGGGAAACTCCTTGGCGATGGAGTTGAGCGGCCGCATGACCCCGGAAGCGCCGGTGGCAATCACGCGATACCCCTGGCCGCCGGCCGAAACGTCGCCGGTCCAGAGATACAGCATCGACCGGGTGGCGCGCGTCTCGCGCGTGAGCTTGACGGCAAACGGCGCCGAAACGCGCAGGGTCAGGTCGGCCGAGGGCTGCTCGAGCGTGAACGGCACTTTGGGGCTGTTGGATTCGATCTCCTGCAACTGGATCCGGCGCGATTCGAACTTGTAGCTGCGGTTCATGCTCTCCATGTGGCCTTCGCGGACGACGTGGAGAATCCAATCGTGCGAGCGGTCGGGCGGAGAGCCCGTGAAGTGATCGCCGCTGAACTTTTTGCCCTTGGTGACCGCGCCGTCGATCGGATTCACCCAGTAGACGTCGTAGCCGTGCTTCTCGACGATCAGCTCCAGCGGACCAGGCTTCTCGATGTAAACCACGTACTCCGTGTCTTCCAGGGCGAGGGCGCGTCCGCCGTCGCAGTCGAAGTACGGTTCGAGCTCCCAGTAGCGCGTGTCGTCGAAGAAATCGTACCAGACGCTCATCTGCTTCGCGCCGGGGGCATCGAGGCGCGGCGGGCCGGCGGCGGCGTACGAATATGTGGGCGCCTGCCCGTCCATAGTGGCGTTCCACAGGCGGCGGCGGAACGCGGCGGTATCGCTGTCCTCACCGCCGAAATCCAGGTTGACGAACGGCACGGCGTAAAGCTGGTGCTCGATGGCGTTGACGTTGGAATCCGCGGTGCCGTAGGCGGCGAAGGTCATCCAGCCGTCGTCGAGAAGCGGAGCCGAGGTCAGGCGCGCGCCCGAGGTGCGCGGATGCTGGTAGGGATCGAGTTCCTTGAGGACGCCGCCGATCTCCTTGAGCAGCGCACGGGTGTCCATGGTGTCTTCGAAATACTCGACGCCCTGCCAGGTGACGTGCATGGGAGCGTAGCGTGCCACCAGGTAGCGCGCGAAGCGGCGGCGCTGCTCCCAGTTGGGAAACAGCTTCGTCAGGGCAGCGCCGTCGCGGGCAAGGATCAGGTCCGCGGTGATGCCCTTGGAATTGAGATACCGCACGCGTTCGTCCAGCCGCTGGAAGAAGGCGAGGTTGGGCGCGTCGGGCCCCTGGTAAATGGGCTCGGCGCCTTCCAGCGCGACCGCGCCGCGCAGGTGGTTGAACTTCTGCGCCGCGCGCGCATCGGCGGCCACGCGGAAGGCGGCATCGTCCTCGGCCGCGAAACGCATCTCGGTGGCGCCCATCCACAGGTGGGCGCGGTCCAAGCCCTCGGAATCCTTCTCCGTGTACGCCCAATGGTGCGTGTTGGCGGCGCGGATGAATCCCGCCGAGGGCGATGCGGCGGCGGTGAAGCTGCCCGTCTTGCCGTCGAGCTCGGCCACGTTGCTGGTCACGCGGTAGGCCCAATCGCCGGCCTCGGTGGGAGTGAAGCGGATGATCATGCGGCTGCCGCCCGCCCAGAACGCGGGCATGGCGAAGGTTCGATGGTGCGGCGACCGGAATTCAGCCTTCAGATCGACAGTCTTGTAAGGATCGGCCTGGCCGGCCGGAAGATCGAAAGCCAGATCGCAGGGTGAATACGCCGGCGTATTGGCGCAGGGCGACTGCGCGCGCAGGGCGCAAGCGGCGAAGAGAACCAGCGCCGCGGGCCGCAGGAGTGTCACGCTCATTTGGAGCCCGTGGCGGTCGGCAGTTCGGGATGTTTGCTCCATTCTTCCCATGAGCCATCGTAGAGGCGAGTGTCGTAGCCGAGGTAACGCGAGACCAGGTACAGGGCGCTCGCCTGTTGTCCGATGAAGCAGTAGGTGACCACGCGGTCGCCGGGTTTGACGCCCGCGGCGCGGAACTGTTCCTGGAGTTGAGCCGCCGGCTTCAGCCTGCCGGACTCGTCGAAGAGTCCATTGTAATAGACGTTGCCCGCGCCCTGAATGTGTCCGGGAGTCAAGCCCGGGCGGGTCGTGGAGCCGGAATAGAACTCCGGCGCGCGGGCATCCAGAATGCGCACGCCCGATTGCTGGAGATTGCCGCGGACGAAGGCGAGGCCGGCGATCACATCATTCTGCGGGCAGGGTTCGAGCTTTCCGGGCTGGACGGCGGGTACGGCGGTCGAAAGGGCGCGGCCTTCACCGGTCCACGTGGCGAGATTGCCATCCAACAGCGAGGAGTTCGGTCCCATTCCCATGGCGTCGAGCGTGACCACGACGCGCGCCGCCTGGGTGAGCGTGTCTTTGAGACGGTAAACCACCACCCGGGAATTGTTGCCGACGCCGAGCCGCGAGAAGATCTCCGCCAGCCTGGGCATGGGCGGCAATTCGGCAGAGAGGCCGTTCTCGCCTTTGGCTGCAACCTCCTTATATTCCACGTAGCGCGATCCGGCGATGTGTCCGGCGTCGTAGTCGGCCTTGTCGCCGACGGCGAGCACCACCAGGTTGGGATCGTTCAGGTGGGCGGCCAGCCACGTGGTGGAGACCACCAGGGTGTCGGCGGTCCCGTGCCCGCCGCACGCCAGTATCGAGCCAGGCAGGGCCGGCAGGGCGAGAAAAAGCACGACCTTCGCTACTCTCATGAAAATCCCCCTTAGGACTTGTATATCAAAACCGGAGGGGCGCAGTCGGCGGAGAGGCCGATTCGTGGCGGAAATCCACACTCGGCTCGGCAGGATAGCACTTTTCTGTTGTAATTTACGACAATATGGTGTTAAACTCCCTTATGAAAGTTATCAGCCCGGCAACTCAGGGGCAGAACTTCAGTTTTAAGGAGAGACCATGTTGATCAGATTTGTCCTGGCTTTCAGCCTTGTGGCACTCGTCGCTTTCGCGGGCAGCATTCCTGCCAAAGTCGCGACCTACCATGTCACGTTGACGGAGTCCGTCTCCATCAATGGCACCGCGTTGAAGGCCGGCGCTTATAAAGTTGCCGTCAATGAAGGCAAAGTTCTTTTCATCCTCGACAAGGAATCGCGCGAGGTTCCCGCCAAGGTCGAGACTGGAACAAGGAAATATTCGGACAACCAGGTGCAGTACGAGCAGAACGGCGGTCAGACCACGATCAAAGAGATCTGCCTGGGCGGCACGAAGACCCGGCTGGTATTCAACTAACCGATGCTGTCACTCTCGCGTGGCCGTGTTTCACTCCACGGTCACGCGAGTGCCCTTGGGCTCGTCTTTGGAGAGATGAGCGATGCGGTCGTCGATCAGGCTGCGCAGCCCTTTGAGGAACTCGATGCGCGAGTTCCGGAAGTGATCGCGAGTCGCTTCGCTCCACAGGCGTTCCATCACCGGGATGGCGGTTTCGCAGAAGAAGCAGCCGTGCTGATGGGCGTGCGGTTGCGCCTGCTGCTGCCCGCCGGCGGCGCTGGGATTTTCAGGCATATCAATTCTCCTTCATCTCGACGGTCAACACCTTATTTTCCAACTTTGCGCGGCCGGGGGAAAGGGCTGCCATCGAGGTGGGCAGACCGATGTGGCGCCGCAGGGTTCCGATCTCGACTACGAGTTCGTCTCCCTTTTTGAAGAGGCTGATTTCGCCTTTGGCGGCGAACGGCAGTTGCAGCGTGATCTGGTAGCGGTCGTCCACTTTGCTGAAGGTGTAGGGCGCGGTGGTGCGCACCACGGCAGCCGGGTCCTCCCCTTCCCGGTACAGGGCACGCGCGAGTTCCTCCAGCCGCTCGCGGCCCAGCACTTCGTGCGTGAACAGCGGGACGCGTTTCACCGCCACGGGCGCGAAGTAGCTTTCGATCTCTTCCACGATGCGGCTCTGCGAGGCGTGCCACTCGCGGAAGTATTCGTCGGTGACGCGGTCGGGGAGCACGCGGTTGACGATCACGCCGTCGACGGCCAGGCCGTGCAGCGAGAAATATACGAAGGCGCGCTGGGTCTCGCGCAGCACCATGCGCTCGGGATTGGTCACCAGGCGCACGCTGGTGATGAGCGGGTCTTCCAGCAGCTCGCCGATGCCGTCCAGCCGTCCGAAAAGGTCCTGGATATTGGCGAAGTAGTTGTCCGTGGGCAGCTCGAAGGGGGCGACCCGGTTGGCGATGGGCCGTACGGCCTTCAGGATGCCGCGCTGGAAGGGGAAGATGTGCTTCATGTACCATTCCAGGGTGGTGGGCATGCTCACGAAGCGCATGGATTCGGCGGTAGGGGCGCAGTCCAGCACGATGACGTCATAGCGGTTCTCGCGACGGAACTGATTGACGTACATCATGGCGCTGAGCTCTTCCATTCCGGGCAGGATGGCCAGTTCCTCAGCTTCGACGTCGTTGATGCCGGTGGCGCGGAGCACGCTGCTCACGTAGCCGGAGATCTCGCGCCAGTGACGCTTGATTTCCTTCTGGATGTTGACCTCATGGATGGCGAGCTTGTCGTTGATGACCAGGGGATCGCCGGTGGCGCCGTGGAACAGCGCGGTTTCGAAATCGAAGGCGTCGGCCAGGCTGTGGGCCGGGTCGACGCTCATCACCAGGGTGCGGTAGCCGAGGCGCGAGAGTTCCAGGCCGGTAGCCGCCGCCAGGCTGGTCTTGCCTACCCCGCCCTTGCCGCTGAAAAGGAGGATGCGCACATCCTCATTCTACCGAGGGGGGCCAAACTCTAAAGCCGGACGCGAAACCACCCGATAGGAAGGGTATGTTCGAGTGGAAACAGGAATACAGCGTAGGAATCGGAATCATCGACGGCCAGCATCAGAATCTGTTTGCCATGGCCAGAGACTTGTACGCGGCCATGAGCACGGGCCAGGGTAAGTTGGCGGTCGGCCGGATTTTGGATCGCCTGGTTCATTACACAGGGGTCCATTTTGCTTATGAAGAGCGGCTGATGCAGCAGCACAGCTATCCGAATCTCGCGCAGCACAAGGCGGAGCACGATGCGCTCACCAAGAAAGTGCTCGCGCTCCAGGCGGACCACGCGGCGGGAAAGGTGGCGATGACGATTCAGCTTTTGCAGTTTCTCAAAGACTGGCTGGAGCACCATATCAAGGAGAGCGACCATGCGTACTCGCCGTATCTGAAGGCGAAGGCGGTGGTGTAATCGCGACGCCCGTCAGCCAGCCCTGCCAATTCCGAACAGGGCGTGATATTTCGGCGGCAGGTGGGTGGGACGCATGGCGCGGGACAGGAAGACGTGGCGGGTGGAGCCCGTGGCCAGGCGGCGGTCGTTGCCGGCGAGGCGCATCTCGTAGCCGAAGGTCACCATGCGGGTATTGGCGTCCTCGATCCAGGTCTTGACAATTACTTCGTCGTCGAAGCGCGCCGGGGCCCGGTACCGGCAGTGGCTTTCAGCGACGGCGAGGTAGACGCCGTCCTCGTTTTCCATGTCGCGGTAGTTGAATCCGCAGGCCTTGCACAAATCGACCCGTCCGACTTCCATCCAGACCAGGTAGTTGGCGTAGTAGACGACGCCCATGGTATCGGTTTCGGCATAGCGCACGCGGAGACGGGATTCGGTGATGTCCGGCATGGAACCTCGATTCTAACCCGCGGATAGTAACTGCGTTCACGCGCGGCCTTTGGCCTTTCCTGCAACCGCCGGGGCAAGTGGAAGCGTCTGTTAGACTGGGGGTTACCGCCCCAAGTCCATGCGCGCCAGAATTCTGTTTTTCGGGATGCTCCGGGAGATCGCCGGGATGAGCTCGGAGGAGGCCGAGTTCCCGGAGGGGTCGGACCTGGCCGGCGTATTTCGAGCCTATGCGGCGCGGTTTCCGCGATTTCACGAGATCGCCCGCAGCATCGTGGTGGCGCGCAATCACGAGTTCGCCGACCCGGCCACGAGAATCGCCGAGGGCGACGAGATCGCGTTCCTGCCTCCGGTGAGCGGCGGCGCGGATGCGGATCCGCCGGAGATCTCCGACGGACGGGTCTATTGCGCCTTGACGCGGCACGGCATCGATACGCGAGCGCTGATTGCGAAGCTCATGAGCGGCGCGGAAGGGGCGGTCATCACGTTCGAAGGCACGGTCCGCAACCATACCAGGGGCCGTGCGACGCTCTACCTGGATTACGAGTGTTACGAATCCATGGCGATCAAGATGATGGTCCGGATCGCCCGGGAGATCGCGGCTTCGCACCACGTGGAGCGGGTCGCCATGGTGCACCGGCTGGGGCGAATGCTGATCGGCGAAACCAGCGTGGCCGTGGTGGTCACGGCGCCGCACCGGGGCGCTGCGTTCGAGGCGGCGCGCGAGGGCATCGACCGGCTGAAAAAGATGGTGCCGATCTGGAAAAAGGAACATTTTGTCGACGGGGAAGTCTGGGTGGAAGGAGAGTGGGGCGAGGATGTTCCGGCGGCGGGTTAGGTGGGTGCTCGCGCTGGCGGCGGTTCTGGGCGCGGCCGGGCGGGCCGGCGCGCAGGGCACCACGATTCGGGTCAACGTCAACCTGGTGCGAGCGGTCGCCACGGTGAAAACGCAGAGCGGCCAGGTGATCGGCAGCCTGCGCAAGGAAGATTTCGAAATCTACGACAACGGCGTGAAGCAGGAGGTCGCGGTCTTCGAGCATCAGGCGGAGCAGAGACTGTCGGTGGCCCTGCTGGTGGACGTCAGCGGATCCACCGCCAAGGAACTCGCCTACGAAGCCGACTCGGCGCAGCGTTTCATTCGCGCGCTGCTGGGAGAGGGTCATCCCGAGGACGCCATCAAGCTCTACACCTTCAACTGGCAGGTGACCGACGAGACCGGACGGTACACACGCGACCAGAAGCTTCTGACCGATCGGCTCAAGGCCATGCACGGCGATGCCGGGACTGCCATGTACGACGCGATTTTCTTCGCAGCCCGCGACCTGGAGCCGCGCGACGGCCGCAAGGTGATCGTGGTGGTCACCGACGGCGGGGATACCGTCAGCAAGCTGAACCTGCAGGCGGCGCTGCAGGAGGCACAACTCGCCGATGCGGTGATCTACGCGATCGTGGTGGTGCCGATCACCAACGAAGCGGGCAGGAACATCGGCGGCGAGCACGCGCTGCAATTCATGGCCGAGGGCACGGGCGGGCGCACGTTCATGCCGTCGGTGGGCACGGCGCTGGACAAGGCGTTCACCGACATTCTGACCGAATTGCGGACGCAGTACCTGCTGGCGTTTTATCCGCGCGACGTCCCTCCCAACAAGAATCGCTTCCACAGGCTCGAGGTGCGTGTGAAGAACCCGGATTTGCGGGTGTCGGCGCGGAATGGCTATTATGGAGAATTCGAGGGTGAAGGCGGCTCTGTGGACGAGCGCGTTTCCATCTCCCCCGAACGCCAGCCGCAGCCAACGAAGAAAAAGAAGTAGGAGGTCGAGTACGGGACAACAAGGAAAATCCGCGCGCGCGCCGGAGCAGACGTTTGAAGAGGTGAAGTATCTCAAACAACTGATTGAGCACGCAACCCCGGTGCGGGTGAAATTGCTGGACGGGGAAGAGGTGGCGGGCACCATCGAGTACTACGACAAGAGCTTCATCCGCATCACCCGTGACGGCAAACCCAACCTTTTCATTTTCAAGCACGACATCAAGTACCTGGTGGAAGAGCAGTAGTGGCCTACCTGGAGACCGCCGTGGAGATTGCGCGCGAGGCGGGCGCGCTGTTGGCCAATTTCTTCGAGCGGCGGATTCCCTTCGAGCTGAAAGGCGATTTCGACCTGGTCACGGAGGCGGACCGCGCCAGCGAGAGACTGGTGGTGGAGCGGCTGCGGGCTCATTTCCCCGCGCACGGGATCGTGGCCGAAGAGGGCGGCGGCCACGAAAGCGCATCGGAATTCCGCTGGTACGTCGATCCGCTGGACGGTACCACCAACTTCGCACACGGATTTCCCATGTTCAACGTCACACTCGGGCTGGAGCGGGCCGGCGAGATGATCGCCGGGGTGGTGTACGATCCAATCCGCGGCGAGATGTTCACGGCGGAGCGCGGCTCGGGGGCGTGGCTGAACCACCGGCGCATCCACGTCTCGAAGACGCAGCGGCTGGCCGACAGTCTGGCTTCCACCGGATTCCCCAGCAAGAAGCGGCACCAGAACGTCAACATCCACTTCTATCACCAGATGGCGATGGCATCCCACGGCGTGCGCCGCACCGGGTCTGCGGCCCTCGACCTGGCCTACGTGGCCTGCGGGCGGCTGGATGCATTCTGGGAGTTCGGGCTGAATCCGTGGGACATGGCCGCGGGGATTCTGCTGGTGGGCGAAGCCGGCGGCCGGGTGAGCGATATGGCCGGCGAACCTCACACCATTCCGGGATCGCGGCACATTCTGGCGGATAACGGGCTGATTCACGAGGAAGTGCTGGAGCTCTTCGGTGAGATCTTTCGCGGGAGCTTCCGGAATCCGATTCCGATGATCGCGTAGGCGGGCTCCCGGCCCGCCGGCGCGGGACCGGGACGCGGCAGGTCGGAAACCTGCCCCACGGGATATCATGACCTAAGAGTTCATGCCGGGTCCGCACCTGTGGTCCACGACGCCCCGTAGGTATGCCGCCGCCCTGGCCTGCGTCGCAGTGGCGATGGCCGCGGGCAAGGTGTTGGACCCCATACTGGGGGCCGAGTTCCCCTATCTGCTGCAATTCGTCGCGGTGCTGGGCTGCGCCCACTACCTGGGGTTCGGTCCCGCGGTGGCAGGAATGGCTCTGGCCTCCCTGCCACCGGTATACAACGGCATCGCGCTGGGCAAACCGGTGCAATACTGGGCCACGCTCCCGGTGGTGTGTGGCGTGTCGGTGCTGCTGGTATGGCTGCTGGCGCGCCAACGGCAGCTCCGCGGCGAGATGGCGTCGCATCGGGAGCGCGAGGAGCACTACTCGGCGCAATTGCGCGCCATCGTGGAATCCTCCGCGGATGCGATCATTTCCAAGAATCTGGAGGGCGTGATCGCGAGCTGGAACTCCGGGGCGGAGCAGGTTTTCGGGTACACCGCTGAGGAAGCGATCGGCAAAAGCATGAGCCTGGTGGTTCCGCCGGACCGCTCCCACGAAGAATCGGACATTATCGAACGCATCCGCCATGGCGGGCGGGTGACCCACTTCGAGACCGTCCGCGTGCGCAAGGACGGGCGGCAGATCGACGTCTCGCTGACCATTTCGCCCATCCGCGACGCCCAGGGCAAGGTAGTCGGCGTCTCGCACGTGGCGCGCGACATCAGCGAGCAAAGGAAACTGGAAGCACAGATGCACCAGGCCCAGAAACTGGAGAGCCTGGGAGTGCTGGCCGGCGGGCTGGCGCACGATTTCAACAATCTGCTCACCGGCGTCTTGGGCAACGCCAGCCTGGTGCTGGAGGAAGTCCCGGAGAACCATGCCGCCCGCGGCCGCGTGCAGGAGATCATCGACGCGGGCGAGCGTGCCGCGGTGCTGGTGCGGCAGATGCTGGCCTACGCGGGTAAGGGACGCTTCGTGTCGCAGCGCCTCGATCTTTCGCGGCAGATCTCGGAGATCCTGCCGCTGATTCGCGCCTCGCTGGCGCCAGGCGTTCGGCTGGACCTGCACCTGGATCCGAGCCTGCCGATGGTGGATGCAGACCCGGCACAGATACAGCAGATGATTCTCAACCTGTCAGTCAACGCCGCGGAGGCGGTGGGCCAGTCTGCGGGAAGCGTCGCCATCACCACCGGGCGGCGGGAGGCGGACTCGGAGATGCAAGTCGTCATCCAGGTCAAGGACACGGGCTGCGGGATGGACGAGGCCACCAGGGCGCGGATCTTCGATCCGTTCTTCAGCACCAAATTCACGGGGCGGGGGCTCGGGCTGGCGGCGGTGCTGGGCATCATCCGCGCGCACCGCGGTTCGATCGATGTCGAGAGCGCGCCCGGGCGCGGCAGTACGTTCACGGTAGTGCTGCCGGCCTGCGAGGGTCTGGAACTCGCGGAAGCCGTCGAGCAGCAGGCGGTCGTGCGCGGATACGGCTCCATCCTGGTGGTGGACGACGAGGAGCTGGTGCGCAACATGGCGCGATTCACGCTCGAGCGCGCGGGGTACTCGGTGGAAACCGCGCCGGACGGCGAGAGCGCCCTCGAGATCTTCACCGCGAGAGGCCACGAATTCCACGCGGTCCTACTGGACCTCACCATGCCGGTGCTGAACGGCGATGAGACCTTGCAGGCGTTGAAGCGGATCCGCGGCGACATTCCGGTGCTGCTCACCAGTGGTTTCAGCGAGAACGAGGCTCTGAAGCATTACGCGGACCGCGGCATCGCGGGATTTCTACAGAAGCCGTACACGGCGACGACGCTGACGCGCAAGGTGAAGCAGGCGCTGCGCAAGGGGTCTGGCAGGGCGTAGGGGGTTCGGGCGATAACAGGACGAGGAGAAACTCGAATGTCTGCCGCGCTCCAATCTCCATTTCAAGCTGCGGAAGCACTCCCGCGCAAGCGTTCACGCGCCAGGAAGTCGAACGGATGCTGGCAGCCGGTATGTTCGCGGGCCAGCGATGGGAGTTGATCGACGGAGACCTGATCGACAAGATGGGACAGAATCCGTTGCATCCGGACGGAACCGACTACGCCTCCGCCAGATGCTTTCGCACGAAGATTCTGTTTCGCTCGAGGGCCGCGCGGAAGCCATCTTCGTGCGCGAGATGCTTCCCGAAGCCCAGTCCTCTGCCGAGCGGGCACACTGTATCTCGGAATTCACGGATTGACCACTCCAAGTCATTCGAATTAAAATAATTGGCAGTTAAGTGAACAGCTCTGTCCCGAGGAAGCGGTGATCCGTATGAACGCGACACGCCGGTCGATCTCCTGCCTCTCCTTGTCGATCCTGCTGGGTATCGGTATTTTCGCCGCGCCGCAACAGGATGACAACACCAAGAAAAAGGACGACAAGAAGAAAACCGCCTCCGCCCAGCGCGAAACCGTGGCCAAGCCCATGACGGAGAAAGAGCGCAAGCGGAAGGAAGAGAAGCTGCGCAAAGAGCTCGAAACGCCTTACCGCAAGTGGCTCAACGAAGACGTCGCCTACATCATCACCGACGAAGAGCGTGCGGCGTTCAAGCGCCTCCAGACCGACGACGAGCGCGAGAACTTCATCGAGAACTTTTGGCTGCGCCGCGACCCGACACCCGACACGGTGGAAAACGAATTCAAGGAAGAGCACTACCGGCGCATCGCGTACGCCAACGAGAATTTCGCGTCCGGCATCCCGGGATGGAAGACCGACCGCGGCCGCATCTACATCACCTACGGACCGCCCGACGAGAAGGAATCGCATCCCTCGGGCGGCAGCTACGAGCGGCCTCCGGAGGAGGGCGGCGGCACCACCTCGACGTTCCCCTTCGAGCAGTGGCGCTACCGGTATATCGAGGGAATCGGCACCAACATCATTATCGAGTTCGTGGACCCGACGATGTCCGGCGAGTACCACATGACCATGGACCCGTCGGAGAAGGACGCGCTGCTGTACGTGCCGGGCGCGGGCCTCACCATGATGGAGCAACTGGGCCTTTCCAGCAAGACGGATCGTTTCAACCGCACCGACGGCACGCACCTGGGCGTTCCGTTCGGCGCCGAATCCGAGAGCATGAACGAGTTCAACCGCCTGGAGCAGTTCGCCAAGCTGCAGCGCCCGCCGGCGGTGAAGTTCAAGGACCTGGAAGCCGCGGTGAGTTCGCGAATCAGCTACAGCATCCTGCCCATGAAGGTGCGCGCGGACTTCTTCCCGCTCACCGACGCCAGCGTGCTCACGTTCGTTACCCTTCAGTTCGAGAACAAGGACCTGCAGTTCCAGAACAAGGAAGGCGTGCAGAAGGCGGTGGTGAACATCTTTGGCAAGGTGAGCACCATGACGCGGCGCATCGTGACCACGTTCGAGGATACGGTCACGGTGGATTCGCCGCAGGAGTACCTGCAGCAGATTTCGCAGCGCAAGTCGATTTACAACAAGAGCGTGCCGCTGGCGCCGGGCACGTACCGGCTGAACGTGGTGGCCAAGGACGTAGTCGGCGGAAACCTGGCGACGTACGAAGTAGCGCTCAACGTGCCGCGCATGGACGCGGAGAAACTGACAGCCAGCAACATCGTGCTGGCGGATCTGATCGAGCATGTGCCCACGAAGAGTATCGGGATGGGCCAGTTCGTGATCGGGACCTCGAAGGTGCGGCCGCGCGTGGATGACGTCTTCAAGCGCGAGGAGAAGATGGGGATCTACTTCAAGATCTATAACTTCGGCTCCGATGGAGACAGTCACATGCCGACCGGCGAGGTGACCTACGAGGTGGTCAAAAACGGCACCAACGAGAAGATTTTTGAAGTAAGCGAAGATGTGGCGAAGATACCGGGTGCCTCGGTGAACCAGGTGACCATCGAAAAGCTTTTGCCGCTGAACACCCTGGCCCCGGGGCAATATACGTTACGCGTGAAAATTACGGACAAAAATCGAAACCAGGTACTCACCCCATCCGCCCAATTTACGGTAACCTAGTGGACAGCGGGCGTTTCGCCCGCCCGGAATGAGCGTCGGCTGATGCTGCGTGTATGGACGCAAAAGTCGGTGGTCGGCTTGGTATTGGCGGGGGCGGTGTCCCTTGCGATCCCCGAACCGGCGGGCGCGGCCGACGCGGTCAAGCTTTCCGGCGCCATCACAGGCCGGGTCACGGCCAGCGGAGTCGCGCAGATGGGCGCGACGGTCCTCCTCTCGAACCGGCAGGGGCGCCAGTTCGCCAAAGTCCTCACCGATAGCGACGGTGTTTTCAAGTTCCTCGGCCTGCTGCCGGACTCTTATTCGCTCAAAATCACGTTCGCTTCCTTCGTGCCGGCGCTGCGCAACAACATCCTGGTGCAGCCCGGGATGCGTAGCGTGCTGAACGTAAACCTGAGCACTCTGTTCAGCACCATCCAGTTCGCGTACCCGCCCATCGAGAACGGCGGCATGATGAGCGACGACTGGAAGTGGGTGCTGCGCAGCTCGTCGCCTACGCGGCCGGTGCTGCGCTTCACCGGGGACGCCCTGGCGAAGGACAATTCGGGCGGCGAGAAGCGCACGGCAGTCTTCTCAGGCACGCGCGGCGTGCTGCGCGTCTCAGCCGGTGACGGTGGTGTGGTTTCGGGGGCCGGCAATGAGGCCGATCTGGGGACGGCGTTCGCGCTGGCGACCTCGGTGTACGGCAACAACATGCTCAAGGTCAGCGGGAACCTGGGCTACGGATCGCAGACCGGCGTGCCCTCGGCAGCCGTCCGCACCAGCTACAGCCGGAGTATCGGGGTGGGTACTCCCGAAGTTTCGGTGACCATGCGCCAGCTCTTCCTGCCCGGGAGATTCGGATCGGCCGCCGGCGGGAACGACGCGGCGTTGCCGATGTTGCGGTCGACGTCGGCAAGCTACGACGATCACGCGCAGCTTTCCGACGATTTGACCCTACAGTACGGCTTCACTCTGAACGCGATTACCTTCCTCGACCACTTGACCTACGGCAGCCCTTATGCGCGGCTTGCGTATTCGCTGGGAGACTTGGGGCAGCTCGAGATCGCATATACTTCGGGCGACGCCCGGCCCGATCTCGCGGGCACCGGGCGGCGAGCAGCCGACCTGCAGGAGTCGCTGAGCACCCTGGGCTTCTTCCCCCGCATCAGCCTGCGCGATGGCCGGCCGCACATCCAGCAGGGCCAGAACTACGAGATAACCTACTCCCGCAAGTTGGGCTCGCGCACGTACTCGCTCTCCGCTTACCATGAGAGCGTGACCAATGCGGCGCTGTCGATCGTGGCGCCGGCGGGAATGTACGCCGGCGGCGACATCCTGCCGGATCTCTTCACCGGCTCCTCGGTGTTCAACGCGGGCGATTATCACAGCAACGGCTACACGGCCGCTGTAACCCAAGACGTCGGCGAACATGTGGCAGCCACGGTCATGTACGGTTCGATGGGCGCGCTCACGGCGTCCAGCGGCGAGGTGGTCACCAACAACCCGGATGAACTGCGCGCCATCATTCGCTCCAGCCGCCAGCGGGCGGCTACCGCGCGCCTGACCGCGACCGCGCCGCATACCGGCACGCACATGATCGCCAGCTACCAGTGGACCGACAATCCACGGGCGGTGATGCCGGGACACCTCTACAGCACGCAGGACATCACCCAGGTGCCGGGCTTGAACGTGTACGTGCGCCAGCCGATTCCGGTTCTCGGCCAATTGCCGTGGCGCATGGAGGCCACCGCCGACATGCGCAACCTGCTGGCTCAGGGGTACCTCTCCCTGGGAGCTCCGGGCGGGCAGCAACTCATTCTGGTCGAGACTCCCCGCAGCTTCCGCGGCGGGCTGGCTTTCATTTTCTAGCACCGGATCCCGGCCGACTTGCGAATCGATTCCCACCAGCACTTCACGCGTGAGCTTCTGCCCTCCCTCCTGGGCCCCATTCTGAAGCGCAACCGCTTCGATGGGTCGGTGGTGGTGACAAAACTCGAAACCGGGGAGGACACGCGCTGGCTGCTGGAACAGGCCGCGGAGCACGAGTTCATCCGCGGCGTGATCGGCTGGGCCGACCTGGCGGATCCGGGCTTGGGCCGCATACTGGACGAATACCAGAGGCATCCGAAGTTTCGCGGCGTCTGTTATTCTTGCGTTGGTGAATTGCCCGAAGGACTGGCGGAAATCGAGCGGCGCGGCCTCACGCTGGACCTGGCTCCGGATCTCACACGCGCAGCGCGGATCGCGGAACGCTACGGCGGCTTGCGGATGGTGATCGACCACCTGGGCTGCCGGCCGCTGGCGCCGATGCCGTTCGACCGATGGGCGCGAGCGCTGGAGACCGCGGCCCAATCGCCTAATGTACACGGCAAGCTCAGCGGCCTGATCACCGGCTGTCCCATGCAGTGGAAGGCGGCGGACTTTCAGCCGTACGCGCGTCACGCACTGCGCGTATTCGGAGCCGAGCGCCTGATGTACGGCAGCGACTGGCCCAGCTACCTGCCGGTGGGCACCTGGAAGGAAGCGCTCGCCGCCTTCACACAGGCCATCGGGCCGCAGACCCTGGAGACCCGCGAACAGCTCCTGGGCGGGACGGCAGCGCGGTTCTACCGGCTCGAGCCCGGGGTCGGCGGCTGATGCGCGAGCACGCCAAGACCCTGGGATGCGGGGCGCTGCTCTTCGCGCTCAACGCCTGGATCACGCTGCGCCTGTTCCACACGGACTACACGCGCCACATGGGCTCGATCGAAGCCGCTTACATCGGACTGGCGCGCTACGTCTCCCGCCACTGGAACGACATGGGGTGGTTCCCGCTTTGGTACGGCGGGATTCCCTACCCCGATACCTACCCGCCGCTATTGCACTGGCTGTGCGGGCTGGCGATCACGCTGACCGGCGTCTCGCCCGGGCTGGCGCACCATTTCGTGAGCGCGGCGCTGTATTCGCTCGGGCCCGCGACGCTGTTCTGGATGGCGTGGCGGCTGTGCGGAAGCCGCGCATGCGCCTTCGCCGCGGGTCTCGGATACTCGCTGCTCTCTCCGACGTGTTTTCTGGTGAAAGAGGTGCGGGCCGATGCCGGCGGGTATTTCGCGGCGCGGCGATTGGACACGCTCGTGGTGTACGGCGAAGGACCGCACATCGCGTCCATGTGCCTTCTGCCGCTGGCCATCGGGATGCTGCACGTGGCCATGGAAAAGCGCAGGCCGTGGTATTGGGCGGGCGCCGCCCTGGCCATCGCCGCCGTGCCGATGTGCAACTGGCTGGGCGGGATGGCGCTGGCCATGGGGATCGCGGCATACCTATGCTCGGGGCTGGTGCCGGCGCGATCGTGGGCATCCGCAGGCGGGCTCGGGCTGTATGCGTACGCGATGGTGGCGCAGTGGCTGTCGCCCTCGACCATCGCAGTGATCCGTGCCAACGCGCCGCGCGTGGCACACGGCTTCACGTCGGACGCCGCGCAGAAGGCGTTCGTCGGAGCTGTTGCGGCAGCGTTTCTGGCATTGGCGTGGCTGCTCTCCCGGCGGGCGCCGCGCCACGTGCGATTCGGCGGGCTGTTTGTGTTCATCACAGCAGCGTCTGCCCTGGGACGCTACTGGTTCGGGCTTTCGCTGGTGCCGCAGCCCGAGCGCTACCACCTCGAGATGGACATGGCGTTCTGGTTGGCGGCCGCCTTCGCGGCGTGGCCGTTCGTGGAGAGGCTGCCGCGCCGCGCGGCGATGGCGGCAGCCGCGCTCGCGCTGGTGGCCTGCGTCCCGATTCTCATTCATCAGCGCCACTGGGCGCGCGAGGAGGAGCAGGCGATCGACATCCACACCACCATCGAGTACAAGACCGCCAGGTGGCTGGATGCACACCTTCCGGGATCGCGCGTCTTCGCGCCGGGCACGATCGGCTTCTGGCTGAACGCCTTCAGCGACGCGCCGCAGCTCACCGGGGGCTTCGACAACGGCATCGTCAACCCCATGCTGCCGCACGTGATCTACCAGATTTATGCAGGGGAGAAACAGCAGCTCGCGCTCGAATGGCTGCGCGCTTACGGCTGCGACGCCATGATCGGCGGCGGAGAAAAGAGCGCGGAGGTCTATCATCCGATCAAGCATCCGGAGAAGCTCGACGGGTTGACCGAGCTCTGGCGCGATGGCGGCGACGCCATCTACGATGTGCCGCGCCGCACGCGCTCGCTGGCGCACGTGATGCGCGCGGAAGACCTGGTGCAAATCGAACCGGCGGCCTACGAGTCGAAGGCGATCGTGGGGTACCTGGCGGCGCTCGAAAACCCGGCATATCCTCCGGCGGATTTCCGCTGGCGCGCCCCCAGCGCCGCGGCCATCTCCGCCAGCCTCACGCCCGATCAGATCCTGAGCGTACAGATCAGTTGGGACAAAGGATGGAAGGCGGCGGCCGGCGGCAATCCCGTTCGGGTGTGGGGCGATAAACTGGGGCAGTTGGCGATCGAGCCGCGGTGCAGCGGTCCGTGCACCGTGGAACTCCGCTACGATGGAGGCGCAGAAGGCCGGTGGGCACGCGCGGCGAGCATGCTGGCGTTCAGCGGAGGCGCGATTTGGATACTGGCGGGAGTTTTATGGAGAAGACGTTCGGATTCAACCAGGACGAATTGAAGCTGCTGCTGGTGGCCGTCCGGCACATGCGCCGCACGTTTGCGCAGGCGCGAAAAGCGGCGCCGGAGCCGCAGCCTGCCGCCGAAGCTTACGCGCAGCTCTACGAGGACCTGTTCGAAAAAGTCCGCGACATGGTGGGGCCGATGCCGGAGCAGGTGGAAGGCCTGCTGGACGAGTGAGGCGTCCGGATCACGCAAGAGACGTTGTCCATCCTGCATTCGCCGCGCGACCAGGTGAGCGCGATCGACGCGGACGAATACTACGCGGCGTACCGGGTGGCGGCCACGCTGCTGGCGTATCTGGATGGTAATTAGGAGAAAGGGCAGGCCGGGAGGCCTACCCTACTAAGACCTTCTGTCCTGACCGGCACGAGCGATACACCGCGTCCACGATCTCCAGCGCCTGGTAGCCTTCCTCGCCCGACACCAGCGGCTTGCGGCCCTTGGTGATCGCCTCGCCGAAATCGCGGAACTGGCGCTCGAAAGGCTCGAGCGAGATCGCCATCGGATCGCTGGCGCCGCTGGACACGTCCTTGGCCACGGGCGCGGGCTCACCGGAATCGTCGCGCACGTCCCAGGTGGTCAGCTTGTCGCCGGAAATGATCGCGGTGCCCTTGGTGCCGTGGAACTCGGTGCGCTCGGTGTAGCCGGGCCAGAAAGCGGTCGAGGCCTGGATCGCGCCCGTGGCGCCGCTAGCGAACTTCATCACCGCGTTGACCACGTCCTCGCTTTCGATCTTGTGCAGCGCGCCCAGTTGCCAGACGCCACACACCTCCTTCACCGGACCGGCGAGCCAGCGCACGATATCGATGCCGTGAATCGCCTGGTTGATCAGCGCGCCCCCGCCTTCCGTCTGCCAACTGCCCTTGATGGGCCGCGAGTAGTATTCCGGCGAGCGGTACCACTTGACGTAGCAATCGGCCTGCAGGAGCTTGCCCAGGCGTCCGGCAGCCAGAGCCTTCGACAGAAACAGGCTGGCATCGTCGAAACGATGCTGGCTGACCACGTGCAACAGAATTCCACCTTTTTCCGCGGTCTCGATCATTTTGCGCGCCGTGGCCAGATCGGTCGAGATCGGCTTCTGCACCTGCACGTGTTTCCTGGTCTGCGCGCAGATCTCGATGGGCTGAAGCCGGAAGTCCGGGAACGTGCAGACGTCGACGTAGTCCACGTTGGGGTGGCGGCACACCTCCTCGTAGGTGCGAACGAACTCGCACCCGTGCTGATCGGCGAACCTGCGCCCGCCGGCCTCGAAGATGTCCGTGCACACGGTGATCTGGAACCCGATGTTTCTGTAGGCCTGGGCGTGCTTGTGCGAGATCGCGCCCGTGCCGATCATGCCGACTCTCATAGGTAAACGAATATTGTAGTGCGTTTACGACGCGGCTACGCGGAAGCCGTAGTCGGCGTAGCGGAACTCCGGTGGAATGCTGCTGCGCGCCGCGCAGCGGGCCACCTTGATGTGATGCCGCCAGGCACCCCCGCGCGACGAACGGCGCTTGCCGCGCTCCGGTCCGTGCGGGTTCTCCGCCGGCGAGACGGCATAGTAGCCGGGGTCGTACCAGTCGCTGCACCATTCGTGAACGTTCTGGCACATGTCGAAGAGGCCGTAACCGTTCGGCGCGCCGCGCATCACCGGCTCGGGGGCGTGCTTCCAACGGTCTGGCGGGATCTCGGGCAGCGCGTCGCCCCAGGGGTACAGCCGCGCTTCGCAGCCACCGCGCGCGGCGAACTCCCACTCGGCCTCGGTCGGCAGGCGCACGTGCATTCCGATCTGCGCGCCCAGCCAATGACAGTAGGCCACGGCATCGAACCAGTTCACGGCCACCGCCGGCTGCAGCGGATCGCGGAACTCGGCGCGGTCGCGATACTCGGATTTCTCGCGCGAGGTGGCCTTGCGGAAGGCGTCGTAATCGGCGTTAGTCACCTGGTGCCGGCAGAGGCGGAACGGCGCCACGCGGACGCGGTGCGCCGGACGCTCGTCATCGCGGCCGTCGTCCTGACCCATGAGATACTCGCCGCCGGGAATGGCCAACAGGTCGTCTGGGCTCATCTTCGTAAATCGAGAACTGCAGCTTGCGTTCGGCCGCATCCACGCGGTCCAGCGTCACGCGCACGCGGTCGCCGATGGCGAACTCGCGCCGTGTGCGCTTGCCCACCACTTTCCGCACGTTCTCGTGATAAGTGTACTCGTCGCCGGGCAGGGTGTCGACAGGCACCAGGCCTTCGATGAACAGGTCGGCCAACTCGACGAACAATCCGTATTTGGTCGTCGAGATGACCAGAGCGTCGAACACGTCGCCTACGCGCTCGATCATGAACCTGGTCTTTTTCCACTCGACCAGCTCGCGCTCGGCTTCGGCGGCGCGGCGCTCGGATTGGGAGCACTCGTCGGCGATGGCGTCCAAACCCGGACAGGCTGAAGCCTGTCCTACAAGGAGCCCGCGAAGCAGGCGGTGGACCACCAGGTCGGGATAGCGGCGGATGGGTGAGGTGAAATGCGTGTACGTCTTGGCCGCAAGCGCAAAGTGGCCCTCGTTCCGGGTGCTATACCGCGCCTGGCGCAGCGAACGCAGCATCAGGTAGCTGAGGATGCGCTCTTCGGGCTTGCCTTCGATCTTCGCCACCAGCTTCTGATAGTGGCGCGAGGTGATGCCCATGCCGGCGTCGGCCAGCACCACTTCGCTGCGTTTCCTGGTGCCGTCGCGGCGCTTGTCGGTGATGCCGAAGCGTTTCACCGGAATCGCGCCGATCCCCAGCGACACGCCGAAGTGCGCCGCCACCTCTTCGAATTCCATGACACGTTTGGGGTCGGGCTTCTCGTGAATGCGGTAGATGGCTTCGACGCCGGCATTTTCCAGGTGGGCCGCGACGGCTTCGTTGGCGGCCAGCATGAATTCCTCGATGAGCCGGTGCGCAATGTTGCGCGGGGCGCGAGTCACGCCGACCATCGCGCCCCATTCATCGAACTCGATCAGCGGCTCGGGCAGGTCGAAATCGATCGATCCGCGCCGCACCCGCTTCTTATTCAGCACCAGGGCGAGTTCGCGCATCAGTTCGAATCGCTCGACCAGGGGGCGATAGCGGTCCTGCAGGACGGGATCACCCTCCAGCAGAAGATGCACGCTGGTGTATGTCATGCGCTCGGCGCTACGGATCACGCCCTCGCAGAATTCCTGGCCCACCACCTCGCCCTGATGATCGATCTCCAGCAGCGCGGAGAGCACCAGCCGGTCGGCGTGCGGCACCAGCGAGCACAGGTTGGTCGAGAGCTCGAACGGCAGCATCGGCACGGCGCGATCCGGGAAGTACACGCTGGTGCCGCGCAGCCTGGCCTCGATATCGATGGGCGTGCCCGGGCGCACGTAGTGGCTGACGTCGGCGATGTGCACCTGGAGCGCGTAGTTGCCGTTCGGCAGCCGGTCCACCCAGACGGCGTCGTCGAAATCGCGCGCGGTCTCGCCGTCGATGGTGACGATGTCGATGGCACGGAAGTCGCGCCGACGGCGCGCATCCACCACCTGCGGGATGTCCTGTGCCTGCTCGACGACCTCGGACGGAAACTGGTGCGGCAGGTGGTGCTTGCGGATGACGATCTCGACATCGACGCCGAAATCGTCGGGATGGCCCAGGATCTCGATCACGCGCCCGGCCGGGGATTCTCCGCGCTCGCCGTAATCCAGCATTTCGACATTGACCACCATGCCGTCGAGCTCTTCGACCGAGGACACGGTACGGGCAGCGACGCCGATTCGGTCCAGGGACTGCGCGGCTTCCGGAATCTGCATACCCTCCGGAAGATCGATCCATTGCTGAATGCGCTCGTCGTGCGGCTTGACGTAGCAGCCGCGCTTTCCAATGTGGAACTCGCCGACCACGGTCGGGTGCGCGCGTTTCAGCACCTTGACGACGTGGCCGTCGGCGCGCCCATCGGCCTCGATGCGCGCGATGCGGACGATCACGCGATCGCCTTGCATGGCCTTCTGCGCTTCTTCCGGCGGAAGGAAGATGTCGCCCTGGATGCCCTCGAGGGGCCGCTCGGAGATGAGGAATCCGTAGCCGTCGCGGTGCAGGCTCAGACGCCCGACCGCGAACTCCCGGCTGCGCGCGGTGACCACGTACTGCCCGCCGCGCAGTTCGATGAGGTCGCCGCGAGCCGCCAGGCGCGCGAGAGCGGTTTCGAGCTCGACGCGGCCGGATCCTTTGGCGCCGAACTCCCGGACCAGTTGTTTGAAGTTGGCCCGGGCATGCGGCAGGCGCGAGATGTGGGCGAGGAGCGCCGGGTCGGTCATTACAGCTAATAGCTTATAGCTTTCAGCTTTCAGCAACGGGCCCTCGGCTGCTCAGGGCTGATGGCTGAGAGCTGATGGCTGAGAGCTGACCGCCCAAAAAGTTCCCTTTTTTCCTGCAACGCTTGATACACTCATTGCGTCACTATTTTGCTGGAAAGTGAAGGCGCAGGCCGGGGTACTTACGGGTCCCCTGCCCGCCGGTTACTGGTTCGGACGGGAATGGGAAGCCGGCCGAAAACCTGGTACGGGGAGTTCCCGAATGAAACGCTTGCTGTTCCTGCTGTTGCCCGCCGCGCTTTTTGCGGGCCAGCCCCGTTACGCCCGCTTGGGCGAATTCGACGGGACCGTAGACGTCCAACTCCACCCCGCCGATCCGTGGTCTTCCGCTGAACGCAATCTGACGTTACGGGAAGGGGCCTGGCTGCGCACGGCTGCATCGTCGCGTCTCGAAATCGAGCTCGACGAGGGCAGCGCCTGGCGGCTGGGACCCGAGTCCCAGATGGAAATCTCCGATTACTCCCTGCTTTCGAGCGGGCAGCGCCTCACGGTGCTCTCGCTGGATCGCGGCGTGGCTTACTTCACCGGCGAGCCGCTCGGCCGGGATACGTCGCTGCTGGTCTTGCCCGGTGCCCAGGTGACGCTGGTCCGCGGCGCGCGGGTTCGGATCGAGGCGGCGGCCGGGGAGAGCCGGATTTCGGTCATCGAAGGCGTAGTTCGTCTTTCTTGCCCCGCGGCGGAGATCGACCTGGTCGAAGGACAGACCGTCCGCGTCGAGCCGGCCAACGCCGCCCGCTTTACGCTGGACCGCGAAATTCCTGCAATGGACCTGGATCACTGGAGCGAAGAGCGCGACAAGGTGCTGGCCGCGCCGCCCAGCCAGAGCCACGTGGCGCAGCACTTTGGCGTGGCAGACCTGGATGCCGCGGGCGAGTGGCTGCAAACCGATATCGGCGCGGTGTGGAAGCCGCGTATTCCCGATGGCTGGCTGCCGTTCCAGAACGGACACTGGCGCTGGTACGACGGCCTCGGCTATACCTGGGTGAGCGCGGACGCGTGGGGCTGGCTGCCGTATCACTTCGGCCGCTGGACGCGCAAAGGCGATCTCGGCTGGGTCTGGTCGCCGGCTTCCACGGGCGTGTTCAAGCCGGGTGACGTTTATTGGTTGTACGGTCTGCGCATAGCGGGCTGGGGTCCGCTGGCTCCCGGCGAACGGTGGACGGGGACCGGCGCTCCGCAGCAGTATCTGGCCGCGAACACGACTTGGGCGGCATTCCCGCCGGAAGCGCAGGTCATCGATCCCGCAGGCTTCACGGGCCGCCCGGCGGACCCGCTCGCGGTCTCCGTTTTTCGTGTCGCGCTTCCCTCTCCGGCGTTTGTGAGTGAGCGGCTGGAAGCCGCGCGGCCGCCGTTACGCGTGGGCTCGACGCATTTCACGCCCGTGCTGCCGGGCACCACTTTTCAGGACACAAGTCCTGTTCCACCGACACAAGAAACGTCGCCGCCGGTGGACGCCGCGCCGCCCTCCGCGGGCGCCCCACCGGCCTATCCGCCCGACCCGGGACCACCAGGACCGCCGATGCAGACCACCTATCCGGTCCCGGTGTACACGGGCATCGTGGTACTGAATCCGCCGGACCATCCCGATTATTCGCGGCGCAATCCGAATCAGGGCAACCCGACGAATCCGAAGCCGGCGCAAACTCCGCCGGCATCGCCGCCACCCGCCACGTCGGGCCAATCGCTGCCGCGCGTCGTCAAGCCGCCGGCCGAGACCAGGCCGAATGACGGTCCGAGGCCCGCGCCGGTGGAACACACCAAGCTGGGTCCGCCGCGGCAGGTGAAATCGGATTCCGAGCCCGCGAGGGCGCCTGCGCCCACGGCTCCGCCGGCGAGGACCGAAGCGCCGGGACCGAACCCGACGCCTCCGCCTGCCAGGGCTGAAACACCGCGGCCGGCACCCTCTGCACCGCCGGCTCCGCGTGTCGAAGCGCCCCGACCGGCGCCGCCCGCACCGAGGGTCGAAGCGCCCAAAGTGGAAACCAAGACGGACTCGAAGACCGACACCTCCGCCAAGAAGCAGTAGGCAATCCGAAAAATCCTTCGGCGCCGATCAAAAAACCTGGCTCCGACGATTGACTCGCTTCGCCTATGGCCCTAACCTGCTGGTGGGAACAAGGAGTCCCGGTTATGGGCAAGAGAATCCATCACATGGGCATGACGCTCACGAAAGAGGAACATGAACGGTTTCACAAACAAGCTCCTTCCCTCAATCCGAAAAAGCACGATGTTCTGATGAAAAGACTCGGAGTCACGAAGGAGGAGGACGAGGAGTGGCATCGAACCCACCTTACCCTCGGGGAACAGCGGGCGTTGGCGGGCATGACTGCAATCAATCCTCTCGCGGCCGGCGCCGGCTTCATCGCCTGGTGCACATGTCAGGGCTGGGTCGTGCAACGGGGCAAACAGTTCTTCGCCACAAAAGAAGGCACGCGCGAGCTTCGCGAGCGCTTCGGCATCAGGATTTGACGGTCCGAAAACATTTCCCACCGATTTCGTGAATTGACTTCGGCGGCAATCGGGGTATCATTTGGATTAACTCCCCCGATTGACAGCGCGAAGGCAATCGTGAACTCCACAGAAAACCCAGTTCTTCTCGACACTCACCTGGACGGTGTGCCGCGGCACGCGAGGGGCAAGGTCCGCGACGTCTACAGCGTCGACGACCGGCTGCTGATCATCGCCACCGACCGCATTTCGGCTTTCGATTACATCCTGGCCACCGGCATTCCCGACAAGGGGCGCGTTCTCACCCAGCTCTCCATCTTCTGGTTCGACTTCCTGCGCGACGTGACCCCGACACATTTCCTCACGGCGAACGTGGATGAGTATCCCGCGCCGATGCTCAACTTCCGCGATCAGCTCGAAGGGCGCTCGATGCTGGTCAAGCGCGCCAAGATGATCGAGATCGAATGCGTGGCGCGCGGCTACATCTCCGGCTCCGGCTGGAAGGAGTACCGCGAACAGGGCACGGTGTGCGGGATCCGCCTGCCCGCCGGACTGCGCGAGAGCGACAAACTGCCCGAACCGGTCTTCACGCCCGCCACCAAGGCGCAGACCGGCCACGATGAAAACGTCAGTTTCGAGCAAGTAGCTTCGCTGATCGGCGACGACCTGGCGCGGCGGCTGCGCGATCTCACCCTGGACATCTACACGCGCGCGGCGCGCTACGCCGAGACCAGGGGTATCATCATCGCCGATACCAAGTTCGAGTTCGGGTTCGCGGACGACCAGCTTGTGCTCGGGGATGAGGTCCTGACCCCCGATTCGTCGCGCTTCTGGCCCGCCGAGACTTACAAGCCCGGCGGCGCGCAATTCAGCTTCGACAAGCAGTTCGTCCGCGATTACCTGGAGTCCATCCGCTGGAATAAGCAGCCGCCCGCTCCCGGGCTGCCCGATGACGTCGCCGCCAAGACCGGCGAAAAATACCGCGAAGCCTACCGCATCCTGACCGGCCGCGCGCTATGAACTGGCTGGACGTCGTATTGGGGCTCCTAGTCGTGGTGTGCATGGTCAGCGGCTTTCGCCGCGGCCTGTCGCGCCAGGTGATCGGGCTGGTGAGCGGCATCCTGGCGCTGTTGCTGGGGCTCTGGTTCTACGGAATCCCGGCGGCGTGGTTCGCACCCTACCTGAGTTCGCCCGCGCTGGCCGGGGCGGCCGGGTTCACCGTGATTTTCGCCGGCGTGCTGCTGGTGGGCGGCGCGGTCAGCATGGTGGTTCACCGGTTCCTGAAGGTTACCGGACTCTCGTTTTTCGATCACGTGCTGGGTGCGGGTTTCGGCCTGCTGCGCGCCGCGCTGATCGCGATCGCCATCGTCATGGGAGCCATGGCCTTCTCGCGGACGGATCAGCCGCCGCGCGCGATCGTGGATTCACGCATGGCGCCTTACGTCGCCGGGGCGGCACACGTGTTCGCGTCGATGGCTCCCCACGATCTCAAGGAAGCATTTCGCAAAACCTACGGCCAGGTGAAACAAGCCTGGAGCGAAGTCGAAAAAGGTATTCACAGCTCGCCGAACGGAGAGAAGAAAAAAAATGAAAGACAGATTTGATGGGCTGATCGATCACCTGCTGAACGGACAGATCTCTCTGGTAGAGGCCACCGGGATCCTGGAAAAAAGCATGATAGAGGGCGCCCTGGCGCGCCATCGGGGCAACCAGTGCGCCGCCGCGCGCGCCCTGGAGATTCATCGCAATACCTTGCAGCGCAAGATGGTGGAATACGGCCTGGCCACCGCACGTCCGAAGGCCCGCCGGAAACCCATGTCGCGCGCCGCCAACACGCTGAAGAAGAAGGCCAGCTTCGCATAAGACATGGACCTGCTCATCTTCGACCTGGATGGGACGCTGATCGATTCCAAACTGGACCTGGCGCACGCGGTGAACGCGACGCGCTCACATATGGGCCTCGATTCGCTCGAGCACGAGCGCGTCTATTCGTACGTAGGCAACGGAGCCCCGGTTCTGATCCGCCGCGCGCTCGGCCCCGATGCCAGCGAGCAACAGGTGGAGGAAGCGCTGGAATTCTTCCTCGAATATTACCGCGAGCATTATCTGGACTACACAACCTTGTACCCAGGGGTCCGCGAATCGCTCGACCGGCTGCGCGACGCCGGCAAGCAGATGGCGGTGCTGACCAACAAGCCGGTGCGGATCAGCAAGGCGATCCTGGACGGTTTGGGGGTCGGCGCGCACTTCTTCCGCGTCTACGGCGGCAACAGCTTCGACTTCAAGAAGCCGCACCCGATCGGAGTGGACACGCTGATGCGGGAAGCCGGAGTCATCGCGGAGCGCACGCTGATGATCGGCGATAGCAGCGTAGATATCCAGACCGCGGTGAACGCGGGCGTGCGGTCGTGCGGCGTGACCTACGGCTTTCAGCCGGAAACCCTGGCGGATCCGCGCCCCGACCGGATGTTCGACCGCATGGAGGATGTTGCCGACTGGGTGCTATTGCACCAGGACCTTGCGGGTCGCGCGTAGCGTATTCTCCAGGCTCTCCCTGGGCAGATTGCGGATGATCGGCTCGATCAGCCAGCCGAGGCCCGTGGGGATATCGCGCGTCAGCGAAATGGCCTCGCACTCGACCCAGACTCCGCCGTCGCGCTCGGCGAAGCGCCAGTAGCTGTTCAAACGCCAGAGGAATCCCTCGCCTGTGTCGGGCGGTTTTTCACGCTCATCGGCCTTGCCGGGATTCTCGACCTCGGCGATTTTGGTGGTTTTCGACACGCTACGCCATCGGGCGGCGTCGATTTTCGTGTAGGTCACGTCGTGCTCCGTGTCGAGCACCACGGTGATCACCTTCTTCTTGAGCAGTCGCATGTAGATGTGGAAGAAGTTGTCGTGGTGCGCGAGGATGCGGGAATCCAGGACCTCCGGTTTATAGATGTCTTTGTGGTGGTTGTATTCCTGGACCATGGCGAGGGTCCGGTCGAGAGTTGCGCCGGGGATGAAGACACTGCCTACCCAATCGTGGATGAGGCCGTTGGGGACGCTGGTTTCGGGCTTCTTAAGGTAGGGCGAGACGACGATCTCTCCCGCGCGGACGCGGCGCAGGCGGTCGGGAGATTCGTCGGCCCAGAGGAAGACGTTGGCGGAGGCGAGTCGCTGTTCCGCCTGGCGGATGTACCGGTCGAATGCCTCGAGGGTTTTCGGTTTCAGCTCCGCGGCGGCGGCCGAAAAAGCAAATACCGCCAGCAGGGCAATGGATCGCATGACTCCATATTAGCCATCGGCTACCAGCCGTCAGCTTGCAGCCGTCAGCTTTCAGCCCGAGGGTGACCGTTTTTGGCTGAAGGCTGATCGCTGTGGGCTGACAGCTTTTTTCCCAGAACCGATCGGGGCTGCGGCGCGTCCAACGGAGTAGATATAATGGGCAAGGGCGCCAGAGCTGTCGGTAAACCTATGAATAGTCGCACAAAGTTTTTCGTCGTGAGCACTTCCGCGTGTCTCACCATTCTGCTGCTGGTCGGGCACGTGGTCGGCAAGGCCGCTTCCTCCGACGACACGTATAAGCACATCGGCGTCTTCAGCGACGTCGTGGCCCGCATCAAGAGCGAGTACGTCGAAGAGCCCGACATGAAGAGCGTCACACTAGGCGCGCTCAACGGCATGCTCGAGGCCATCGACCCCTTCGCCAGTTACCTCAACGCCGACCAGTACAAGGACTACCTGAAGAACAAGGACGTGAAGCGCGCCGACGTCGGCCTGGTGCTCTCCAAGAAGTTCGGGTTCGTCGGAGTGGTCAGCGCCATCACCGGTTCGCCCGCGGCGAAGGCGGGCTTCTCCACGGGCGACATGATCGAGACCATCAACGGCGTCGCTACGCGAGATATGCCGCTGGCTTACGCCGCGATCCTGCTGCAGGGCGATCCCGGCAGCACCGTCGAGATCAACGTGTTCCACGTGCGCCGCTCGGAGCCCACGAGCGTGAAGCTCACGCGCGCCATGGTGCCACTTCCCACGGTCGAGACCCGCGTGCTGGCGGACAACGTCGGTTACATCAACGTGGACGCCATCTCACCGGCGCTGGTGAAGGATATCGCGGCGGCCGTGCAGAAGCTGCAGGCCGATGGCGCCAAGAAGCTGATGCTGGACCTTCGCAACTGCGCCACCGGGAGTCCCGAGGACGGCATCGCGCTGGCCAACCTGTTCCTGAACAAGGGACGCATCACCTACCTGGTCGGCCAGAAGATCGCGCGCCAGAATTTCGATGCCGATCCCGCGAAAGCGATCACCTCGCTGCCCATGACGGTGCTAACCAATCGGGGCACCGCCGCGGCCGCCGAAGTGGCCGCCGCCGCGCTGATGGACAACAAACGCGCCCAGGCAGTCGGCGAGAGGACCTACGGCGACGCCGCCATGCGCCGCGCGCTGACCATGGATGACGGCGGCGCCATCATCCTCTCGGTTGCCAAATATTACTCGCCTGAAGGCAAGGCGATCCAGGACAATGGTCTGACGCCGAACTATGTGGTGACCGACACCGATGCCGCGGTGGAGCTGGACGACAACGGTGAGCCGTTGCCCGAAAACCCGACCACGGATACGGGAGCGCAGAAGAAGGTCGAGAACGACCCGATCGTCAAGAAAGCGCAGGAAGTGCTGGCCAAGCTCGGTTAGGCCGAGCGCGGCGGCTAGAGCGTCTTGAGGTAGGCGATCAGGTCGTCTTTCTCCTGATCGCTGAGCATATCTTTGTACGGCGGCATTCCCTGCCCGCCTTCGTCGATGCGCGCGCGCACCGCGGCTTCGGTGGGCTTCTTGCCGTTCGTCATCTTGTCTTTCTTGAACAGCCCCTTGAGCCCGGGCCCCATCTTCTTTTCATCGGAATCCGCGTTGTGGCACACGGCGCACTGCTCGAAAACAGCTTTGCCCTTTTCGGGATCCCCTTTGCCCGCCGATAGCACAACCTTCGAAGCCCCCGCCAGCAGGACGCAAGTCGCGATCAGACGCAATCGATACATAGTCAGCATTCTCTCCGTAGTCCGAAATTCCCATTCTACACCGCCCGTCGGGACGTACGGCGAAAGGGGGAGAGATCGCGCCTGTAAACTTACGCGAGCGCCTTACGATTGCGCGGCGCTTCATTCAGCCGGGGGACCTCGGCGATGGATACCACGCCCTGCTCGAAGACCGTCATGTCGCGCACCAGGCGGCTCACGTCGGCGCCGTCTTCGAGGGCAATTTCGTGTTCGATCCAATCGGACAGCGGAATGTTTCGGAAGTACATGCGCTCCTGCAGCACCAGGCTCTTGCGGTTGTGCGTCAGCAGGCGATTTTCGCGCGTGTAATGCCGCCGCTCCACGCGCAGCTCGGTGAGGAATTTGTCGAACGCCTCACCCTTGGCTGTAGCTTCGGCGGCCTGTAGCGCGGTGTCGAGCGACGATTCCAGCGCCTTCCGTTCGGCGTCCAGAGCGCCGCGGGTCTCTGCCAGCCGCTCCCTCTGCTGGGCGAGCATGACCTCCATCCGCGACTGCATGATGAACCACGCCAGCACGCCGGCGGCAACCGCGGTGAAACCGGGCAGTAGTATCCAGAGCAGTGCGTCCATGGGTTAATGCTATCCCCGAAAGAACGCTAAGCACCAGATATCAATGGTAAATGGGCCCGGATAACCAAGGTCAACCGGTCACTCTTGGGTGCCGTCGATCTTCTGGCCGGCGATGGTGTAGCGCAGTTCGCCCAACCGAAGACCGAGGAGCGGACCCAGCACTGCGCCGATGCGCGCCTGCAGTCCCGCACCGAAGCCCTGATATTTGCCGAGAAAGACCGCGCGGGCCAGCAGGAAATCCGCGCGCTCCAGGCTCGAACGATCGCCGCCGCCCTTGTGGCGCACCCGTGCGGCGGGAATCAAGAGCATCTTGCGCGAGGCGCGCCGAATCTCCGCCGCGAGGTCGGCATCGCAGCCTGACTGGCCGTAGCGGTCGTCGATCTGGCGGATCGCCTTGATGAAGAAGACACGCGCCATGATCGCGGCGCCGCGCGGGAACTCGACGGGCTGCGGTTCCGCCGCGGCGGGCGCGGGGCTCCATTCGCCGGTCGGAGGCAGTTTTCCGAGTTGCGGCGCGGGCTTGCCCTCGTCATCCACCAGTAGCGGGCAGACTGCCGCTGCGTCGGAATTGGTGTCCAGCGCGTCCGCCAACGCGGCGATCACGCCGGGTTCCAGGCGCGTGTCGTCGTGCAGAAAAAGGACATACTCCGCGTCGGCCGCGCGCCATCCCAGGTTCCAGGCTTTTGTCAAACCGAAGTTCTTTGGCAGCCGGATGAACTGTGTGTTCGGAAATTCGTCATCCAGTTGCGCCGCGCCGTCAGTCGAGCCGTTGTCTACTACGATCAACTGGTAGCGCTCGCGCCCATTGGATGCCTCGATCGATTGCAGGCACTGGCGCAACTCGCCGACGCGGTTGCGCGACACCACCACCACGCTCACGCGCGGCGGCTGTCTCTCCTGTTCAGCGTTCGCTTGGGGGGGCAACCCCCTAGGATACCCTGTACCCCGCGGCGGAAGCGACCATTTCGATGGTGGCTGCGTGCATCAGCCTGGACTCGGGCCCGGCCTGTTGCGACCGGGCGCGATCCGCCCGCGCCTGGCCCGCCCAGAACGCCGCGATGCCGAAGAGCAGCACGGCGAGAATCAAGGCCGCCAGCATAAAACGCGGAGTGCCCTTTCTGTTCTCGTCAACCGGGCTGCGCGGCGGCGGGGCCGGCATCACGGAGACCGCGGGTGCTGCCGCGTTCACCGCGGCTGTTCCGTTTCCGGACACTGTCGCGGGTGTCCGGTAGTGGAACACGGGAACGTAGGTCCCCTTGGGCAACTCGATACGGACGGGATCGTCCGCACCCGACGTCTCGTAATACTTGTCGAGCCGCGCGCGCAGGTTGCGGGCCTGCACGCGCACGATCGGGTCGAGGCGCGGGTTGAATTCGTCTCCGCGGTCGAACACGTTCAGGCCAAGCGTGTACTCCTTGATCGCTGCACCACGCCCGGCGGCTGTTTCCTCCACGACATAACGCAGGAAGCGGCTCAAACTGGGAGATGACACCAGCGGAGGTGTATTGAGTATCCGCTCCAGTTGGTCATTGATGGACATATGGGTGGGGTGAGTAACTATGACGAAATGCGGCGCATTTCGTTCCGTCCCTCGGGGTTAATCGACGTCCGATGCGGCACGGTAGCGGTTCGCGACTTGTGCCGGTGTCGCGTTGCGCCACAGTCCGGGCAGCGTGTTAGCGTAAGAGCAATGACCGCAAAGGAAATTCTCGCATTCATTACCGAAGTAGGCATCGTGCCGGTGGTGCGCACATCGAGCGCGGAACTCGCCATTCAGGCGGTTGAAGCTTGTTACAAGGGCGGAGTACGTGCCGCGGAGATCACCATGACCGTGCCCGGCGCTGTCCGGGCGCTGGAGAAAGTCGCCGACACGTTCGGCGACAAGATCATGTTGGGCGCGGGCACCGTGCTGGATCCCGAGACGGCGCGCGTGTGCATGCTCGCGGGCGCGCAGTTCTTCGTGACTCCGTCGCTGCGGGTGTCGACCATCGAGATGGTGAAGCGCTACTCGAAGGTAATCTGTCCCGGCGCGCTGACCCCTACAGAAGTGTTAACCGCGTGGGAATCCGGGGCCGACGTGGTGAAGGTTTTTCCGTGCGGCAATGTCGGCGGCGCAAAATATATCAAAGCGCTCAAGGGTCCGTTTCCACACATCGAGATGATCCCCACCGGCGGCGTAAACCTGGAAACGGCCGGCGATTTTCTGAAGGCCGGCGCGTGCGCGGTGGCCGTAGGCGGAGAGCTGGTGGACGCCAAGACCATGAAGGAGGGCCGGCTGGACGTGATCGAGGAGCGGGCGCGCCAGTATCTGGCAGTGATCGCGAAAGCAAGAGCGGAGATCAAGGCGGCTTAGCGTCGATAACAACCGCGTCTCTGGGCCGGCTGCGTTAGAATTGTGGCGTGATTGGTTCCCTCATGATGGCGGTGATAGCGGCGATAATCCTGTTTCTGCACCGCGACCGTCTGCAACACGCTCTGACCGAGCTGTCGAGGAACTTTCAGCATTCCTGGCGGGGGCGCGCGCTCGGACGCCAGGATTTCAACGGGCTCTGCATTCTCGGCTTGCTCCTGGTGATCCTCATCCTGGAAACAGGCTGGCTGGCCAAGCGCTTCTGAGCGCACGGACGCCAGCCCCGCGCCACTGCTAAACTATTAGTTTCGCTATGGCTATCAGCAAAGACCTGCTCGAGATCCTGGTGTGCCCACTGTGCAAGGCGACCGTCGAACTCAAGCCCGATCAAAGCGGCTTGAAGTGCGTCGCCTGCCATCGCGTCTATCCCATCCGCGACGACATCCCGGTGATGCTGGTCGACGAGGCGAAGATCGAAGAATAGACCGTGGAGCGTGTCCTCGAATGTCTGCCCCAGGGAGGCCGGATCGCCATCGTCCGGCTGCGCAGCCTGGGAGATTGCGTGCTCACCACGCCCGCGCTCGACATTCTGAAACGCTATCGCGCCGACCTGCGCGTCGGCATCTCCATCGAGCCCCGCTTTGAAGACCTGTTCGCCGGACATCCCGATATCGACGAGATCCTCGCGCCCGATCCGGGCGCAGTGCGCGCCTTCGGCCCCGATCTCTGCCTGAATTTCCACGGCGGCACGCGCAGCGCGTGGATCACGGCGCGCTCCGGCGCCAAGTACCGCGCGGGCTTCGGCCACTATCGCTTCGGGTTCGTCTACAACGAACGCATCCCCCGTGCCCAGGAAATCCTGAGCACCGATCGCGTGGTTCATACCGCGGAGCACCTGGCGTCCGCCATCTTTCACCTCGGCGCGCCACGCTGCAAGATCCCGCGCGCCAAGCTGCCGCCGTACCCCGACGGACC
>DATJYJ010000086.1:0-19828 GCA_035578025.1 Verrucomicrobiia bacterium
CTCCGGCGGCGCAATCACTTTCTTTTCGGCGGCAAGAGGCAGTGTGGCAAGCAGCAAGATGCAAAGGTATCGCATGGGAGTCAATGTAGCATAGAGAGGAGGTGTGGCCTTGCGATTCTCCAGCATGATTACGGCGGTGGACGCGCACGCGTGCGGCGAGCACGGGCGCGTCATTACGGGCGGAGTCCTCGACGTCCCCGGACGCACTATGTTCGAAAAGAAATGCTGGCTGGAGCAGCACGCCGACCACCTCCGCCTGCGCATGCTCCGCGAGCCGCGCGGCTACCCTGCCGCCAACTGCAACCTCATACTCCCTTCCAGCCACCCCGAGGCCGATGCGGGTTTCGTGATCATGGAGCAGGTCGAATATCCGCCCATGTCGGGGACCAACACCATCTGCGTGGTCACCGTCCTCATCGAAACCGGCATGGTGAAGGCCGTCGAGCCCGTCACCCACCTGAAGCTCGAAACCCCGGCCGGCCTGATCGGTGTCGAGGCCGAAGTGCATCGCGGCAAAGTCAAACGCGTGACCTTCCGCAACGTGCCCGCCTTCGCCACCCATCTCGACGCCAAGGTCGAGGTCCGCGGCCTCGGCACAGTCACCGTCGACGTAGCCTACGGCGGCATGTTCTACGTGATCGCCGATGCCGCGCCTCTTGGCCTCGAATTGCGCCCCGACGAAGCCCGCGACATCGTGCGCATCGCTGAGATGATCAAGGCCGCCACACAGGAGCAGTTGCCCGTCGCCCACCCCGAGGAACCCGGCATTTCGGGCGTGTCGATCGCGCAGCTCTCGGGACCCCCAGGCCGCCCCGACGCGCATCGCCGCAACACCGTAGTCGTCTCCACCGGCAAGCTTGATTGGGACCGCCCGGCCTCGTGGACCGGCGCCCTCGACCGCTCGCCCTGCGGCACAGGCACCTGCGCCAAGATGGCCGCCCTTTGGGCCAAGAGCCAATTAGGGCTCTACGAGGACTTCGTGCACGAAGGAATCCTCGGGACCGTGTTCACCGGGCGCCTGTTGGAGGAGACCCAGGTGGGACCCTACCGCGCGGTTGTGCCCGCCATCTCGGGACAGGCTTGGATCACCGGCTTCGCCCAGTACGTCGTAGACCCCGACGACCCGTTCCCCGACGGCTTCACGGTCGGCGACATCTGGGGCGCCGCCTGAACCCACAGAGAGCCTGCCGATCGCTGAACACCGGTCCGCTGCTACATTATTACGATTCAGTTGTTACTGGATTTCGAGAACCGTCGCCAGGAAACTCCGGATCAACCCAATGCTTCTTGAGCTCCTGAACTCGTTGCGGGGTTCGCGAACGCCGAACACCCCAGAGGATCCGGCCGTGGACCAACTGGACGAACAGCTCCAGAAAACTGCTCGCCGAATTTCGCTCGGACGCCCCTTCCAGTGTCCTGATCGGACTAGCCCGCCTGTTTGCTGCCTGCTCGCCGCGCCTTCGGCTTGCCCTTGATCATGAGATTGAGCGCCACTGCCGCGCGGATGAGATCCTTTAAAGCCGCCTCCTTCACCTTCTCGCCTTCGTGGATGTCGATGGCGCGCCTGACATTCCCCTCGAGGCTCGAGTTGAACAGACCGGCGGGGTCCTTCAACGCGGCTCCCTTGGCAAAGGTCAGCTTGACGGCGTTTTTGTACGTCTCTCCCGTGCATACGATGCCGCCGTGGGAAAAGACCGGAGTCCCCCTCCACTTCCATTCTTCAACGATCTCGGGGTCTGCTTCGTGCATGATCTGCCGCACTTTCGCGAGCGTCTTCCCGCGCCAGTCCCCAAGTTCCCTGATCCTCTGGTCGATCAATGCCGACGCGGATTCCAACGCAACGGACCTCTTCATATCGGCTCCAACTCTCGCACCTATTTTAGCGGCGCCTTGGGCGGCCAGTTCGGGGCTTCAACGCCGAACTGCCTCGCGTACTCGACGGTCAATCGCTGCCAGCCCCCGGACTTCATCGCCTCGCCGCCGGCGATCCGTCCGATCGGCTCACCCGCGAGCAGCCGCTCCAGGACATCGAAACAAATGTGCCAGCCCGCCGCGCCCCACGCGATGAAGCGGCGATCGATGCTGTGCCACAGCGTCAGCCGCGTGCCGCCGCCAACGTCTTCCAGCTCCCACCGGATATCGTTGTACTCCAGCAGCCTGGGAGCGTCGGCTCGCGTCACCCTTGTTTCGATCGTCGCCTGCGTTCCCACCCAGGTGAGATTCACCGCGGCTCCAACCGTGCCCAGGCTCCCATCGGCCACGAAGGGCGCCCACTCGCGCAGGTGCGCCGGCTCGGTGAGCGCCTCCCACACTTTTTCCGGCGAGTGGCGCAGTTCTCTCACCAGAATGAGCGTCCACTTATCCCCGCCCTTTCTCACCTGCGCCCCGCTGGCCGGACCCGGTGTGTACTGCTCGCGATCCATCATCCTTTCCTCCTCCTCTTCCCCTTCTTCGGCGTGGTTGGCTCCGTGCGGTCGAGGTAGTCCTTGAGAGCATCCACGTAAGCGGACCAGAACCGGCGGAGCTGCGCGATCGTGCGCAACGGGCGCATTACCAGCGTGCCAGTTGGGTGATCTGAACCAGGTTGCCGCACGTGTCATTCAGCATCGCGATGGTCGCGCCGGTCACGGCGGTCGGCGGCATGGTGAATTCGCCGCCGCCGGCCTTGATCCGCTCGTAGTCGCCCTTGATGTCGTCGGTCAGGAAATTGGCCGCGGGCTGGCCCTGCTCGAAAATCGCCTGCTGATACGCTTTGGCCGCGGGTTTGTCGTTCAGCGCCAGTTGTAGCTGCGTGCCGTCCGGCTCCTCGGGCGAGCCCACGGTCAGCCAGCGATATGGGCCCTGGCTGAAATCGGCCTTCTTGGCAAAGCCCAGTACCTCCGTATAAAAACGCAGGGCCTTATCCTGGTCATCCACGTACACGCTCGTCAATTTGATCTTCATTCCGTCTCTCCTTTGTCAGGTCCGCGGCCTGGGCCGCGTCGTCTCCTCTTTGTTTTCCTTTTCGTCGGCACGGATTTCTCCATGCGGTCGAGGTGGCGTTCGAGAGCATCCAGGTGAGCCGACCAGAACCGCCGGAACGGAGCCAGCCAGGCATCCACCTCCCGAAAGGGTTCAGGCTTCAGCCGGTACAGGCGGCGTTGTGCGTCCACCGTCGATTCCACGAAACCCGCCTCGCGCAGCACTCGCAGGTGCTTCGACACGGTCGGCTGCGCCATACCGAGTTGCCGCTCGATCTCTCCCACCGACTGTTGCGACAGGACCAGCAGGCTCAATATCGCTCGACGGTTCGGCTCCGCAATGATTTCGAACACCGATTCCACTCTTCTGATATACCCTGAATAGTATATACGTGTCAAGGCATATAATGCGCTGAGCGCACTATTACTCCCAAAACCCGTCGACACCGCGGAGCCGCGCACTGGCATATTCTTAGACTTGGCGATTCCCTTTCGAGTATCGGCGCGCACACTGCTCTTCCTCGTGATCGCGTGCCCTGCCCCGCCATCCGGCCATCCCGCCTCGGCCCCAGCGCCTGACAACGCCGTAATCAGGCTACCCGTCATCGACAAACGCGATATCCGCTTCCTCCCGCTCTCCGCAAACGGCGAATCGCTGCAAGCTCGCATATGGAGTCTCGCCCAGGATCGCTACGGGATCTTGTGGATCGGCACCAGCGACGGCTTGTTCCGCTGCGACGGGTACCGTCTGCGGCGTTACGGCGACGAGAGCGACCCCTCAAACAGCGTCGCCAGCGATCCAATCAGGTTTCTGTACACAGACCGGACCGGCATCCTCTGGGTCGGCACGACCAATGAAGGACTCTACCGGCTCGACCCGGCTACCGGCATCCTCACCCACTACCGCCATGACGCTCGCAACAGCGGCAGTCTGAGCGGCGACGGAACGCTCTCCGTGCTGCAGGACCGCGGCGGAGCCCTATGGATCGGCACACAGGCCGGGCTCGATCGTTTCGACCCCTCCACGGGATCCTTCATTCACTACCTCGACAATCCCCAGGACGCCGGTACCCATCGCCGTCCCGGCGTTGTTTGCGTCTTCGAAGATCGCTTCGGCAATCTGTGGACCGGAACCGGCGAAGGCCTCAAAAAGCTCGACCGGGCTACCGGCAGATTCTCGCACTTCGTATTCGATCCGAATGATCCCTACAGCCTGAGTCACAACTATGTGACCTCCATCGTGGAAGACCAGTCAGGTCTCTTGTGGGTGGCCTCGCCGTTCGGCAACGGCCTGTGCGCGCTGGACGTAAAGACCGGCAGATTCAGGCGCTATTCCTTTCACGCCGAAGAGGTGAGTAACCAAAGCGTCGTCGGCGTAAACCGCCTCTTTCTGGATCGCGAAGGCACGCTCTGGGTGTGCAGCGTGGACATGGGACTGCTCAAGTTCGATCCCGATCGAACCAGGCTCTTCCGCTACGCCCGCAACCCCGACGATCCGGTGAGTCTGCCCCACGATTCCGTCGCGGTCTTGTTCGAGGATTTGGAGGGAGAGATTTGGGCCGGAACCGGAAGAGGCTTGTGCCGTTTCTCCGGTAAACCGCCCCGGTTTATCAATTACAAACATGAACCCGGCAATCCGAACAGCCTGCATGACAACATGATCTGGTCTGTCCGCGCCGCCGGCAACGGAATCCTCTGGATCGGCACCGAGCACGGCCTCAACCGCCTCGATCGCCAAACCGGACGTTTCATCCTGTATCGCCACGACCCCAAAAACCCACACAGCCTCTCCTACGACAAGGTCGCTGCCATCCGCGAGGATCCCTCCGGCGCGCTCTGGCTTGCCACCTACGGCGGAGGACTCGACCGCTTCGATCCCGCCATCGGACAATTCTTCGCCTACCGTCACGATCCGAACAACCCGTCCAGCCTGGGCAGCGACTCCGTCCGCTCCCTGCTGATGGACCGGCACGGAGTGCTGTGGGTCGGTACCCAGAACGGCGGCCTGAATCGCTTCGATGCACGAACGGGACGCTTCGCGATCTATCGCGACGCGCCCGCCTACATTGGCGTCGTCATCGAGGACCGCGCCGGAATCCTGTGGCTGGGCAGCGAGAATGACGGCCTGGCCCGTTTCGACCCCGCGACGGAACACTTCACCTACTACCGTCACAACCCCCGGGATCCCCGCAGCCTCAGCGCGGACCGGGTTTATGTCATTACCGGGGACCGTGCCGGCTCGCTCTGGGTCGGCACCCAGAACGGCCTCGATCGACTGGACCCTGGCAGCGGAACCTTCACCACATTCACTACGAAGGACGGACTGCCCGGGAACACCATTTCGGGAATCTTCGAAGACGCGCGCGGATATCTCTGGGTGGCCACGCACGACGGCCTCTCGCGATTCGATCCTGGAACAAAGACCTTCCGCAATTACACCGAGTTCGACGGCCTGCCCGACAATTTACTCAACCCGTACTTCGCGGAAGGCGGCTTCCAGACTCCCGCCGGTGAAATCATTCTTACTTCCAGCAAGGGCCTCACCACGTTCTACCCCGATCGCCTGGCCGACAATCCCTATGCCCCCCCGGTCTTGCTGACGGACTTCTATCTGTTCAACAAGCCCGTCGCTCCCGGTGCTGACTCGCCGCTCCACAAGCCCGTCTGGGCTGCCGGTTCCCTGAAGCTCACTCATGCCCAGGGAATCTTCTCCGTCGAATTCGCCGCCCTGAGTTACATCGCTCCGGAAAAGAACCGCTACCGCTACCGCCTGGAGGGACTCGAAAAAGATTGGAACGAAGTGGACAGCCGGCAGCGCCTGGCGACCTACACCAGCCTTCCGCCCGCTACCTACACCTTTCGGGTTCAAGGTTCCAATAACGACGGCGTCTGGAATGAAAAAGGCGCGTCCCTTGTGATCACCGTGCTCCCGCCATGGTGGGGAACCTGGTTGTTCCGGTGCAGTGTCGCGGTCTCGATCATCGCGCTGGCCTTCGCCGCATATCGCTACCGGATACGCGTGTTCCAGCGCCAGACCGCGATGCTCGAAGAGCAGGTCTCCGTCCGCACGCGCGAACTCCGCGTCGCCAAAGACGCCGCCGAAGCAGCCAATCGCGCCAAGAGCGCCTTCCTCGCCAATATGAGCCACGAGTTGCGCACGCCCCTCAACGCCATCCTCGGCTTCTCCAGCCTGGTGCGCGGCGATCCGGAGCTGCCCGAGGCGCGCCGCAATGACCTGGATATCATCAACCGTAGCGGCGAACACCTGCTGGGCCTCATCGATGACGTGCTCGACATGGCAAAGATCGAAGCCGGCCGCGAACGTCTGGAGCTCGCTCCCTGCGACCTGAGGCAGATCGTCCGCGAAACAGCCGAGATGGTGCGCGTGCGCGCTGATCAGAAAAACATCGAGCTGGAAGTCGTCGTGTCTCCCGGGTTCCCGCGGTTCGTGGTGACCGACGCCGGCAAGGTTCGTCAGATCCTCCTCAACCTCCTCGGCAACGCCGTGAAATTCACGGACCGGGGCTCGGTGACCTTCCGGGCGCACGCCGACCGCGGAAACGATGGCGATTCTGTCAAGGTAACCCTCGAGGTGGAGGACACCGGAACCGGCATTGCGCCCGAAGATCAGCAGCGCATCTTCGAACCGTTCGTGCAAGTCGGCAAGCCGGGCAGCCAAAAGGGCACGGGCCTCGGACTCACCATCACCCGTCAGTTCGTTGAATCCATGGGCGGCTCCATCGCCGTGACCAGTGCCCCCGGCCAGGGCTCGCGCTTCCGCATCGTGTTTCCCGTCACGGCCGCCGCCGAGACCGCCGTCACCCAGATGGAATCGGAATATGGCCGCCTTTTCCGTCTGCCACCGGGGCCGCCCGAGTGGCGCGTGTTGATCGTCGAGGACGAAACCGAAAATCGTCTCCTCCTCGAGCGCCTGCTCCGGGAAGCCGGCTTCGCCGTGCGCGCGGCTGCCAATGGCGAAGATGGCGTCCGGGTCTTTCAGGAATGGCGGCCGCACTTCATCTGGATGGACGTCCGCATGCCCGTGATGAACGGCCTGGAGGCAACGCGCCGCATCCGTGCCATGGACGGCGGACGCGGAGTGAAGATCGTCGCCGTGTCGGCTTCCACCTCGCAAACCGAGCGGGACGAGGTTATATCAGCCGGTCTGGACGACTTTGTCCGCAAGCCCTATCGGCCGGCGGAGATCTTCGGCTGCATGGCGAGGCAGTTGGGAGTGGTGTATCTCAGCGACACGGCCGCGGCGGCCGTGGGCCGGCAGTCCATCGTCCCGTTGACACCGGAAGCCCTGTCCACGCTCCCCGAAGAGCTGCGCGCGCAGCTTCTGCAGGCCGTGATTTCGCTGGACCCGCAGGTCCTCGCGGCGGTAATCCAGCGAATCTCGGAAGTCGATGCCGGTATCGGCAGCGCGCTCGCAGCCCGCGCCGGGCGGCTTGCCTACACCGCCATTTTGAAAGCCCTGACGCCCGCTGACTAGCGGCCCCGAAAGTGTGTCGGCCCGTGAGATAACGGCGACTTACCCTTGCCCGCCCGCCGGACGCAGTCTCGCACTCAGCGGCAAAGAGCGTCGCGCGTCACCGCCGTGCCCGCCCGTCGGAAAAATGTCACCGTCCGGCCATCGGGTTCGATGCGTCCGGCGAAGGCCCCGGCCCGGCCGGCGCGCGCGATCCAGCCGAGCCGCCGGTATTCCTGGATTGCCTCCGCCGGCCCGGGCCGCGCGAAATCGAGCAGCGTGGACGACTGCTCGCCAACCGCCACAACCCGCGTGCTCGCCCCGATACCGCGCACCCGCAGCAGTTCGCCTGCGCCGCCTCCATACCAGCCCCACCGTTCCGGACTCATTGGCCTGCGTGCGTCCAACGCCAATATCCTGTCCACGGCCGCAAGAAGGAGGAACCGGCGCGTGCGCGCCAGCGTCACCCCTCCCTCGAACCGCATGCGCGCCGGCGCCGATCCCTCTGGCGCAAACGTGGCGAGACCGTCCGACGTGAGCAGGCTGATCCACGATCCGAACGCAGCGGCGCCCATCACCGGAGCATCGGCCAGCACGCGCCTGCCTCCGCCCGTAGGATGCCAGAGAAACGCGCCCGAATCGCCCCACACGACGAATCCCCTTCTCGAAGCGATCACGCCCCGCAATCCCTTCATCGTTAAATCGCCGGCCTTCGTGGTCCCCTCCGCCGCGACCCGGTGAGCCGACAGTCCCTCCGCGGTCGCGACCGCAAAGACGGCCGCGTCTCCCTGCCATTGACCCGCCAGCGCCACGACCACCGGCGCGTGCGCCGTGCTGCCTGCCGGCACCAGCAGTGTCTGCCGGACGCTGAGGTTCGACGGCCCTTTCATGGGCGCCTCCGCCAGCAGGGCCCGCGCCTTCTCCAGGTACTCCTTGTAGGACAGCGAGGTGCCGCCGCGAGCAATCGTGAGCTCAGGGCCCGCTGTCGCGGCGCGTGCCTGCATCCCGGAGGTTGCGGCTCCGCGGGTCGCCACATCGAACTGTAGCGTGCGCGAGCTTTGTTCATGCAGCGATTGCGCTAGCACCGCGCCCGCCGAATCGTGAATCGTAACGGCGGTTTCCGGAGTCAGCCCGTTCACCACCACCGTCCAAATCCGCTCGCCAACGCCTTCTGGGCCGGGATCGACTGTCCAGTGAGGATTGAATACTCCGAGTTTGCCCCAGATACTGGTTGCCAGGTAGCAGTTCGTCGCCCGCACCGCGAGCAGGTTCTCCGCGTACCCCGTAGCGTCGGCATCGGACGCAAAGGGCGTCAGCCGCGAGGGAACCCCAATCGTCAGGTAACGCGCGCCGCCGGTTGTGAGCAACAGGACCTCCACGGCCGAGCCGCTCCCGCCGCCGTCCCGCACCCAGAGTTCCAGCGTAATTCCCTGCTCGTCCCATTGGTCGACGAGCACCTCGTACGCGGCGTTGTGGCTGAAGAATTCCGGAGGCGCTACCAGCAGCCGGCCGGTCGTGCCGGCGAACGGCACCTTCACCTTCAGCAGCGGTATGGATTCAACGCACGGATGGTCGTTCTGCCAGGTGAACTCGCGGTCTGCCCACGGCTCGATCCGAAGCACCGGATCCACCATCTCGCTCACGTGGTCGAACGAACCCGAGAAAACCAGCCCGTCCGCCTGCGCGGTCACCTTCGTAACCCGCATGTTCGTCACGATGGCCGCGTCCGGCGGATGGAGTTCGGTGTCCATCACCCAGCGGTCGTCGTCCACTTTTTTGAAACCGGGAATATCCGGGATCTTGTCGCCTGCAAGCTTGAGCGGGTTGCTGAACAAAATCGTCATGAAGTCGAACATCCATACCGGACCGAGAAGGATAGATATGCCGATCGCGCCGAAGAAATACTTCGCGTTGCTCGCATTCGAGGACTGCAACGCCGACCCGATTGGATCGACCGCCTCGGAAAAACTGCACCAGAACTGCTCCCAGGCATCCAGGCTCACCGAGAGGGTGGCCTCGACATGAATCTGGTTGGCTTTCGGCAGCGTGATCCGCACGTCGATCGTGGCGTCTATGTTCATGTCTACGGGCCCGAAGATCGCGGCGCACCCGTCGACCAGCTCTCCGTTAAAGGTCGCAATGACTCTCGGAGCGTCTCCGAGCGGGGACCATCTCACGTGCGGGCCGCCCTCCAGCCAAAACTCCCCGGAGTCCCTGTAGCCGTCGTCGTCGGCAAGCTGCGATGCCAGCGTCTTCTCCAGGGGCGAGGTCAGCAGCCGTTTGTCCATGAAGATGCTCCAGCGATCGCCGAGGAGCCGGTTCGTGAGATCTCCGTCCATGAAGCTCTGCCAGGCGGATTCCGCGTCGCTCGCCTGCTCGTTCACCTCGATTCGCAGCGCCAGCAGGTCGCCGGCAAGGCTCACCGCCGCTCCCAGATTCAGCACCGGCGGTGTAGGATCGTTCTGGTTCACTTTAGGGAGGTTCGAAAGGTCGAACGGAATGCGTTCTTGGAACTCGAAGCCGGTCTGAACGCCGGCCAAAGCGGAGGTGACGGAGCGCAGCGTCACGTTCAGACCGGGGTTTCCGTCGTGGTCCAGGTCCGCGATCAGGTCGAAGACAATGGTCACTTCGTCGGGAATGAAGCCGAGGGTGGGGATCGGATGTTGATTCTTCTCCTTGAGCGCCTCCAGGCCGGTGAGAAAAAGGTGGATCTTTTGCGTGCACTGCAAAATCGGCAGCCGCGTGCCGAGCTTTCCCGCAAGCGGCAGGTAGTCGTTTACATCTTTCGTCATCGCGAACGTCGTATCCCCGAGCGTCCAGTGGTCGACGTAGAAGGGATTGTGCCCGCCCGCCGGGTTGGCGATGGAATCCGTGATCGGCCGGCGGGCGTCCTCGAGACGAAAACGGATGGCCCGCGCGGGCGAAGAAGCTTCCATCTGGAATTCGATGAGCAAGGATCACCTCCGCGCCTTCGTTAGGCGCCTGTGCTTGTGGCAGACAGCGCAGGATGAGAGGACCGGGGAGCGCCGTAGGGTCGCGGGAATCTCACCGTCTCGCCATGCCGCGAGCAATGGGTCTTCACTCGCGGACCGGTGTCCGCGCGCAAATAGCCCGCTTCTTGGGATCGGCCCAGGTAACTTCGGCGATCCTATCACCGGATCGGCGGGACGGCCGCCTATCTTACGGCTACTTTGCTGGTCCGGAGTTCGCCCGGTGCGCAGTCGTTTCTAGTGAACATCGTCTCCACCGCCTGCGTATGACCTTCTTACGGGCTGGCAGATCATGGATCACCTTTGGCAAGACCTGCGCTACGGGGTTCGCACGATGTTGTCGAAACCCGGATTTACCGCGATCGCGGTGATCGTGCTGTCGCTCGGCATCGGCGCCAACGCCGCCATCTTCAGCCTGGTGAACGCATTCCTGCTGAAGCCGCTGTACGTCAGAAGTCCCTCGGAGCTGGTCGGCTGCTACAGCCGCGACACCAAAAAGCCCGACGACTACCGTGCCTTCTCCTATCCGAATTACGTCGACATCCGCGAAAATAACGGCGTCTTCAGCAGCCTCATGGCGCACGACATGGCCATGGTCGGGGTGGCCGAAGGCGACGTCACCCGGCGCGTGTTCGCCGACGTGGTCTCTTCCAATTACTTCGCCACCTTCGGCGTGTCCTTGTTCCAGGGCCGCGACTTTACCGCCGCCGAAGAGCGTCCGGGTTCGAACTCGGCCGTCGCCATCGTCAGTTACTCCCATTGGAAGAAGACAGGTGACCCCAACCTTCTCGGCAAACCCATCCGCATCAATGGCAGGATCTTCACCATCGTCGGCATCGCTCCCCAGGGCTTCACCGGAACCACTGCGCTCATCAGCTCCGAGCTCTACCTCCCGCTCGGCGCTTATCAGTCGGTGATCAACGATTTCGAAGGGCACGGAAAGTCGCTCGCGGCGCGGGATCACCATAGCCTGATCCTGGTCGGCCGCCTGCGCCAGGGAATGGCCGCGCAGCAGGCCGACGCGCAACTGGCGGTCGTCGCGTCGCAACTGGAAAAGGCCTACCCGGCTGAGAATCGCGATCAGACGTTCATGACGAGCCCCTTGTCCAGGCTCAGCATCTCCACCGGCCCCGCCAACGACAAGGAATTGGGGACGCCCGCCTTCCTGCTGCTCTCCATGGCCGGAGTTGTCCTGCTCATTGCTTCCCTCAATCTCGCCAACATGATGCTCGCTCGCGGCGCCGCGCGGCGAAAAGAGATCGCGATTCGCCTCGCGGTCGGCTGCCGGCGCGGCCGCATCGTCCGGCAGTTGTTCACCGAGGGACTGATCCTTTCCGCGTTCGGCGGCATCGGCGGACTGATCGTCGCGGCCTGGAGCAGTTCCCTCCTGGTCGCATCTCTCAGCCGGCTTGCCCCGCTCGAAATCGTCTACTTCGCCGGCCCGGATGTTCGAGTGCTCGGCGCGACCATCGGCTTCTGCCTGTTCAGCACCCTCCTGTTCAGCCTGGGACCGGCCTGGAAGCTCTCCCGGCCGGATGTCGTGTCCGACCTCAAAAAGGCTTCGGGCGACGAAGCGCTGGGTGGATACCGCCGGCTGTTTTCCCGCCGCAACCTGCTGGTGATGGGCCAACTCTCCCTCTCGCTGATGATGCTCGTCGCGTCCGGCCTGTTCGTCCGCAGCGCGCTTCAGGCGGCAGGAGTCGCCCCCGGCTTTGTGCTCGACAACAGCCTGATTGCGGAGCTCGATCCCAGCCTCGCCGGCTACGACGAAACCGCAGGGCGGCGAATTTACGGTGCTTTGCTGAGCCGCATGCGCGCCATCCCCGGCGTGGAATCGGCAGCCCTCGCAGCCACCGTTCCGTTCGGCATGACATCCTTCGGCAAGGACGTTCTTCCGGACGACGATGCCGCCGCCAGAAACGGCGGCAAAGCCAGGCACTTCGAAGCGAGGTACAACATCGTCAGCGACGACTATTTCCAGACGCTGGGAATTCCGCTGCTCCGCGGCCGCGCATTCAGCCGCGCCGAGGCCGCCGCCGCACCCCATGTCCGCGTTGCGGTCATCGACAAACTCGCGGCGGAGCGCCTGTGGCCGGGCACGGACGCAATCGGCAGGCATCTTCGGATCGATGCCGACGACCCCGCCAAGCCCGCGGAGTCTCTCGAAGTAGTCGGAATCGTAGGCAACGTGCAGGACCACATCATCGGCGGCGCACTTCAGCCTCACCTGTACGTGCCGTTCGGCCGGCAGTATCAGGCCGGCCAGCAGCTTCACCTGAAGATCGTTCCCACCGGGCGCACGGCGCAGGCGCGCCTGCTCGATACCGTGCACCGCGAGATACGCGCCGTGGACCCGCGGCTGCCCCTGCTATCGCTCAGGACGATGCGCGATCACCTCGACGCCAGCTTCGATCTGTGGATCGTCCGCACCGGGGCGCGCATGCTCACTAGCTTCGGCATCGTCGCCCTCGTGCTTGCCGTGATCGGACTCTATGGAGTGAAGGCGTACACCGTTGCGCAGCGCACCCGCGAGCTCGGCATCCGTATGGCACTGGGCGCCGGCTCCGCCGATACCCTGAAGCTCATCCTCGGCGAAGGCCTCTCGGTCGGCCTGGTCGGAATCGCTGTCGGCATGGTCTTCGCGCTCGCCCTGGGACGAGTACTCGCCGGAATTCTGTACGAAGTCAGCGCCTTCGATCCCGTGGTATGCACGGCCGCGCCGGCAATCCTCGCAGCCGTATCGCTGGTGGCCTGCTATCTCCCCGCGCGGCGCGCCGCCCGCCTGGATCCGATGGTCGCGCTTCGATACGAGTGAACCGCCCCGCCTGCACTACGATCGCGAACACCGCATACGGAATGGAATCCAAGAAGGTCGTGCGGCTCGCGACAGCCTGCTCCCTGTGGGGCAGTGCTTCCAGCCTGCGCGGACTTCAGTCCCGCTCGCTCGGTTGGCGAGTTCCAGCTCCCTCATCTTGGCCCGGCGTTGGAGGCAGCCGCCCATTTCAGTTTGACCGCTGACAATCAATGCGGAAGCACGTCGCGGATCGGCTTGCCCGCCTTGGACACCTCCGCGTTGTAATCCTCGCCCAGCAGGGCCGCGAGCGTCGCGGCTATCTGGCTCTGCGTGACCGGGCCGATGTGGGAGCGTTCGCCCAGCGCCGGTGTGTCGGGGCCAAGAAAGCCCATCCAGATGTATTTCGAATCGGGGACCTTCTGGCCGTGGCTCTTCCAGCCCTCGGGAGCTTCGCCGCGGCCGTGATCGGGAGAGAAGATCAGGGTCGTCGCGCCGCGGTACTCCGGCATCGACTGCACGGTTTGCCACAACTCTCGCACGAACTGATCCACGCGGTGCGCGGCGTTCAAATACAGCTCGTAATTTCCGTCGTGCGCCCACTCGTCGGTTTCGCCAAGCGACACATACAAGACCCGCGGATGGTGGAGCTTCAGATACTGCATCGCGGTATAGAAGGCGAAAGAATCGAAGGGCTCGTCGCGCCAGATGCGCGTGTCGGCTTTGAGACGATTGATCAAATCGATTTCGGGTGTGATCGGTCCAGCCAGCAAAGGCTCGTAACCGGCGTTGGCGGTCAGGCCGCTCCGCGCAGGGTTGACCACCGCCGAGATCACGTCCCAGGCGCCGAAAGCGGCCACCTGCCCGCTGTATTCAGGTTTCCGATGAAGCCACTCCAGCACCGTCATATTGGGATTGGGGACCTTGTCGTTGCTGTCGATGCGAGCGTCCGGAAATCCGCACAGGGTCTCGTTGTAACCCGGATAGGAGAAATTGAAGCCGTTCGTGACATAGCTGTCCGAGCCGAGATCGCGGTTTCCGTAAAGCTGCCCGTAACGCGCCAGCGTCTGCCACAGGAACGGCATCAACGCTTCGCGGCGCTCGTCCGGCGTGTCGCGCCAGTACAGCTTCTTTAGCTCCTCGGGGTCGGACACTTTTCCGTGTTCCTTGTTGATCAGCGCGGCATCGGCCCCCCGGAAGACTTCCTGCCACCGCAAGCCATCGGTCATCACGAAAATCACATTGCGCGTCTTGATGTCAGTCGAGGCGCCTGGCACTGCCTGTGCCATCGCCGCCGTTAACAACAGAATGCATCGCGAGCGAGTCCACATTGCAACCGCAGTGTAGCATTGCACCGTATCGAGCTCGTTATAAACCCCTGTCCGGCGAACCCTGGCGCTAATTCAGGAGAAAGGAGCCTGATGATCGGTTGAGTTCCTCCACACGCCGGGATACCATTCGTTCGTGAGAGTTGATCTGCTGAACCAGATCGTGCTCCGTTGGGATTCCGATTCCGATTGCTCCGGCCTCCTTGCGAGCGGGGGGATCGATGCCGTCTGGTTCCCGTCGCATCAGGACCGCGTCGCGGCCGCCTGCCGCGCCGCCGGCGCCGATACGCTCGACGCGCAAACCATCCGTCTCGTTGGCCGCGATCAAACTGCCCCCCTGCCCCCTGGGGATTTTCTGGCGGTGAAAGCCGGCGTCTGGCCGGGCGCGAGGGCCAGCGCCCGTAATTCCGACGGGAGCTTCTCCGGCGGTGCCAGCCAGCACGCGTGGATCGATGCCAACGGTTATCTCGTCGCCTGGACCAAGGCTCTCTTCCCCGGTCGCGCACCCCTTCTTGCCTATCTCCCGGACAGCGATGCGGGCATCGCCAAGGGTCAGGTGATCCCCTACGACTCCCTGGAGCTCGCTCTGATCGACGCCTGGGCTGCGGGAGGAAACTACCTGCTGGCCCCCGATGCGGCCTACCGCGATGCCCTTCTCCGCGGTGACCCGGCAGCCGCCGCGGCATGGTCCCAGTTGGGCCGGACCGCCCGCTGGCTGAAGGAGAACCACGATCTTCTCCGCCATCCTCCCCTGAGCACCATCACCGTCTTGGTGGAACGGGGCGATACCTCCGCCGAGATCGCCGCGCTCATGTTCCGCCAGAGCGCTTCCCCCGAGTTGGTGTCCGCCGAACGCGTGCCTTCGCCGGACCCGCTCCGCCGCCCCGTCGTGGTGGCAGCCGGGATCCATCCGCCGTCGCCGGAGCTCGGTCCTCTCTTGCTCGCTCATGCCGGCGCCGGCGCCAGCCTCGTCGTCGATGGCGGCGGTGCATCGTCCTGGTGGAAGGTCCCCGGCCTGAGAGCCACCCGCCAGTTCGAGGACCGAGCCTTCTACGCGCTGGGCGCCGGTCGCATTCTCGTCTACCAAGACTCGATTGTCGACCCCGGCGACTTCGCTCTGGACGTTCTCGACCTTGCCTCCGCCCGCCGGCCCGTCCGCCTGTGGGATGCATCCGCCGTCATCGCCATGGTCTCGAGAGCGGACCCACGGTCCAGCCTGACCCTTCGCCTGGTCAACTACGGTTCGCCCGCCCGCGGCGACATCATGGCTCAGGTCCGGGGCGTCTACAACTCGGCTGTCCTCTTGCGTCCCGGCGAGCCGTCCGTCACGCTGCGGACCTGCCGCCGCGGCGAAAACACCGACGTGCTGGTGCCCGGTTTCAGACGTCTCGCATTGGTCGTTTTCACCTGAGGAACGGAGATATGCATCTGACTCGCCGCGATTTTCTGAAAAGTGGGGCAGCCTTGGGGACTGCCGCCCTTGCGTCTCGCGCCTTGGCCGCGCAGCAGCCGTACTTCGCGCCGCATTCTTTCATCGAGCTGAACCCCAAAGCCGTTTTCATCCGTCGCACCGCCGTTGCGCACAAAATGGATGCCGGCGCCAAGCGAAATGAGGGTCTGAAGCTCGCGCGGCTCATCTTCGTGGGCTGCGACCGTCCCGGCCTCCCCATTGACAACCGCATCGTCCTCAAACCCAACGCGACCAGTCTGGCTCCTCGCGGGCAGACCGCGGAAGATCTCTTCGGCACCGGCACCGATCCCCAATTCTACGAGGGCATCGTGGCCGGCCTGAAGGAGCTCGGCCTTACCCGGTTCACCTTCGTCGATTCCACTTCCTATGCCAGTTGGAATCTCCGCGGCCTTTTGGATATCAACGACCGGCTCGGAATCGTCACCCAGGATCCCGAGCGCCGCGAGCGCCATTTGCGGGAAGGATGGGAAACCACCTGGAGCGCTGTGCCGGAAGGCGTGGTTTTCAAGCGTATTCCGCACTACGCTCCGGTGAACGAACCTGGCACCTGGCTGCTCAACATCGCCAAGTGGAAGGCGCACAGCATGGGGCTCACGCTCACCGTGAAAAACGAGCAGGGACTGGTGGCGCATCCGTTCACCAGGTTCTGCGGCGGCTGGCGCTCTGTCCTCAGTGATTCCGATCTCGTTAAGTCCGAGGTCAATCCGCGCGTCGAGGAACTGGTGAACGGTTCTCTGGAACGCCACCGGCGGCTTGGCTACAGCCGCTATGACACCGGCGGGTCGCGCAGCAACGGCGCCTTCCTCCGGCCCATCGAGCAGGAGCTCTGGGCCCAGAAGACGTGCGACAACATGAGCGTGCTGAAGACCGGCCTGGCCATGATCGAAGGCATCTACGGCCGCGATGGAGATGGCTTCAACGTCGGCACCGACTACCTGACCAATCTGGTGATGTTCGGCAAAGACAAATTCCGCGTCGATCTCGTCGGCCTCTGGCTCGCCGGCCACGAGCCCGGAAACCTGCATCTCTACCGGATCGCCAAAGAACGAGGCCTCAGCGATACCTTCAATCCTTGGGAAGTTCCGTTGTACGAGTGGACCGACCACGGCCCTGTTGCGCGCAAGCTGGCCGACTTCCCGCGGACCCCTCTCAAGACCGTCTACCTTCCCCGCGAAGGGGAACCCGCGCTTCACATGCTCGATGAGCCTTTCGATTACGATCGGCACAAGGTCTGAAGCCCGCGGTCTTGTCCGCAGAGTGCCCGTGGGACAGGCTTCAGCCTGTCGGGCAGCTGCTTCAGCCGCATTCTTTCCCGGGCGACAGTGATATCATGTTCAAACCACCAAGGAGAGGGGTTTCCATGATTTTGCAGATCAATTTCACTCTCGATGTGCCTGTCGCGGAATATCAGAAGATGGCTGATTCTGTCGCGCATGCCTTTGTCGATGTGCCTGGACTCAAGTGGAAGATCTGGCTTCTAAACCCGGCCGCTCGAGAAGCTGGCGGCATCTACCTGTTCGATAGCCAGGCGTCCCTGGATGCATACCTGAACGGTCCATTAGTGGCACAGCTGAGAGGACTCACGTCCATACGCAACATTTCGGTGAAGCAGTTCGAAGTCATGCCGGAGATCACGGCACTGACTCGCGGCCCAGTCGAAGCGGCACTCACGTCCGGCGCATAGCCAATCGCCAGCGGAATCGGGCGGCCCTTCACGCCTTCCATCACGAATCTGCAATTCAAAAAACAGATGCTCACACGTCGCACCGCCGTTCGGGCTGCCGCGCGGTGCATCCCGGCTATCCGCGGTGTGCCGAACTGCGGCCCTTGAATCCCGTGTTATGGATCGCACAGTTTCGTGCGCCGCCGTTACCGATCGTTATCATGCTCGGATGGTGATTTTCCTTGCTTAATGTCAAGGCCGTTGAAATCATATTGGTATGCCTGCCGCCCGAAATGATTTGGACATTTTCTGGGTTGTCGTCGTTGCGGTCGCGTTCGTGCTCGCGATTTGGAAACACGGAGAAGTCACATCCTGGCTGTCCAGTGCTTGGACACATCTGTTTTAGCAGGGTCCTGGCAATAGACGTTTTCCGGTACCCGACGCATCCCTGCTGGGGATGAACCCTCGTGGCGCAATTCTTGACTTGCCCGCGTAATCTCTTCGCTGTAAGCTAAGAATTCTTGGTATGGGACGCAGGGCGCAAAAGAACGATTCGTTGCCCGGTTCGCTGGACATGTTGATTCTGCGAACGCTGTCGCGACGCGATCTCCACGGTTACGGCATAGTCCAGTTCATCCAGCAATCGTCCGACAACGAGCTCTTGGTCGAGGAGGGCTCGCTGTACCCCGCTCTCCAGCGCCTGGAGCTAAACGGCTGGATCGAGGGCGTCTGGGGCGTGACGTCGAACAATCGGCGGGCGAGGATCTACAAGATCACGGCGGCTGGCCGCAAACAACTGGCCGTTGAAACCCGGAAGTACGCGAAACTCACGTTGGCGATCGCCCGTGTGATGGGAGCGGAGTGACGGACATGTGGATCCGACGGCTGAGGTATTGGATCGAAAGCGCCAGGCGCAGCCAGGCGCTGCGTGAGGAAATGGAACTCCACCTTGCGGAAAAAGCCGCCGAACTCGAAGCAGACGGTATGACGGCGGAGCGCGCCCGGGCTGAAGCGCGCCGGCGATTTGGCAACGTCGGCCTGAAGCAGGAAGAGTCACGGGAGATTTGGATGACACGGTTTTTATCGGAACTTGGCCAGGATATCCGCTATGGCTGTCGCACCATGACCGCCAACAAGGCGTTCAGCGCCCTGGCGGTCTTGTCGCTGGCGCTCGGCATCGGCGCCAATACTACGATCTACAGCTTCATGGAGTCGATTCTGTTGCGCTCGCTGCCGGTGGCCGATCCCGAGTCGCTGGTGGTTTTGAATTGGCATAGCCGGCCGCCCAAGGACGGCGACAAGGAATGGGTCCACGTCATGCACGGGCTACAGGGTCTGGCGTGGCCCGGCAATAAAGGCGACATGGTCCTTGGCATTTTCCCATACGGCGCGTTCGAGACGCTTCGCGAGGAGAATCCGGTCTTTTCCACGCTCTTCGGATACTTCAACGGACATAACAAGACCCTGGCCATCCGGGGGCAGGCCACGAGCGCCGGCACGGAGTACGTCACCGGCGAGTATTTTCGCGGCCTGGCAGTGTCGCCGGCCGCGGGACGTCTGATCGACACCCCAGACGATCGTGCCGGCGCAGCGCCGGTCGCGGTCCTCAGCTTTGCGGCCAGCCGGCAGCGCTTTGGGGGACCGTCGAGTGCGATCGGACAACAGGTTCTCGTCGACAACGTGCCCTTTACGGTGATCGGCGTGACGCCGCCGGAATTCTTCGGAGTCGACCCCGCGGCGGCGCCGGACCTCTACCTTCCGATGCACGCGAATCTGCTGGTGGACGGCTCGCGGGCGGCTCGTATCTATCCCGACGGAAACTTCTACTGGATCGAAATGATGGGCCGCCTGCGTCCCGGCGTGAGCATGGCCCAGGCGCAGGCAGCGCTGGCTCCTCGTTTCCATCAATGGGTTGCTGCCACCGCGACCACCGACGCTGAGCGCGCCAAATTGCCCGCGCTGGTTCTGAATCCCGGCGCCGCCGGTCTGGGCAGTTTACGCCGCCGGTATTCCAAGCCTCTGTACGTGCTCCTGACGATGGTGGGATTGATCCTGGCGATCGCGTGCGCGAACATCGCCAATCTGCTGCTGGCACGGGCCGCCGCGCGACGCCGCGAAATGGCTGTCCGGCTCAGCCTGGGAGCGGGACGGTTC
>DATJYJ010000087.1:0-12771 GCA_035578025.1 Verrucomicrobiia bacterium
AACGACGACGAGGCGCGCGAGCTGATCAAGACGGGCAAGCCGCTCTACTGGGTGAATTCGGGCATCCACTCGCCGGAGACGGGCGGGCCGGAGATGCTGATCGAACTGGCCTACCGGCTGATCGTGGAGGAGACGCCCTTCATTCAGACCATCCGCAACAACTCGATCGTGTTCATCACGCCGGTGATCGAGGTCGACGGGCGCGAGCGCGAGGTCGATACCTATTACTACAACAAGAAGCTGGCGCAGGGCCAGCCGCGGCTGCCGCTGATGTACTGGGGCAAGTACGTGCAGCACGACAACAACCGCGACGGCATGGGGCAGTACCTGAAGATCACGCAGAACTTCACCAGGGGCGTGGTCGAGTGGCATCCGACGATTCTGCACGACCTGCACGAGGCGCAGTCGTATCTTTACGTCTCGACGGGGACCGGGCCCTACAACGTGTCGCTGGATCCGATCGCGATCGACGAGTGGTGGCTGCTGGGCGAAACCGAGGTCATGGAGATGGCCAAGCGGGGCGTGCCGGGCATTTTTACGTACGGCTTCTACGACGGCTGGGTGCCCAATTACCTGTTCTGGATCGCGCTCACGCACAACTCCTTCGGGCGTTTCTACGAGGTGCAGAGTTATGGGCCGGACGTGAATCCCAACCTGACGCTGGGAGCGACCCAGACCAGCCGGGAGTGGTACCGGCCGAATCCGCCGCTGCCCTCGATCAAGTGGGGACCGAGGAACAACACCAACATCCAGGAATCGACCCTGTTGATCGCGTTGAACAAGGTAGCGAAGGAGCGGGAGCTCTACCTGGAGAATTACTGGCTGAAGAACAAGCGCGCCATCGAGAAGGGCGAGAAGGGGCCGAATTACGCGTGGTGGGTGCCGGCCGCGCAGCGCCGCAAGGCCGATGCCGCCGACCTGGTGAACGAGCTGCGCAAGCAGGGCGTCGAGGTCCACGTGGCCACGTCCGCGTTCCAGGCGGGCAAACTTCAAGTCGCGAAGGGTGACTACATCATTCGCGGCGATCAGCCGTATCACACGCTGGTGGACATGTACACCAGCGTGCAGAACTATCCGACGGCGAATCCGCGGCCGTATGACGACACCGGCTGGACCATGCAATACATGCGCAACGTGCAGCTCAAACCGGTCACGGATAAGGCAGTGCTGGACCAGAAGTCCAACATGACGCTGCTCACGGCGGATGCCAAGGCGCCGGGCGGTGTGGAGGGTTCGGGCGGCACGCTGGTGGTGGAGCACACCAGCGACAACAACCTGATGATGTTCCGGTATAAGAACAAAGACGTGAAGATGCTCGCCGCGGAGGACGATTTCGACCTGGGCGGGCGCAAGCTGCGTGCCGGGGCATTCATTATTCCGAACGCGGACCACGCGCGGCTGGACGCGCAGATCAAGGACCTGGGGCTTTCGGCCTGGGCCGTGGATTCCGCCCCGCAAGTGAAGACGCACGAGATGACGGTGCCGCGGATCGGGTACGTGCACTCGTGGTCGCGAACACAGGATGAAGGCTGGGTGCGCGCGGCGCTGGATCACTACGGCGTGCCCTACACGTATTTCGCCGATCAGAAGCTGAAGGAAGGCAATCTGCGCGCGAAGTACGACGTGATCATTTTCCCGCACGTGGGCGGCAACTCGGCTTCGATGATCAACGGAATTCCGATGACCGGGAACGCGCCGCTGCCTTACAGGAAGACCGCGCAGACGCCGAACCTGGGCGGAGTCGATGAGACCGACGATATCCGCGGCGGCATGGGGATGGAGGGCCTGATTGAACTCGGCAAGTTCGTGCAGGCAGGCGGCACGCTGATTGCCGAAGGCTCGACTGCCGCGCTGATGGCGGAATTCAACCTGGCAGGCGGCGTGACGGTGGAACATCCGGAGAGCTTCTTCGCGCGCGGGTCGATCGTCCGCGGCGTGATGGCCGACCTGAAGAGTCCGATCGCCTATGGGTACGACAACAAGGACCTGCCGGTGTACTTCAACCAGGACCCGGTGCTGAACGCAACGGCTGCCGCGGCAGGCGGGTTTGGCGGATTCGGCGGCGGCGGCCGCGGCGCCGGCGGGCCGATCAATGGCGGAGCCGGGCAGAACGTGACGCCGAATGCGGTGCCGATCCATGTATCGCCGCTCGATCCGGCGGATGCTCCGGCGCAGGCCGAGGCTCCGGCCGCGGGCGGGCGTGGCGGACGTGGAGGACGCGGGGGACGCGGCGGCGGAGCGGCGGCCGGCGCTCCGGAAGCGGGCGCGGGCGGCGGGGGATTCGGCGGGCGCGGCGGGTTCGGCGCGGCAGCCGGTCCGGCGCCGCGAGTGATTGTGCGCTTCCCGGCGAACGCCAGCGACATGCTGCTTTCGGGGACGCTAGGCGGCGGCGAGGCCGTGGCCAATCACGCGCTGGCGGTGGACGTGTCCATGGGCAAGGGTCATGTCGTGATGTTCGCGCTGCGGCCGTTCTGGCGCTGGCAGACGCAGGGAACGTACATGCTGGCGTTCAACGCGATCCTGAATTGGGACCATCTGGACGCGGGCAAGGCCGCGCCCGGGGCGCCGTCAAACACGGAAGCGCAGTAGCCAGCACGGATCGCAATCAGAGATAGCTGAGCCACCATGCGCGGCTGCGCTCCTTCAGCCGCGCAAACCACAGACACAGCGGGTACATCATCACGACTACGCTGATCCATGCGGCATAGACGCCGGGCAGGCCGAGGCCGTAATTCGCGGGAAAGGCTGGCGCCGGACCGCGCATCGGCGGGATGATGTCGAGGATGAAACCGGCGCGCCCGTAGCGGACGATCGCGAGGAGCACCGCCAGCGCATGGGCCAGGAAGAAGTGGCCGAGAAAATAGAAAAGCGGCGTCCGGCCGAAGACGATCAGGGGATTCGTCCGGGTGAATGCCAGGCGGTCGAACCACACAAGGATCAGGATGGCGGGGCCCAGCGTCATCAGCAGAAAATCGAGCGACGGCGGATACTTCGTGCACTTGAGAAACGAGAGCACGGTCATGCCGGGGAAACGGGTTGACCAGGGGACCGGGTCGCCGTAGATGTTGAGGGTGCGGATGACCACGAAGGCGGCGGTCATGGCCAGACCGATGCGGGTCATCATCTGCCGGCGCTGCGCGGGATCGCGCTGGAAAAGCTCTCCGAAACAGAATCCGGCGGACATGACGAAGATCCAGGGCACCAGGGGATAGGCCGCGTGAAAGAAGACGCTGCCGAGGCGGAAGGTCCCGGGCTGATGGAGCACGTTCCAGATCCAGGCGGCGCCGCCGAATTGCCGCGCCATCACCGGATCGCAGAGATTGTGCAGGCCAATGCCCGCGACACTGAGCACGGCAAGCGCGCGGATCGGCAGGCGCGCCAGGAAACCGAGCGCCACCATGGACCAGCCGAGCGCCCAAAGCACCGAGAGCATCACAAGCCCGGAAAAGAAGGTGAAGTTCATGCCCAGCCGGAGGATGGTGATTTCTAGCAGGACCAGCCACAGGCCTCGGGTCCAGAGAAATCGGGAGAGTTGACCTATGGCACGGCCGCGGCTCACCCAGAAGAATGCGCCGAGCCCGGCGGTGAACATGAAGACCGGTGCGCAGATATGCGTGATCCAGCGGGTGAAGAATAGCGCGGCGGCGGTTCGCGCGAGATCGTCTGGTTGATAGAAGCGGGCATCGGAATGGACGAAATCGCGCACATGATCCAGCGCCATGATGATCATGACGAAGCCGCGGAGGGCATCTACCGACTGGATCCGCCCTTTCATGGAGGTTTCAGCCAGTATACTGCGCATCCGGGAACTACCTGAACGTCGCCATGAGTATAATGCAGGCAAGCCGGAACCTCGGTGAGCGCACATGGAACCTGAAGCCGAGATTCGAGCCGGGCTCGCCGGACACGTCGAGCGGGAGTTGGCCAAACGCTCTATTTCGGGCACGATGGTCTACTTCGTCGTCACGCTGTTGCTGGCCTGGACCACGCCTTACTACGCCAGGCACCCGGCTGTCCTGGTGGTTGCCAGCGCTGTGACACTGGTTCTGGGGCTGATCCGGACGATTACCGCGCTTGGTCTGCTAAAGGGTCCAGCGGAGGATGTGCGGCTGACAAGAGGGATCTTCCTGGGAAGCATGTACACCCTGTTCCTGGTCTGGGGCGGGTTTACCGGGCTGACGCTCGACCTTTACCCAGGCCAATGGACCGCCATGTTCGTCCTGCTGGCGACGGCCGCGCTGGCTGCCGGCGCCTCCTCTTCGCTGGCGCCAGACATGAAGTTGGCGTACGTGGGTCTGGCGTTGCTGATTCTCCCGACCACCGGGGTCTCGGTTGCGCAGGGCGATCGTCAGAGCCTGGCAGTGGCCGTGGGCACGTTGCTCTATCTGGGTTTCTTGATGGCGCAGGCACGCGAGCACTCGAAGGCATTCTGGGACGCCAGTATCGCGGCGGAGCGGGAGCGGATTCGGGGATCGGCCGACCGCAAGCGGGCAGAAGCAGAGCGTGCCAGCCTGGCGGCGGCCGTGGAGCAATCGGCGGAAATGATCATGATTACGGGGGTCGACGGGAAAATCGCATACTGTAATCCCTCGTTCGAACGGGTGACGGGGTTTACAAAGAGCGAGGCGGTGGGGCGCAATCCGCGCTTTCTGAAATCCGGCAGGCACGAGGAGGGATATTACCGGGAGATGTGGGCCACGATCGCGGCGGGAAACGTGTGGACCGGACGGTTCACGAACCGCAGGAAGGATGGCTCGCTCTACGAGGTGGAAGGGACCATCTCGCCGATCTGCGATGCCGCCGGCAAGACGAACGGCTACGTGGCTGCGATGCACGACGTGACGGAGCGCCTGCGCATGGAAGCCGACCTGCAGCAGGCGCAGAAGATGGAAGGCATCGGCCGGCTAGCCGGCGGCGTGGCGCACGACTTCAACAACCTGCTCACGGTGATTTCCGGCTATAGCGGGCTGCTCGAGGGCCGGCTGGCGCCGGAGGACAAGAACCGGCTTCACGTGGCCGAGATCCGAAAAGCGGCGGACCGGGCCGCGGGATTGACTCGCCAGTTGCTGGCCTTCAGCCGCAAACAGATCATCCGGCCAAAGCCGATCGATCTGAACGTTCTGGTCGGCGAGATGCACCGGATTCTTCAGAGGCTGGTGGGCGAAGATATCGAGCTGTCCATTGCCGCAGCGCCGTCGCTTGGGCTGGTGAAGGCCGATCCGGACCAGGTCAGCCAGATTCTGCTGAACCTGACCGCGAACGCGCGCGACGCCATGCCCGACGGCGGCAAAGTAACGATCACGACCGCCAATGTGGAAGCAGGCGAATCGCCGCTCGGCGACGCGGCGGTGCTGCTGGCCGTCAACGACTCGGGTGTCGGGATCAATCGAGAGGCGCTGGAGCATATCTTCGAGCCGTTCTTCACCACCAAGGAAAAAGGCCGCGGGACGGGGCTCGGGTTGGCGACGGTTTACGGCATCGTGCAGCAGAACAGCGGCCTTATCGAAGTGAGCAGCGAAGTGGGGCGAGGGACGACGTTCCACATTTATCTGCCTCGGATCGACGATGCGACACCCGCGTCACAGGCGGGTCCGGTAATGGCGGCGCCGGTACGCGGGTCGGAGACGATCCTGGTGGTGGAGGATCACGAGGACGTGCGGCAGATGATCATCGCGGCGTTGGAATCATGCGGGTTTCAGGTTCTGCAGGCGCCGAACGGACGCGCGGGATTCGCGGCGGCGGCGCAATATGACGGAACCATCGACCTGCTAGTGACAGACGTGATCATGCCGGGGATGACCGGCAAAGCGCTGGCCGATCGGCTACTGCTGTCGCGTCCGGAAATGAAGGTGCTGTACATCTCCGGATATAGCGGCGAGGTGATCGCGCATCGCGGCGTGCTGGATGCCGGGGTTTCGTACCTGCCCAAGCCTTTCACGCCGGCCACGCTGGCGGCGAAGGTGCGCGAGGTATTGGGATAGGCTCTCGGCCGGCGGGTGGCCGCGGACCCCCGCCCCCCGCTATATTGGTATTTCCCATGCAAATCGAGAAAGTGTACGAGCCCCAGCGGTTCGAACCGCACTGGGCCCAGTGGTGGATTGACTCCAATATCTTCGGCGCTCCCGCCGATGCGTCCGGTCGCGTGTTTTCGCTGGTCATTCCGCCGCCCAACGTCACCGGGGTGCTGCACATCGGACACATGCTCGAGCACACCGAGATCGACGTGACGATTCGCTGGCACCGGATGCTCGGCAACAACACGCTGTGGCTCCCCGGCACGGATCACGCCGGCATTGCGACCCAGATGGTGGTGGCGCGCCAGCTTGCCGAGGAAGGCGTCAACTACCGCGACCTGGGCCGCGAAAAATTCGAGGAGCGGGTGTGGCAATGGAAGGAGCAGTCCGGCGATACCATCAAGCGGCAGATGGTCCGGCTGGGGGCGTCCTGCGATTGGACGCGTGAACGATTCACGCTGGATCCGGGGCTTTCGCGCGCCGTGCGCGAGGTCTTCGTCACGCTCTATGAGAAGGGGCTGATCTATCGCGGCGAGTACATGATCAACTGGTGCCCGGACTGTATGACGGCGCTGAGCGATCTCGAAGTCGCGCACGAAGAGGTGCCCGGCCACCTGTGGCACATACGGTATCCGGTCAACGGGCTGCCCGATACCTACGTCACAGTGGCCACCACGCGGCCGGAGACGATGCTGGGCGATACCGCGGTCGCGGTCAACCCGAAGGACTCGCGCTACGCGCACCTGCACGGGCGCACGGTGCTGCTTCCGCTGATGGATCGCGAGATTCCGGTCATCCTCGACGAAGTGGCCGATCCGGAGTTCGGGACCGGCGTGGTCAAGGTCACGCCGGCGCACGACGCCAACGATTTCGAAGCCGGCAAGCGCCACAACCTACCCAAGATTCAGGTGATCGACGAGCATGGCAACATGACGGCGGCGGCGGGCGCGTTTGCGGGCTTGGACCGCTTCGAAGCGCGGCGCCGCGTGGTGGCGCGGCTGCAGGAGACCGGCGCGCTGGTGAAGATCGAGGACTACAAGCTGAATCTCGGCAAATGCCAGCGTTCGAAGACGCCGGTGGAGCCGCTGATTTCGACGCAGTGGTTCGTGAAGACGAAGCCGCTCGCGGAGAAGGCCATCGAAGTGGTGGAGAACGGGCGCATCCAGTTCGTGCCGCCGAACTGGGTGAAGACCTACAACGAGTGGATGTACAACATCCGCGACTGGTGTATCTCGCGGCAGCTCTGGTGGGGACATCGCATCCCGGCATGGTACTGCGGAATTTGCAGCCAGATCACGGTGGCGCGCGAGGCGCCGGCGGCGTGCCCGAACTGCGGCTCGACGGATCTCAAGCAGGATCCCGATGTGCTGGACACGTGGTTCAGCAGCGGGCTCTGGCCGTTTTCGACGCTCGGCTGGCCCGAAAAGACGGCGGACCTGGCGAAGTTCTACCCGACGTCGCTCTTGATCACGGGTTTCGACATCCTCTTTTTCTGGGTGGCGCGGATGGTGATGTTCGGGATGGAATTCATGGGCGACGTGCCGTTCCGGCAGGTCTACATACACGGCCTGGTGCGCGACGCCGAACGGCAGAAGATGTCGAAGACCAGGGGCAACGTGATCGACCCGCTGGTGGTGACCGAGAAGTACGGGACGGATGCGGTGCGCATGGCGCTATTGCAGGGCGCCGCACCGGGCACGGATATCGTGCTGACCGAAGAACGCATGGAGAGCGCGCGGGCGTTCGCGAACAAGATCTGGAACGCGGCACGCTTCCTGTTCATGAACGTGGGGCAGGCTTCCGGAGTGCCCATGCAGACGGAAGATCGCTGGATCTTCTCGCGGCTCAACGCGGTCGCGGCGGACGCCAACCGGGCCATCGAGCAATACCGGTATCACGAATACGCCCAGTTGGTGTGGCACTTCTTCTGGCACGAATTCTGCGATTGGTACATTGAGCTGAAGAAAGTCAGGGCCGGCGGCTGGGAGCACGCCGTGGCGGCCTTCGAGACGGCGCTGCGGCTGCTGCATCCCGCGATGCCGTTCCTCACGGAGGAGCTGTGGCAGAGGCTGGGCCAGAATTCGCCCAAGTCGATTGCCCTGGCCGCTTACCCGCAATTCCGGCCGGAGCTGGCCGATGCGGAGGCGGAGCAGGAAGTCGCCATCGTCCAGGGGATCGTGACGCTGGCGCGGACGTTGCGCACCGAGAACAAGCTCGATCCGAAGCAGCAGCTCAACGGAACGGTGTACGGACACACGGCCTCGCTGGTGATCGCCCGGTGTCATGCGGAGGCGATCCAGAAAATCGCGCGGGTAAACCTCACATTCCAGCAGGGAGCCGCGCCCAAGGCCGCGGCGATCCGCTCCACACCGGAATTCGACCTCGTGTTGGATGTCCCGGTGACAGCCGGGGATCCGGCGCGCCGCCAAAAGGAGATCGACCAGGTCAGGAGGAATATCGCCAGCCACGAGCGCCAGCTTGGAGACGAGACGTTCCTTTCGAAGGCACCGGCCAAGGTGATCGAGGGGATGCGCGCGAAGCTTGCCGAGTACCAGGCGCAGCTTCGCAAGCTCGAGGAGTCGCAGTGAGCGCGCGCCTTGGGCGCGCGGGCAGGCCGGGAGGCCTACCCTACAAAGACATCGTGCGGCTCGCGCTGGAGGAAGATATCGGCGCGGGCGACGTGACTACGGCGGCCTGCGTGCCGGAATCGCTGATGGCGCAGGGCCGCTTCCTCGCGCGCGAGCCGCTGGTGGTGGCCGGGCTGGAACTGCTGCCGGAAATCTACGGGCAGGCGGTCACGCTGCTAAAGAATGACGGAGATGCCTGCGCGAATGGCGACGTGATCGCCACGATCGAAGCGCGCGCGCGCCTGCTGCTGGAGCGGGAGCGCGTGGCGCTCAACTTTCTGCAGCGCCTGAGCGGGGTGGCTACCGCTGCGCGCCGCTTCGCCGATGCGGTGGCGGGCACCGGGTGCCGCGTGCTGGACACGCGGAAGACCACGCCGGGCTTGCGGGTGCTTGAAAAGCAAGCTGCCGCGGCCGGCGGCGTTACCAATCACCGGATGGGCCTGTGGGACGCGATTCTCATCAAGAACAACCACATCGCCGCGGCCGGCGGCTTCCGCGCGGCGATCGGGCACGCACGCGCCGCGAGCACGCTGCCGATCGAGATCGAAGTCCGCACGCGCGAGGAGCTGCGAGAAGCGCTCGATGCGGGGGCAGCGCACTTGCTGCTGGACAACCTGACGCCGTCTGAAGCTGCGGAATGGATCCGGGAGATCGGGGGGCGCGCGCGGGTGGAGCTGTCGGGCGGCATCACGCTGGAGAACGTCCGTGCCTATGCGGAAACCGGCGCCGACTTCGTTTCTTCCGGCGCCATCACACACTCCGCCCGCGCGATGGATATCAGCTTTCGCCTGGAACAGGTATGAGTCTGGACCGCCTGCGCGCCGCGTTCCCCGATCGCCGGATCCTCTATTTCGATTCCATCGATTCCACGCAGCGCGTGGCAGCGGGCGAACCGGCGGGGACCGTGATCCTGGCCGGCCAGCAGCTTGCCGGACAAGGGCGCCACGGACACTCCTGGCACTCCGAGGCTGCCAACGGCATCTACTGTTCGATCGTCCTCGAACCCACTCCGCTCTTGACGCTCGCGCTCGGAGTAGCGACTGCCGCTGCCATTGCGCAAGCCACCGGCATCGTCTGCGACCTGCGCTGGCCGAACGACCTCATGCTGGACGGCCGCAAAGCGGGCGGCATCCTGGTGCAGCTTGTCAACGGCCTGGCGATCGCCGGCATCGGCCTCAACGTGAACCATGCGGCCTTCCCGCCAGGGCTCGATGCGACCTCGCTGCGGCTGCACGCCGGCCGGGAGATCGACCGCGAGGACGTCCTGCTCGCGCTGCTCCCGGCCATCGATGCGGCGATGAAAGAGGATTCCGAAACCATTCTCCGCCTCTTTGCGCACGCCTCCAGCTACGTCGCCGGACGCCGGGTCATCGTGGATCAGCCTGGCGGCGTCATTAGTGGCACCACGGCGGGACTCGACCCCGCCGGCTACCTCATCGTGCGCAAGGATGACGGAACCGATACCCTGATACTTGCAGGAGGCGTACGTGCTGCTGACTCTTGACGCAGGCAACAGCAACATCACGATCGGCGCATTCGAAGGCCGCAAGCTGGTCTGCCAGTGGCGCTTGCGGACCGTCCAGGAGCAGACCGCGGACGAATGGGGCATCCTGCTTCACAACCTGTTCTCGCCGGTGGGGCTCGATATCGCCACCGTCGACGGCATCATCATCTCCAGCGTGGTTCCGCCGATCGATTCCACCCTGGCGTCGATGACCCGGCGGTACTTCAAGACCGAGGCCGTGTTCGTCGGTCCGAAGACCGATCTCGGCCTGACCATTCGCTACGACAACCCCAACGAGGTGGGCGCCGACCGGCTGGTGAACGGCGTCGCGGGATTCTACAAGTACGGCGGGCCGTGTGTGATTGTGGACCTGGGAACCACCATCAACTTCGACGTGATCTCGAAGGACGCCGAGTACCTGGGAGGAGCGATCGCGGTCGGCATCGGGATCGCGATCGACGCGCTGTTCAGCAAGACGGCGCGGCTGCCGCTGGTGGATTTCCGGCCGCCGAAGGACGTAGTGGGCACCAACACGGTCGCGAGCATGCAGAGCGGGCTGTACTTCGGCGCGGTGGGAATGATCGACGGGATTCTGGAACGGATCATCGCCAAACTCGGGCCGGAAACCAAGGCTGTGGCGACCGGCGGGCAGGCGCACCTCATCGTGAGCGGCTCGAAGTATCTCAAGGCGGTGGATGAGTACCTCACGCTGGAAGGCCTGCAGATGATCTGGGAACGCAATCATCCGGCGTGAACTACTTCAACTACTTCACGGAAATCGAGGAGCATTTTCAGCGGGCGCGGGGCACGGGCCTGTTTCTGCTTTCGCCGCTGGATTGGGCGCTGATCGAAAGCTGGAACGAGGCGGGCGTGCCGCTGGAAGCCGTGCTCCGCGGCATCGACGACGCCTTCGAGAAGTGGCGCGCGCGGAAGGTGAAGACGCAGATGGTCAACTCGCTGGCGTTCTGCGCGCAGGCCGTGCTGAGCGAGGCGCAGCTCATGGCGGGCACGGCCCAGTCGAGGCGCGAACCGAAGGCGCCGTTTCCTCTGGAGGACCTGCGGAAGTACCTGGAGGCGAATGCGGCGGCGGTGCCGTATGCGGAGATTGCAGAATCGCTGCGGCGACTGGCGGCGGGGGTGGAAGAGCACTATCAGAACCTGGAGGCTCTGGAGCAGCGGCTGACCGTGCTGGAGGAGAAGATGCTTGCGCTGGCGCGCGCGAACCAGACCGAGGAGCAGTTGCTGGCGGCGCGCCAGGAACTGGACCGGCAGCTCCGGCCGTATCGCGGCAAGATGACAGCGGACCAGTTGGCGATGCTGGAGAAGCAGTACCTGGAGCGCAATCTGCTGGAGCACGCGAAGCTGCCGAGATTGAGCCTGTTCTACTTGCGCTAAGCCACGGCTGGTCAGCGTCCCGACGACCCGAAACCCCCGCCGCCCCGCGCAGACCCGGCCAGAACACCTTCCACCCACTCCACCGCCTCGTACGCCGCGACAATCATCTGCGCGATCCGGTCGCCGCGATGGATCGTGTAGGGCTCGCGTCCCAGGTTCAGCAAGATCACGCGCACCTCGCCGCGATATCCGGGGTCGATGGTGCCCGGCGCGTTGGGCATGGTGATGGCGTGCTTGAGAGCCAGCCCGCTGCGCGGCCGCACCTGCGCTTCGAAGCCGGGCGGGATCTCCACGGTCAGGCCCGTGGGCACCAGGCGCGGGATGCCGGGTTCTAGAATTACCTGCTCTACCGCATGGAGGTCCATCCCGGCGTCTTCATCGGGGCCGTGCGCATAGGCGGGGAGAATGGCGTCGGGGTGAATGCGCTGAATCCGGATTTGCACTCCGCTATGATAACCTCTTGACCCCGCCCAAACGCGTAATCACCGTGGCGCCCATGCCGCCGGAGAAGAGCGCCTACGCGCTGGCCCGTTACAGCCGGTCGCCGGATTCTATTCGCGACTCCATTGAGTGGGTGCGCACCCACGATTCGATGAAGTTCCTGGAGAGCTTCTACTTCCAGTACGGCCACGCCTCCATCGCCGACCTGGGGCACACCGTCATGTGCTTCGAGGGGATCAGCGAGCTGGCCGCCACGGAGATCGAGGAAGAACCGCTGTGGGACGGGCAGGCCAGGAGCTCGCGATACCAGGATTTCTCCAAGTCGGGCTTTGTCGTGCCGCCCGAGTTTGCCGATCCGGAGGCCCGTGCGGCCTACCAGGCGGCCGGAGAGGCGCTGCTGGCGGCCTACGCCAAGGTCAACGAGCTAGCGTTTGCGCGCCTCTCGGAGCGCCTGCCGTGCCCCGCCGACATGAAGCCGGAGGCGTACAGGCGCAATCTGGCGGCACGCGCCTTCGACGTGGCCCGATACCTGCTCTTCTGGGGTGTGCCGACCAACGTGGGACAGGTGGCCAGCATTCGCACCGTCGAAAAACAGATCCGGCGATTGAAAGGCAGCCCGTACCTGGAACTGCGCAGTCTCGGGCAGGAAATTGCCGAGGCGTGCGCGGCGGAACCCGAATGCCGGTGGGATCCTGCCGCGGCGTCCGAGCCGCTTGCGCCCACGCTGGCGCGCCACGCCGATCCCGACGAACACACGGCCCGGTCGCAGGCGGATTTGAAGCTCTGGGCG
>DATJYJ010000088.1:0-14041 GCA_035578025.1 Verrucomicrobiia bacterium
GTGCAAGCAATTCGCGGGCGCCGAACGGGTCAATCAGACAATCGTCTGCGCCATCTTCGAGCGCTTCAACGCACGTTTCTTCACCAGCCCGGGCAAGAAGCAAAATTATGGGCAGGGCACTGGTCTGCGGCTGCGCGCGCAGCCGTTTCACGAGCCCGTATCCATCCAAGCGCGGCATCATGACACCGCTCAGGACCAGGTCGGGTTGTTGCTCGCATGCTGCCTCGAAGGCTGCTTCGCCATCAGACGCCGCAACCACGTCATATTGCTCCGCAAGCAGGCCGCGGAGATAGTCGCACATACCGGCATCGTCGACAGCCACCAATATCCGGCCCGGTCTCGCGTGATGGCTAACCATAGATTTCCTCGGAAGAGCCCTTCGGAAACTCCAGCGGCCACGCTGGCGGAAGACCAGGGGGAGTGTGCGGCCCGAATCCGTGCATCCGGAGCGGCATTTCGCTGTCGCCAGAAAAAATGTGCTCCAGGTCGTCGCCGCGATTGGAGGATGCCATAAGGGGTCACCAGGCTGGTGCGTGCCCCAGGAAAAGCCAAATTCGATTGGACCTCGATATTTTATCAGCAGCGGCCGCAATCGGTCGATCCTCGATCCGTCAGCCGCGATCCTGTTTCCATTCATACTGCGCTTAGGAGCACAGTATTGAGGCTTCACCGTGCAGGAGGGGAGGCCGGGCGTCCGATGAGACCCGCATCGGGCGCCATCGTAATCATCACGTTGCGAATGGCGTCCAGCAGAGCTTGGATATCGCCCACGTCGAGGCGGCCGATGGTGCCGATGCGGAAGCAGGGTTCCTGGCCGAGTTTGCCGGGATAGATGATGAACCCGAGCCGGCTGAGGCGGGAATAGAACTCTTCGAAACGGAAGTCCGCGGCGGGATAGCGGTAGGTGGTGATGATGTAGCCGCGATCTTCGGGAGCCAGGTAAGGCTCGAATCCCAGCTTGTCCATGCCGCGGGCGAGCGTGTCGTAGTTGCGGCGGTAGCGCGCGGCGCGTCCGGCGACGCCGCCTTCGGCATCGAGCTCAGCGAGCGCCTGATGGAACGCCAGGAGGACGTGGGTGGGAGGCGTGAAGCGGAACTGGCCGTCGGCTTCCAGCCCGGCCCACTGCGCGTGGAGGTCGAGGCTCAGGGTCCGGGCGCGGCCTTTGGCGGCCAACAGGGCTTCGCGGCGCGCCAGGATGAAGCCGAAGCCCGGTACGCCTTCTATGCACTTGTTGGCGGAGGAGATCAGGAAATCGGCATGGACGGCGTTCAAGGAGACCGGGATGGCTCCGAAACTGCTCATTGCGTCCACGATGAATGCGGCGCCGGCACCCGCGACGGCCGGGCCGATCTCTTCGATCGGGTTGACGATGCCGGTGGTTGTCTCGCAGTGAATCAGCGCGACGTGAGTGAACCTGGAGGCGGCGAGGCGCGCGGCCACATCGCCTGCCGTGACTTTGCGGTTCTCGAGGACGTCCAGGGTCTCCACTTGGATGCTGTGGATGCGCGCCATCTGAGCGATGCGGCGTCCATAGGCGCCGTTGACGGCGACGAGCAGGCGGCCATCGCGCGGGATCGCGGACGAGATCACGGATTCGATGGCGAAGGTGCCGCTGCCCTGCATCAGGACGCAGTCGTAGCCGCCGCCAGGCGCGGCGCCGCCGATGGCCAGAAGCCGCGCGCGTATCGACCGCACGATGGCGAGAAAATCGGTGTCGCGCGAGCCGGCGTCGCGCAGCATAGCGGCTTTGACGGTGCCGCTGGTAGTGAGCGGTCCGGGGGTGAAGAGCAGTTTATTCGGAGACGGCATACGTCGCTATGGTTTGCCGCCGGCGGCGAGCCGGCGATCGATCTCCTGGAGAATGCCGCCGCAAGCAGCGACAGAAGGCGCGACGAAGTGTGCGCCCGCACCGGCCAGACGGCCGGCAGCTTCCCGTTCGCGCCGGGACTGTTCGGCGGCAGGCAGTGCATCCCATTCCGCCAGGGAGAGTCCGACTTGGTTGCCCGTGGCGGTGATTCCGATGGTCCACATGCCGGCGTTCCGTCCTTCGCCGATGTCGGAAGGGGTATCGCCGATCTTTACGCAATGCCACAGCGGATAGACGCCGAGCAGAATGGCGTTTCGATAGCACATGAAGGGCTTGGGACGTCCGCCGCCGACTTCGTCGGGAGTGACGCTGGCATCGGGCGTGTAGCCCCGGGCGGCCGCGGCCGACAAGACGATATCCAGCAGCGGGCGGGTATAGCCGGTGGTGGAACCAATGCGCAGCCCGGCGGCGCGCCACGCGGCCACGGTTTCCGGCACGCCCGGAATCGGAGCGCTGAACTCCACCAGGATTTCGGATTGCTGCGGCAGGAATTCCGCGAAGAGGCGCTCGACATCGGACTCGGCGGGCGCGTGTCCGTAGAGCGCCGTCCAGGCGCCGGCGACTCGAGGGACGGCACAGATGGAACGGATCTGGTCCTTCTTGAGGGTGCCCATGTGCTCGCGCACTTCGGCGGCGGTGACCGGTACGCCGTTAGCTTCGAAGACCCGCTGGAGGGCGGCTACGGGGGCGAGGCTGCCGAAATCGACGGCGGTTCCGGCCCAATCCAGAATGGCGGCCTGCAAATGCCGGAAGGTCATGGGAATCTGGAGATCTCTCAAGCAGTGCCGGCCGCTCCGTGCGTGGAGCGCCGCGGCACGAGAAGCCTGGCTGTCAGCAGGTAAACCACTTCGCCCAAATACAGCAGGTCCAATCTACAGATCTCCTGCCGCATGATAACCGGAATAGCGGGGATCGAGCAAACCCCGCTTGTGGTACGGTCGATCAGTTTTTTTTCAAAGATTTTCGCGGTGGCCGGCATCTTTATGTCAGATGGCATCATAGTGATCTTCCCGGGGGAAGAGCAAGGACGAGGCGTGGCACTGTCGAGGCGGCTGCGAGATTCAGACAAGAAAGGAGCCGACACGTGACGGACGAGGGTCGCATTCGAGTACTCAGCGTTGACGACCATGCGCTCCTCCGCGAGGGGATCGCATCAATTATTACTCTCCAGCCGGACATGCTGCTGGTCTCGCAAGCATCCGGCGGGAAGGAAGCGATTCAGCAATACCGTGAGCACCGGCCCGACGTTACGCTGATGGACCTGCGGATGCCCGACCTGGGCGGGATCGACGCACTGCTGGCGATTCGTGCCGAATTCCCCGGGGCCCGGGTGATCATCCTCACGACTTTTGAGAGCGATGAGGAAGTGCGCCGTGCCATGCAAGCCGGCGCGTGCGGGTACCTGTTGAAGAGCCTTGCTCCGGGCAAGCTGGTGCAGGTGATCCGTGAGGTACACGGGGGGAAGACGTGGGTGGATGCACCGGTCTCCTGACGGGAGCGCGCGAAGCGAAGAAGGCAAGCAGCGAAGAAGCATAAGAGGGTCATAGGCGCAGGGCGGGAGCCGACTGGGGCGGTTCGGGTGCGGATTGAGGGGCGGAATCGGGTTCGTTCCGGGGAAAGTGTTCTTTGCGGTACGCTGCTATGCGATCGACGAGTTCGGGGGGCATTTCGAGCAGGCCGTGGGTGCCGGGCAAATCGCTCTGTTCGCGCTCGCGGCGGATGCGGCGGAGCTCGGCAAGGGCGCGGGAGTGCGCCCGCTCCAACGAGGCGATCTGGGCGAAGGTTTTGCGCAACAGCTTGCCGGTGGGGGAATCGCGGAGGATGTCGACGTCGATCTCCTCGGGGGTCTCGCCTTCGGCCAGGAGGGCGCGGTAAAGTTTGGCTTCGATCCGTCTGAGGCGGCGGCGCTGCCAGTCGCAGCGGATGATGGTATCGACCTGGAATTGCTCGAGGGCGGAACGGGGATCGAGGTCGCGCCGATATTCGGAGGCGATGCGCTCGTAGTCGGCGGGATCTTCGCCCGGGATGACGATGGAAGCGGCGTCCATGCCGTGCTTGAGGGCATTCATGCTCGAGGCGGTTTTGCCCTCGGGCGTGCGCGGGCCGGTGGATTTTTGCGCGTTGGCGCGGTTGGCGGCGATTTGAGCGGGTGTAGCCATGGGGGCTCCTTTGTGGACCGGCTGAAGCCTGTCCTACAAAGACCGTAGCAGGCGGGTTTTGGCGGGCAGCGGGCGGGGAGCTGCAAGTTGTTGAGGGGAAACAGAAGAAAAAGTGCGGCCGGGCGGTGAATGAAAAAGGTCTCTTCAGCTTGCGGCAGTACGAGACCGACCAGCAGGCTCGGCTCCGAAGCCGCAAGCTGATGAAACCGTGCGGTGAACTAAACCGCAATGTGAAGGTCTCTCTGGAATGGGTTTTGTTCGGTCGTGGGGCGGGTGAAGATTGGCTGGTGTGAGGTCGATCGGCGGGGAAAGGCTGCGGCGGCAGGAGCAGGAATCGGAGGTTGGTGTGGCGGGAGAGAGTGGAAGCGGTGCAGCATCGGCTGGAGCCGGAGGGCCTGTGAGCTGTAGGGAGACACGAGTCCAACTCCCTGACAGAGCAGCAGGGTCGGGGGCAGCAGGTTCGCGACAGAGGCCTTCATGAACTGTCCAGGTGGCGCGGAGGGAAAAACGGAATACGCGCCAGAATGTTACCGCATTGCGGGCAGCAGCGGGCCTTGTGAGTGAGCGCGTGCAGTAGGTCACGGCACTGCTGGAGATTGGGCAGCAGAGCGGAGCAGGAGGTCACCAGCAGTTGGCGGCAGAGTTGGAGTTGGCGGGCGCGATGGCAGTTGGCGAGGAATCCGTAGTAGCGAATGCGCTGCAAACCGGTGGGTAGAGCATGCTGCAGGAAACGGCGGATGACCGCAGGGGGCCCGTCGAGAGGAAGCGATGAACATAGAAATACTTGCCGATGCCGAGTCCGTGGCGCAAAGAGCCGCGTCGCTGATTACCGACGCTGTACGGGAGGCAATTGCAATCCGCGGCCGGTTCGTGATGGCGGTGAGCGGCGGCCATACACCGTGGATCATGCTGCGCGCGCTGGCGGACGCGCAAATTCCATGGCGCGGCGTTCACGTAATTCAGGTGGATGAACGCGTGGCGCCCGCGGGTCATACGGACCGGAACCTCCCTCATCTCAAAGAGAGCCTGCTGGCACATGCGCGGCTCCCGCCGGAACAGCTCTATGCGATGCCCGTTGAATCGCCGGACCTGGAAGCAGGCGCGACTCGGTACGCCGAAACAACGCGGGAGATCGCCGGGACGCCGCCGGTGATCGACCTGGTACACCTGGGTCTCGGGCCCGATGGTCACACGGCGTCGCTCGTGCCAGGCGATGCGGTTCTGGATGTCGAGAACGCGGAGGCGTTGACCGGCCCCTATCAGGGCCGGCGCGATGCAGTTTCCCGATTTGGGCAGCATGTACAGCCGCAATTGCTGGCCGCCCCAGCTGCTTTCCATTCTCGCGGGCGTGCGCTAGGCAGCGGCTATAGTCGTTGATCGACGTTGGATTGAGGGTGCCGGATTCGGCAATCGCCATCACTGCTTGACGGGCCGCAGTCCGAAGCCCTGCTTCGTCCGTTGCCGGAATCAGGTAGTCCCGAAATGCCCTCCATGAACACCGATACGACTCCAGGGTCTTCGGGGAGGCGTTCCGCAGGTAGCGGCGCTCGGTGGTGAAGTTGTCGAACAATGGTAGAATCTGAAGGGCTGGCTTTGATGGGTCATTTTGGCTTGGCATGTGCGCTTTTCTCTTTCGCTGAATTTGCACTGAGAAGCCAACTGACTGAATTTGAGCGGCTTAGAGTCGGGGCGTAGCGCAGCCTGGTAGCGCACCTGCCTTGGGCGCAGGGGGTCGGGCGTTCAAATCGCCCCGCCCCGACCAACTGAAATCAGTAACTTACAGATCCACAGCTCGCGCCCCTGCGTTTCGAGCATGAGGAGTTACCACTTCGGGCCAAAAGAATCTTCAGTTTGCGAATAGCCCTGTGGCAGAACTGTGCCAGAACTCTCCGCAAAAGCGCTGCGAGTTCTGCGATGAGGCTTGCGCGAACACCGTTAACGTTCGCAATGCCAGCCCACCGGGATATCCGGAAGCCACCATCGACGCAGAGGCCAAGTGGAACCACCGGGTTTCCATTCGCCGGCGCGCTCGCCTCGGCGGAGAGATTGCAGCCGCCGCGAAGCCCGGCTCGTTTGGCAGGCCCGCGCTCGGGATCTTCGGTGGACGACCCCGATGAAGAGGACATTCGCACCATCTTGAAGGATGCGGAATGAGCGCCCCTGTTGACGCGAACGGACCGAGGTGGTTCGTCGCGAACGTCGTGTCCGAGCTGGTTACATTCTTGGTTACGCGCGGGTTCTGGACGCGCGCATTGTTGAGCAACCCGACAAGCGGCAGACCGCGCGCGAGGACCTCGGCGGCGGCTCGGAGTACGCTTACCAGATCCGACATGTCGCGCATAACCGCTACGGCGTGCCCACCCATGCGCTCGATGGCTTTCTTGACGTCGTTGAGCGTATGCGGTCAAGGCAGATCGTCACTGGCTGGAGCCCACTATCCGGAGGTCGCCCGACGAGTTCACTCACTGACCGGGCGCTGGTGCGAATTCCGCGCAAGCGCGTCAGGGCTTACCGACGTCTGACTGTGCCGCCTCCTGAACCGTCACAATGGCATCCTCCAGTACCAAAAAGCCGTGCAACAGGTTGGTAACGGCCGATCGAGTCACCGCGCTCACGTACGACCCATGGTTGCGGTATAGCGCATCGAGCGTTTGCTGGTCAAAAGGTTGATACGAGCCGAAGAAGCGGCATGCCGAAGGTGCAGGAGGGGAGTTGACGCCCGTGTTGACTGCCGTGGGAATGGCATGTTGCGGCAGGCGAATTCCGCCGAGCGCGTTGCCGTAGCTATCCCGGGCGACCAGGGTCGGGGATCCCGCGTCAGCCGTAATTCCCGGGGCGCCGGCGGGCGCCATGCCGTAATTCACCCACAGGAGCATGTGGTCGATTGCGGCGTTTAGCGCAAAATGATACGGGACTCGGCTGAACGGAGGGTTCGTGCAGGGTGGGTTGTCAGGGATCTGTGGTACGCCGTCCCGGGTTTGCAGGGGAAAAACTGCCTGTTGGAACCAATGGTCCAGATGAGCCGCGCCAGCAACTTCCCACGTCCGGAAGTGATCTGAGTCCGGCTGCGAAACGCCAACCTGGTTCCCGCCGATTGCGACGTCGGTTTCGCTCAGCAGCTTAAATGCCTTGACGCTAACGTCCGTACGAAGCACACCCCCGCCTCCAATCAGCAAAAAGCCATCGAAAGCTCCCGACAGGGATTGGATCGAGTTGTAGTACGGCGCGAGCCCGCGAATGGCGGCCTGAGAGACCCCAACCGCAAAGACCCGCCTTACTGAAAGCGGCCCCATCGGAGAGACACCAACGGCACTTCGCACGGCTTGCGCTGCTTGTGAATAGATGTCATAGGAGAGCGCGTCGTCGGGGATGGATCCCCCGTCGGAGACGTCCAGCGTGCCGTAGCGATTTGGGCTCCAGGCTTTAAGGCCGGTGCCGGCCTGATGGACGCTCGCTCTTTGACAGGAGACGCCGACCCACGCGTAACCGCGGCGAATGAAATGATCGCTCGCCATGACCCAAGCCAGATCGAAATCATAGCCCGCAAAAACGTTTTGCCATTCCATCAGAACCGTGCCGTTGAATCGAGCCGGCGACGCCGGTCTTCGGACGATCATCCGGGTACGGTAGTGATGGCCCGTGTCAATCACGCTGCCATTGCCCAGGCTTGGCAAGTTGTACCGGTTTGCCGTTCCTTCGAAGAAAAACTCCTCTTCGACGTAACCGAACTTCGCCAGGTTCGATGTTGTGGAAAAGAAAGGATAGTCGTGAGACGGATCCCCCGGGAGTGCGTGCGCTGCGACCGGGCCAGTTACAACAGGATTGGGTATAGCCCCACTCGCGGGGTCAACGAGTACGAGCGCGACAAGTGCAGCGAAGACAATCTTCGCTGCGTTCACGCCTACGACATTCACCAACGATTTGGAACCCTTCACATTTTTGAGACACATGGTGGAACTCCTTCACAGCGTTAACATTACAGCCGGCCGGCATCTCAGAACGCGCCAGCGAAGCTAAGATTGCTTCCGGCAATTCACTTGACGGCGATTGTGGCCGAGTTGGCCGGAATGCCGTCCATCCTAATGATCACGTCCATGGTTTCGCCAACGAACCCTGTGAGAACTTCAGGCACCAACCGGACATTTACCTGGTCCACACCGGGAGTCGCCTGCAGCCCGGCATAAACGACTGGAACTCGCACACCATTGACCTCGCAGGTGACGTTGGCAGGCGCCGCCCCGTTGAAACCGGTTCCGTAGAAGCTCAGGTAAATCGGACGATCGCCAGCGGTGGACAGTGGAATTGGTGAGTAGTCGCAAGAAAGACCAGTGGCCGACGGAACGCAGGTGTACACGGGTATGGGAACTTGAGTCCCGTCGGGCTCTACGCGAATCGCGGTAACCGCTTCGCGAAAGAGCCCAGGCGTGATCGATTCTACTTCCACGCCACCGGCGTAGGTCTGCCCGTTGTCATCCACAATCGTGAGGTTGTGAAATCCGCGGGTCGTCAGGTCGGCGGGAACCTGGAAATTGATCTGCGTGGGCGAGACATAGAGCATGGGCGCGAGCCGGGTAGCTCCGCCGTCGTCGATTTCGAGACTGATGCCTCCAAGCCGTGTGGGCCAGGGTGGAGAGGCGCTCAAGCGGCCACTTGCCGGAGTCGGCGCGAAAAGGGATGCCAATGAGCCCGGCGCTACAAGCGCGGTACCGCTCGCGGCCGATACTGCACGCTGCAGGTTGATCAAACCGGAAGCATTCCAGTAGTTGCCCAGGAAGGTTACGCTGTTGGAAGTTCCACTCGTTGTAATGAGGTCGGGAGAACCTGGAGGAAAACCGCTATACGGGTAATCCAGATCGACTACGGCCACGCGCGGCATCACGCCCCACCCGACAGGCTGCTCCCTGGGGGGCAGTAGCGTCCCATCGCCGTTCCCCGCAAAGATATAGACGGATCCCCCCAGGTCGGAAGTCACCAAATCGATGCGGTTGTCTCCGGTAAAATCGGCCGCGGCAATTGGGACTCCCATATGGCCTTGTGGATACGCGATGGGAACTTGAAAGGTCCCATCACCCTTACCCAATGCAATCCCGCCAGGCGCGGTCAAGTCCGGTATTCCATCGCCGTTGAAATCGGCTGCAAGGTACATCCACTGAAGAGCGAAAGGGATGCCCGTTTGGACTGCTGAACTGAAGGCGCCGTCCCCTCGCCCGAGGAAAACAATCAAGGATCCGGAGAGGCTATGCGGCATTACAGCCACATCAAGGCGGCCGTCGTGATTAAAATCCGCCACGACGACCTGCTCCATACCCACTGGGGTGATGGTCGAACCAGACCGGAAGATCCCGTCGCCGTTGCCCAGCAGGACGCGAACGCCCCGGCCTGGCTCGATGCCCGGGGCAGGGTCGCTTTGGAGCAGGTCGACCTTGCCGTCGCCGTTAAAATCTCCAATCCCCACAATGACTGCAAGATCGCGGCGCGCAATGCGGAAGGTGCCGTCTCCGTTGCTGAGCAGCAGAACGCCCTTGCTCACCAGGTCATCCAGCCCATCGCCATTGAAATCGGCGGCCGCGGCAAATGGGGCATAGAAGCCCGTTACCAGGTCCTGTCCGGAAACCCCTGCGGTGTGGACAGGGACCGGCGGCATATCAGTATACCCACGATTGAGTATGGCGAAGAGCCCATCCCCGGTGATGACGGCCACGTCGGGTCCACGATCTCCATTGAAATCACCGGCCACCACCGCTTGGGGATGCACACCGACAATGACGTCCGAACGGTTGAAGGGCGGCTGTCCTGACAGGGAGACAGATCCGTGGAGAAAGGCCAGCGCCAGAAACAGGCGAATGATCGAACCTTGCATCGCACATCCGAACTCGCCCGGCGCGGACGCTTCGACCGCGCCGATCACGACCCGTCCTCTGAGACCGGGGCGGACCGGCGAGCGCTGTGTCGGCGCAAATGCCGGACCGCCAAGAGCTACACCTGAGACGAAGCGCGGCATGCTCTTCACCTCTAAGGGCAGACTATCGCGCGGAAGCGCTGTGCGCCATCTTCGATCACTGAGTTTTTGCTTAGTTTTCGCTTAGTGCTGGGGCTCCGGGAGCGACTATAATCGGAGCCGGAGCAGGTTACTTATGGCGCTCCTCTGTTCCAGTGCGGCGGCGGTTTGGCGGTTCGGATGCTTCGAGCTGGACCAGGAAACAGCCGAACTGCGCAAGTCCGGGACGGAAGTCAGACTCCCGCTGCAGCCGGCGAGGGTTCTTGGCCTGCTAGTGGCCAATGCCGGAAAACTGGTCACCCGCGAAGAGATCCGCCGCGAGGTCTGGGGCGAGGCAGCAGTCGATTTTGACGCGGGCCTCAATTTTTGCCTCAACCGGATTCGCGCAGTCCTGGAAGATGACGCGCGTTCGCCCTCGTATATCGAGACCCTCTCACGGCGCGGATACCGCTTTATCGCTCCAGTAGAAGCACTGCCAAAGGCGCCGCCCACCCTGGCGGTGCTGCCTTTCGAGAATTTGAATCACGATCCCGAACCGGATTTCTTTGCCGATGGGGTAGTCGATGCCCTAATCTCCGAACTGGGCAGCCTGAAAACGCTGCGGGTCATCTCACGGCAAACGGTGTTGCATCTGAAGGGCACGCAGAGGACAATTCCTGAGATCGGGCGGGAACTGAGGGCGGACGCCGTGATCGAAGGATCGGTATTCCGGGCTGGAAACCGAATCCGGATCACGGCTCAATTGATCCAGGTCGCACCGGAGCAACATCTCTGGGCAAAGACATACGAGGGCGATCTAGTCGATATCCTTACGCTTCAGGGCCAGATTGCGCAGGCAATCGCTGGGGCAGTGCAGTCTGCGGTGAGCCCTTCGGATTTGGCTCGGCTCGGACGCCCCCGTCCCGTCGATCCGGAGGCGCATCTTGCCTATTTGAGAGGCCGTCATCACATGAGCCGGTGGTCCCGGGTAAGCATGGAGAAGGCTCTGGAGTATTTCCACATCGCATTGGAGAAAGACCCGGGTCATGCACTCTCGTACGCGCACCTGGCTGACTGCTATGGCCACCTTGGGTTCTGGGGACATTGTTCGTTCCCGGATGCCTTCACAAAAGCAAAAGAGGCGGCTTTGAAGGCACTCGCGCTCGATGACGCGCTCGGCACGGCTCATTGGGCGTTCGCTTGGGCCACCTGGCTGAACGACTGGGATTTGGACGCGTGTGAGGCGGAGATGCTTCGCGCGCTCGAATTGAACGCCAGTGACGAACACGCCCACGTCGCCTTTTCCATCTTTTTGATGGCAACGAGCGGCGATCAAGCGCGCGCCGTCAGTGAGATGGACCTTGCTTTACGCGTCGCTCCCCTTTCGGAATATGTGAACGCATGCTTGGCGTGGATCTATCTTTTTGCAGACGACTATGAAAAGGCAGTCGAGCAGGCCCGCAGGACTCTGGAATTGTTTCCCGGATCGCCCCTGGCGTACGCAGGGCTTGGGTTGGCTGAATTGTGCAGATCCAGATTTGCACCGGCGATCGAAATCTTTGAAAAAGCCGCTGCGGTTGCGCAAGACGCGCTTTCGATGGCATACCTGGCTGCTGCGCATGCCAGGGCGGGAAATCTGGATGTCGCGACCAGCCTGCTTGAGAACCTACAGTCCCGGAGCGAACGCGAAACAGTGACGCCCAGGTGCTTCGTGATCGTCTATGCCGCGATTGGCGAACGCGGCCGAGCATTCAATTGGCTGGACAGAGCCTACGATGCGCATGATCCGTCACTTTTCTTTCTGCGGGTGATGCCGCTCTACGATTCACTGCGCTCGGACCCCAGGTTTGATCAGATGCTTCGCCGGCTCGGGATTCCGCGAAGCTGACCTCGACATCACGAAGGAATTGTCGATTCTTGCTTGGCGGCGTGTCCGGCATCTAACCTCCTTCAGTGCCCTGCCGGTCCTGCCTGACCCGGAAAATGCCGACGTCATTCCGCTCCAAATGGCGCAGACGCACGAACACCCCTGCGGCATTCGGATATTAGCCCTATAACCAGATGACCCGCCGACAACAGTGATGAGCCCGACGCAGGTCTCGAGCATGTTTATCCACCTTATGCCGTCTACCATCTCATTTCCGTGAGAATGGCGCTCGGGTTGAATGTCGTTCGAGGCCAGCTACCCAGTTCCACTGCCTTGATCGCAGACTCACATGAATGCTATTGTGTACACAGAATACGCAACAATGGAAACGGAAAAGATCGGCATGCGCGAGTTTCGCGAGAACCTCGCGGGCTACCTGGAGGCCGGAAAGCCGTTTGCCATCACTCGACATGGCGAGACCCTCGGCTTCTACATTCCTGCCCAGAAGAAGAGCCGCAAGGCCGAGGTGGACGCCATGCGGGCGGCTGCTCGGGAACTTGATGCCATGATCGCCTCTTGGGGCACCTCTGAAGACGATCTCATCCAGGAGTACAAGGAGATCCGCCGCGCCAGTCGCGAAAAGAAGCGGAATGCCAAGTAAGGCCCTGGTGCTGGATGCCAATATTCTGATTCGTGCGGTCCTGGCACAACGCGTTCGCCGCATTCTCGGGTCTCATGCCGATGGCATCTCCTTTCATTCCCGAAACCGCGTACGCGGAGGCCGAGGAGCATTTGGCCGAACTTGTGGCTAAGCGTGGTGGCGAACCCGAGAAGGCACTTCGCTTGTTGCGATCTCTGGCCGCGCTCGGGACAATCATGAGCCGCGACATTTACGCTGACTTTGAGACCGAGGCTCGAAAGCGGCTGGCTTCGCGTGACCCGGACGACTGGCCGATTCTCGCCGCAGCTTTGGCGCTCGGTTGTCCGATCTGGACGGAAGACACGGACTTCTTTGGTTGCGGCGTCGCCACGTGGACATCGGCGAGCATCGGTAGTTTTCTCACGCAGTAGCGACCTCTCAAAGCCTGAGGGCGCAGAGTGCATTGTTGCGTCGGATATTCCCGACGAATAGCCAAACCGGAATACTACCTGTTCCCGTTCGGCAGGCCCGCACCGACCGATCCCACGCAACCGACAACCACGCTCAAGACCGTCTGGAGCAGCATTCGGGAGACGGCGGGGGTAGAATGCCGCCTACACGACTTGAGGCACACAGCGGCGACCAAAATGGCAGAGGCGGGCACTCCCGAAAGCACCATGCTCGCCCTCATGGGTCACATGAGTAGAGCGATGCTGGAGCGGTACAGCCACATCCGCATGACAGCGAAACGGGAGGCGGTGAAGGCGCTCACGATCAGCGACCAATATTCTAGCTCTCAAGCGCGCGACCAGAAGCAAGTCGAAGCAGTGACCGTAAACTGAGTGTAAGCGTCTCGTGAACTCTCGTGAACGTGTGGAAACATCAGCGCCGCGAGAGTGGCTGATCGCACATTTCACCATTCAGTCATGTCTGCGACCGATCAAGGCTCCGTAGACGCCGCTCGCGTAGGGCTCTTGCCCAGATGATGGAAACTCAAACCGCACGCTGCCGCGTGGATGATATCGCCTGGCACCCTCTAGCCCACGGGAAAACCTGTTCTTCGTGTGGGTCACTCTAAACGAGCAGAAGAGGATCAGTTTTGCTGAGCGCCGAGGCCCATTGCTTTGTTCCAGTCAATCGTGAAGCCGGCCGCTTCGAGTTCCCGGCCGAGATCCTGTTTCCACCCGTCCGAATCGTCGAATGAGACGTAAACCACACCCTCAAAGTCCGAAGGGATTTCGAGTTCGCCGCGCTTCAACGCGCAGACGTGAGTCCTGCCGAGGCGGCCAAGGAAATAGCCGAGTTCCAACACGACGTTTTGCCGGGCTCGCGGCTGTAGTGTTCCGCCTTTCTTGCATCCTTCATCATCCGGGGTCAGGAGCACAACGGCAAAACCGACATCGCTGTGAGCTTCAACCTTTTCGATCACCGTACGGCCACGACTGGCTTGTTCATGCAGGATGATCGGTTCAAATTCTAGCCGCTCCAAAAAACGAGCGATCTTTTCCCGAGCCGCTCCATCGTGTCCATG
>DATJYJ010000089.1:0-2854 GCA_035578025.1 Verrucomicrobiia bacterium
AGCCAGGCGACGATCAGGCCGTAACTCAGGAAGGCGTAGTTGCGGTCGAGGCGCGCGACTTCGCGGGTGATGTCATCGGCGGATTGCAGAAGGAGTGCGTACATAAGAGGCTCCTTTAGAGGGCGTGCGCCATGCGGCGCAGGCCGTCGATTTCACGCTGGAATTCTTCCTGGCGCAGGCGGACCGAAGTCAGGACCACGCAGAGCAGCATCATCGCGAGCATGTTCCAGCCGAAGGTGGGGTACCATTCGGCCGGGAAGCTGCCGCCGGCCCAGAAGACCGGCTGTGGATGCTGGGTGCGCCACCACTTGATGGAGAAGATGACGATGGGGACGTCGATGAAAGCGAAGATGGAGAACACCGCCGCGAAGGTGGCGCGCTGGGTAGGCTCTTCGATAGCGCGGCGCAGCATGAGATAGCCCGCATATAGAAGCCAGCAGACCAGCGCAGAAGTGAGCCGGGCGTCCCAGGCCCACCAGACGCCCCAAATCACGCGGCCCCAGATGGAACCGGTGATCAGGTTGCCGGCGAGGAAGGCGAGTCCGACCTCGGTGACGGCGACGGCCAGGGCGTCGGCCTTGAAGTTCTTGGTGATGAGGAAGGTGACGCTGGCGCCGAAGGCTACCAGGGCACAGGTCAGCGCGGTGATGGCCATAGGCACGTGGAAGAAGATGATCTTGAAGATCGCACCCTGGTTGACCTCGGGGGGCAGGGTGGTCATGACGTAGATGTCTTTGAAGAGCAGCCCGAAGGCAACTGCTCCGACAAGAAAGAGGAGGCTGTTTCTCATGTAACGCGGGCCTCCCGGCCCGCACTGGCACTGGACCAGCGATAGTCTTCCGGTTTTTCAACGATTCCCGCTTTCAGGGGATTGAACTCAATATAGCGAACGATGTGGTCGGATTCCCGGGTTGACCGCACCCAGTGATCGTAGGATTCCAGTGCCCAAAAGGGTTGACCGGTCCGGTTTAGGATCCGGTTTGCTTCCCGGGCGGAGAACGATTTGATCCGGCTTGTGATGCTCGTGAGCTCCGCGTGTGGGTCGATCAGGATATGGACGTGGTTGGACATGATGACCCAGGCCCGGAGATCGTAGAGATGGAGATGGTTGGCACCGTATTTGAGAGTGTCGGCGACGGTCTGGGCCACCCGTGGATCTCTGAGGTAATGGGGACCGGTCGCCAGATGCGCAAGTTCGGTATCTTCGGCGGCGAAGCGCTGCCCAGGGGGCAGTCGCTCCCATTCGGGGCTTGGCGCCGGGTAGCTGCCGTGGAGACGCCACGTGATAAAGAGCGCCGCGTCTTCGGGATCCCAGTGCGGCAGGCGGCGTTTGTAATAAGGCATAACTATTGCGACCCGGAGGGTCGCGTTACGAAACTAACACGATCTCTACTAAGACCAGAGATACTGCGGTGTACATTACATCAAATCCGATTAGCATCTTTAGCCACGCCTCGTTGGCGGACGTGATCGGCTGCCCGGCGATCAGCGCATTGGTCAGTTGCATCGCCGCCAGCAGGGCAGGGATCAGGATCGGAAAATTCAGGATCGGCAGCATCACTTCGCGCAGCCGAATATTTACGGTCAGCGCGCTGAAAATCGTGCCGGTGACCGTCATGCCCCAGGTCGCCAGGAGCATCACTAACAGGAGCTGCGGGAGCTGCGTGGTCCAATGCACGTTGTAGAAGATGCCGAATAGCGGGAGCGCGATCAGCTCGACCGCCAGCACCAGCACGAAGTTCGCCAGCGCTTTGCCGAGAAACAGCGCGGCGGCGGGGATGGGGGCCGAGATCAGGGCGTCGAGGCAGTCGTTGTTGAGCTCACGGGCGAAGCTGCGGTTGAGGAGTAGGGTGCCGGCAAAGGCGAAGACGATCCAGAGGAGACCGCCGGAAATGGCGCGGACGGTCTCTTCATCCGGATCGAAGGCGAAGCTGAAAAGCAGGAGCACGACCAGCGCGAACGAGAGGGAGGCGTTGATCGCCTCTTTGGTTCTCAACTCGGCGCGAAGGTCTTTGGCCATGATGACGAATACCTGCCGGGCGAAGGCCATCACCCCTCACCGTATTGCGCGTAGACCCAGCCGGGATCGGAGACCATTTCCGGCGTGCATGGGCCGTGAAATGCCACCTGTCCGCGGTTGAGCAGCGCGACGTGCGTGGCCAGTTCCAGGGCTTCACGCAACTGGTGGGTGGACATGACGATGGTTTTGCCGGCGGCGAGCGCTTCGCGCAACACCGTCTGGAGAACGGCGATGGCGCGGTCGTCAAGGGCGGTGAAGGGTTCGTCGAGGAGCAGGACTTTGGGCTCGTGCAGGAAGGCCCGGGCGACCGCAAGGCGCTGTCGCATGCCGCGCGAGAACTCGCGGACCAGGCCGTTCTTGACGCGTTCCAGGCCAGTGCGCTCGAGCCACTCGAGAGCCGAGCCGCGCGGGTCGGGGAGGTTGTAGAGCTTGGCGTAGAGCGTCAGATTCTCCAGGGCCGAAAGCTCATCGTAGACGCTGATGCCGTGGCCGATATAGCCCATGAAGCGCCGGGTCTGGGCATCGCGCGGAGGCGTGCCGAAGATGGAGATGGAGCCCTTCCCCGGGCGGGAGAAGCCCGCGATGGTGCGGAGCAAGGTGGTCTTGCCGGCGCCGTTGCGGCCGATCAGGGCGAGGCAGGCGCCGGCGGGCGCGTCGAGGGTGACGTTCTTGAGGGCAGGGTAGTCGCCGTAGAACTTCCAGAGGCTGGAAACTTGGACGGCGGGAGTCATGCGCGCGTTCGGTAAATAAGAACGAAGCCCAGGGCGAGGATGCCCAGGGTGAGGGCCACGATCGCTTTGGCCTGGGTGTTGATGCGGGGAAGGGTTTGCTCGA
>DATJYJ010000090.1:0-13460 GCA_035578025.1 Verrucomicrobiia bacterium
CGTCAGAGGCTGTTTGCCGCCCAGCAGTGGCTGGAAACCACGGGTGAGTCGATCGACTACATCGCCGGAGAGGTGGGAATGGGGACGGCCGCGACACTGAGACATCACTTCCGGAAAGCCTTCCGTACGTCGCCGACCGCGTACCGCAAGCGCTTCAGCACCGTTGCGATTCCTGGTTCCCGGTGACGCAGCCTATTCGGGCAGCAGGCGGGCAAGGTACTGGCGGGCAGCATCTCCCAACAGGTCGCGGTGCATGCGCATGTAGTCGCCAAAGAACGCCTCGCCCACGCTGCCGTCGAGCAGGTGGGTGCCGAGGAGGTCGAGAGCCATCGGCTCTTCCCAGAGAGATTCGGCATAGACCACGCGGCGGCCCTCTCGCGGCTCGTGCAGCAGGCGGAGGAAGTACTGCGTGACCACCAGATCTTCGCGCGGCATGTGCGGGCCGATGATCAGAACGTGTAGCTGGTTCCATTCCTGCACGCTCAGATCGCGACGCCACATCGAGACGCGGGCGTGAACGGCGTCCAACTGCGCGCGCGTGGCTTCGGCGACGTTCTCCATGACGAGCGGAGTCATGCCGCGCGTGAACGCGAGCAGCCGGGAGCGCGCGAATTTCCCACCGCGGATCACGTCGTCGAGAAAGGCCAGCGAGGCGGCCCCGATCTGCTTCTGCCGCGCGAGCGAGGCGGCGGAGAGTCCCACGGCGTCGAGACTGGCCTCGGCGGGCGGGATGAGTTCACGCAGTGCTGCAAGCGTCTTGAGACGGTCCGCATCGACGGCTCCGTCGCCGGGCGTGAGGGTCACATAGATCGCCAGCGGGATGTGGGCGATCGTCTTGACGGGGTCATAGATCGGGGACTGGACATTGGCTTCGACGCGCCGTCCGTTGCGAAGCAGAGCCAAGTTGTCGCCGTTGACAATCAGAGTGGGACCGGACGACGCCAGCACGCGGAGCTTGGCATCGGCATAGCTCGCGCGGAACGCGTTATTGAGAGCGGTGAGCGCCGGCGGTTGCGGTGGACCGGCGGGGGCCGCCATGGATTGGGCGGAAGCGCCGGCGGCGAATCCGAAACAGAGGAGGACAGCCACCAACGGCCTTCGGAGGGTCATGAATTGATTATCGGGCGTTGGCGCCGCTACGCGGCGGGGGCAGGCCGGAGGCCTACCCTACGGGGATATCGAGGACCAGGGTGGCGTCAACCGGCTGGCCGTTGCGGAGCGCCGGACGAAAGGTCCAATGGAGGACGATATCGATTCCGGTCTTGACGAAGGCCGGAGAATCGGTGAGGGGCTGGACGGAATCGACGCGGCCTTCCTTATTCACGGTTGCCACCACGCGCACCGACTTCGCGGCGGCGCGCCCGGGGGCGGGCCGATCGCGAAGCTCGGGCGGCGAATAGGCGAGGGTGGGATCGGCGAGTAAAAAGGGGATCTCGATATCGGCCTCGCCCGCCTTGGGATCGAGCTGGTACTGGCGCACGGCGGCGAGAGCAGCGGCGACCAGCGGCGCGGGGCCGCTCAAGAATTCGGCCTGGGCAATGCTGCCATCAGCCGCGATGGTGCATTTGAACTTCACGGAACCCTCGATGCGGTCGCGCAGGGCCTGCGGGGGATAGATCGGCAATGGGGCGTGATAGACAGTGAAGATCGCCTTCTCGGAGGTGACGACCGTGGTGCGCCGGGTGAATTTGTATTCGGGTTTCGGACGGCGGGCGATGACGTACGCCCCGCCCGCAAACAGGAGCGGCAGGAGGATGGAAACCGCGATCCACCGGATTTTACGCAGTAGTGTCATACCGGCAGCCTGCCAGGGCTGGATTATTTGCATTGGATCATGGCTCGCAGGGCCGCGCAACGAATGTCCGAATCGAACTACCAGCCGGCGAGGGGTTCACTACGCGAGGTAACGTGCGGTGGGGACCAAAGGAGGGAAGGGAACGAAAAACAAAACATCAGGAAGCCACGCAGCTCTTGAAATGCTGCGCGGCTTCCCAAGCGAAACCAACCAGGAAGCAGCTTAGCGGCTGCCGCCCTTTTTCTCGGTATCTTCCTTCTTCTTGCCGCCCTTCTTCCCGCCCTTCTTCTTGGTGCTCTCTTCCTTCTTGGTGTCCTGGGCGAAGCTGGTGGCGACCGTGCAGAATGCCAGGCTGAAGCCCAGCATGATGATCATCAGTTTCTTCATTGCGTCTCTCTCCTTGAAATTGTCGGACGATTTTGCTGCCTGCACTCATGATTGTCAGCAGCACATGAATTCCCGCTTAAATCATTATTAAAATCACTTCATCTGGGACCGATTTTTCTGGCAGGAATGTGCGGGCAGTCCTGGAAAAACCCCACGGCTGTTACATTGAAACCGGATGCACAAGCCGGATGTTGTAACAGGCCGGATGCTCGCGGCGTGCCTGGTGCTGCTGGCGGCCGGCCTGCTGGTCGAATCGCAAACGCTGGCGTTCACCGCAGATGAAGGCTACCACCTGGTGGCCGCGCAATCGATTCTTCACGGCAAGCGGCCGTACCTCGATTTCTGTTTTCCGCAGTCGCCGTTGAACGCATATTGGAACGCCGCCTGGATGCGCATTTTCGGCGACACGTGGCGCACGGCACACGTGGCCGCGGCGCTGCTTACCGCATTGTCGGTGGTGCTGACCGCGGGGCATGTGCGGCGGCGTTTTCCCGCTCCCGAATGGCGAATGCGGCTTGCCATCGCGGCCGCGCTCCTATTCGGATTGAATGGCCGGGTCTTCGTTTGCGGTCCGGTAGGGCAGGCGTACGGGATTTGCCTTTTCTCGATTGTGGCGGCGTTTCGCGCGGCGGTGCGGGCGGTGGAGAGCGACCGGATCATTTTGGCGGGCGCGGCGGGGCTCCTGGCTTCGGCGGCCGCGAATTCATCGCTGTTGACCGTTCCCGTGCCGGTGGTGCTGCTGATCTGGATTTTCGCGTGTAACCGGGCTGGATCGAGGGGTGGAAAGGCGGCGGCATTTCTGGCGGGCGGCGCGCTGGCGTGCATTCCCCTGGCGTGGCTGTTTGCGCACGGTCCGCGGCAGACGATTTTCAGCGTCCTCGAGTATCAGGGGCGGTACCGGCAGGTGGATTGGCCGGGCGCGATGGCGCACGATTTCGGCGTGCTGCTTGCGCCGCTCGATTCGTCGCAGGCCCTGGTGCTCGGAGTGTTGGCTGTGGGCGGGCTGATGTTCGCCCGAAAAGCGCCGTGGGACCGGGCCACCCGCCGCGAGTATTATCTGTGCGCCTGGCTGGCCGCCGCGGAGATCGCTTTTATCGCCAACGGGCATCCGAATTTTTCGCAATATTACGTGTTCGCGGCGCCGTTTCTGGCGATTCTGGCCTGCGCGGCGATCTATGCCGTGGGAACGAAACTGGCGGCGTCGGAACGGGCGCGCTGGCCGCTTGTCGTTCCGTGCCTGATCGTGTTTCTGGCCTTCGCCAAGACACTATACGAACGGCGCGACTACGACTCGTGGCGGGAGGCCGAGGCCATCGCCCAGAAGATCCGCGAGATTCACCCGGCGGGCCCGATTCTCGCGGACGACGCGATCTACTTCCTGCTGCGGTATCCGATTCCGCCGGGATTTGAGTTGAGCGATTCGCACAAGCTGGATCTCGACCGGGCGACCATGGCCGAGATGCACCTGGTGTCGAAGGCCGAGGTCGAGCGGCAAATCGGCGCCGGCTACTATGACCTGGTCGAGACCTGGGCGAACGAGGCCTGGAAACAGGACAACTGGATCGACGACGTGGGGCTGCCGAAACTGTACGCGCACCACGCCGCGATAGGAGAGGCCGACATTTACTGGGGAAAGACGCGATAGCGGCGAACTATGACAAAATAGACGTTTCCCTATGAAACTCCGGCTTTTTACGGTGCTGTTCTGCGTATTCCTGCTGCACGGGCAGACGCCCCTGGGCACGGTCACGGGCCTGGCAACGGACGCGTCGGGCGGCGCGATCGGCGGCGCGGCAGTGACGCTGACCAACAACGACACGGGCGTCAAGCTGAGCGCAGACACGAACGAGAGCGGCGCCTACGTGTTTCCCAATCTGCCGCCGGGGACGTACCGGCTGGGAGCCTCGGCCAAAGGATTCCGCGCCGTGGAGACGCGCGCGTTCAGCGTGGAGGCGTACCGCACGGTGCGGCAGGACCTGCACTTCGAAGTAGCCGCCGCGTCCACCGAGGTGGTGGTGGAAGAGACGGCGTCGGCCGTGGTGCAGATGGACACGCCCGCGGTGGGGACCAACCTGCTCGCGCGGCAGATCATCGAGGTGCCCACGAACCTGCGGAGCGTATCGAAGAACTCGGGCGATTCGGGACTGATCTCGGGCATCATGCCGCTGACCGTGCCGGGCACGTTGCAGGTGGGCAATGGCGCGAAGTGGCTGACGCCGGGCGCGGGAGCGACCAGCGTCAAGGTCAAGGTGGACGGGATCGAGACCACGTTCGGCAACTTCGGCAGCCCGGACAATGTATCGCAGCCTTCGGTGGAAGCGGTGGAAGAGTTCACGGCGAACGTGCTCACCACGCGCGCCGAGTTCGGCGGCATGGGGACCGTGACCACGGCGACGCGTTCGGGGAACAACCAGATTCACGGCGGCGTGTTCTGGTACCTGCGCAACTCGGCGACCGACGCGCGCAACGCGTTCGCGACCACCAAGCCGTTTCAGAACCTGCACAACTACGGAGGGACCTTCGGAGCGCCGATCAAGAAAGACAAGACATTCGTGTTTTTCGATTTCGACGGGCTGAAGGGCGTGGCCGCCACGCTGTTCACGTCGACCAACGTGCCGACGCTGCTGATGCGGCAGGGCGATTTTTCGCAGGCGGGGGCGGTCAAAAATCCGATCACCGGGGTTCCCTTCCCCGGTAACGTGATCCCGGCGTCGCTGATCAGCCAGCAGGGGATCAATGCGCAGAACTTTCTGTTTCCGCTGCCCAACTTCGGGCCCTCTAACGTGACCGCGGGCAACTACCGGGCGGCGTTTTCCGCGCCGGAGACCCACCGGACGGAAGAGATCCGGCTGGACCACAATTTCAGCGAGCGCCACCGGGCATTTCTGCGGTACGAAAACCGCAAGGACGATTACAACATTCCGGGCGCGCGCTCGGCGCTGCCGCCGACCACGATCGGCACGTCGTTCAACGAGCGCCGCGTCAATTTCTGGACCGCCGGGGACGTGTACTCGATCCGGCCGAACCTGCTGAACGAATTCCGCGCCGGCGTGGTGATTCTAGTTTCGGCAAGTAGCAGCGATTTTCTGGGGCAGAGCGTGATGCAGCAGATCGGAATCCAGGGGCTGCCCGACCGCGGGCCCATTCACAACCTGCCGATCTTCAGCATTTCCGGCTTTTCGAGCGACAACATCAACCTGCTGAATCCGGTGAACGACGGCCACGCTCAGCTTGCCGACAACCTGAGCTGGGTGCGCGGCCGCCACACTATGAAGTTCGGCTTGGAGTTCGTTCCGTTTTTCGTGAACCGGTACATGCCGAACACGTCGGGCACTCCGGTGTTCGGCAGCTACAGCTTTACCAACAAGTTCTCCGGCCAGGCATATGCCGATTTTCTGCTCGGCCTGCCGGCCACAGTGACGCGGCTGGACCCCTACCCGGCGCAGTACAACCGCTTCCGCGACTGGTCGACCTACGCGCAGGACGATTTCAAACTCACGCCGCGTCTGACGCTGATGTACGGGCTGCGCTGGGAATACAACGGTCCGGCGTACGCGCTGAACGACAACCAATACTCGTTCGACCTGGCGACCGGCAAAATCATCGTGCCGAGCCAGCAGGCATTCAAAAGCTTCAGCGCGTATTTCCCGTCGAACCTGCCGGTGGAGACGGCCGACCAGGCGGGGCTGGGGCGGTCGCTGCGTACCGCCGACAGGAACAACTTCGCGCCGCGGTTCGGCTTCAGCTACCAGTTGGACCATGCTGGGAAGACTGTGCTGCGGGGCGGTTGGGGCATCTACTATTCGCACTACTCGGGCAACATCCCGGGCGACCTTTCGAAGGGGCCCTATTCGGCCACCACGGTGACTACGAACAACATCGTGAACGGAGCGCCGCTGGTCACGCTGACCAACCCGTTCGCGATTTCCGGGACCCCCGGCACGGTCAGCCTGATGGCGGTGACGCCGCACCTGCTGAACAGCTACACGCAGCAGTACAGCCTCTCGCTGGAGCGGGAGTTGACGCGCGACATCGGGCTGCGGGTGAGCTATATCGGGTCGAAGGGAACGCAGCTTGCCTTCCGGCGCGACGTCAACGAGCCGGCAGCTTCGACGGTGGCATTCAGCAACGCGCGGCGGCCGTATCCGCTGTTCAGCAGCATCAACTACGCCGACAATGGCGCCAACATGCTCTACAGCGGCATGCAGACGCAGGTGCAGAAACGGTTCACCAGGGGCCTGATGTTCCAATCGACCTGGACGTGGGCCAAGGAGCTGAGCGACACGGACGATACCGACGATTTCGAGCTGAACAACACGATCGAGAACACGTACAACCGGCGGCGCGACCGGGGGAACGTATACACCGTGCCGCGGCACCAATGGATGAACCAGGCGCTATACGAGCTTCCTTTGGGTCGCGGACCATGGCTCTCGGGATGGCAGATCAACACGCTGTTGAACCTGAGCACGGGCAACTGGTTCACACCGGTGATCTCCGGTCCCGACCCGACCAACACCAACACGACCACGCTGCGCCCGGATGTGACGGGGCCGATCCCGTTGCCGCACACGATCAATCAGTGGTTCGATCCGTCGGTGTTCACCACGCCGGCTTCGGGAAATTGGGGCAACGCGGGACGGGGAATCATCCAGGGTCCGGGCTATGTGCTGTGGAACCTGGGATTGCAGAAGAGCGTGCGGCTGGAGAAATTCGGTCTGGTGCAGGTGACGGCATCGTTTCTGAATGTTCTCAACCACACGAACCTGGGGGAGCCTTCGGCCGGCGGCGGCGGAGCGACGGGCCTGGTGGTGAACAACTCCAGCGCCGGACGAATCACGTCGACCGCAATCTTTCCGCCCGCCGGTTCGGCGCGGACGGGGCAGTTGGGAATTCGCTGGAATTTTTAGGCCGCAGATAAACGGCGATCAACGCAGATAAGAAATCAACAGCGATTTGTTTGAATCCGCGTTCCTCGGCGTTCATCCGCGGCCGATAATGTGTTTTGAATTTTCAGCTTGCCGCGCGCATGGCCGCCTGGCGCCGTCGTTCGCAGGCGTGCACAAACGCATGGACCAGTGGGTTCGCCGCCTGCATCTCCGGTTGGAAAAGCGTGGCCACGAAGAAGGGGTGGCCATCGAGTTCCACCGCGCGGACGTCGTGCTGGTCGTCGACGGCGGCGATGGTCATGGCCCCTCCTTCGATCAGCCGGCGGTAGCGGTTGTTGAGCCCGAAGCTGCAGTGGTACTCCTCGATGGACTCCGGCGCGCGGTAGGCGCGGCGGATCAGGGCGCCGTCGGTGAAGCGGACGCGCGCTTTCACCCCGAGGAGGGCACAGCCCAATTGCGAGATCAGGGGCATGGAAGCCGAAGGGCTGCTCTTTTGGTGGTCGGCTTCCACGAATCCCAGAACGTTGCGCGCGTACTCGATGAGCGCGTACTGAAATCCCGCGGAGGTGCCGAGAAAAGGAATGCGATGAGACCGCGCGATACGAATCGCGGTAAGTGCGCCGTCAGCGCTGCGATACGGCATCCCGGGGACACACCAGAGACCGTCGAGATCGGCCAGCGATTTTCCGTCGCCGACCGAATCGGTTGAAACCCACGTGGTTTCGACCTTCCCATCCGAAGCCGCGGCAAGCGCGGTTCCGATGGCATGGTGGGCCTTGTTCTGCCCGTTGAACTCTCCGATGAGCCCCATGCGTATGACTGAGTGCATGGCGGCATATTATTTCACAGTCGGACGCCGGAGGATAGGGGAGGGGCATTTTTGCAGGGCCAACCGCAACTGGCCGCCCTCCGCCGTGTTTCTCAAACTGAGCGCCGGCCCTGGGCGCCGGAGGCCGAATCTATGGATTACCGTGTTAAAGGCCCTGTACTCCTCTGTGTTTTTGCGGCTGCCGCGCTGGCACAGATCCCCTCGTTTCAGCACGTGGTTGTGATCTTCCAGGAGAACCGCACTCCCGACAACCTGTTTCAGGGGCTGTGCACTCCGCCGTTCGGCTCGGCGGCATCCTGCAGCGTCACACCCGATCCGACGCAGTACAACATTCAGACCCAGGCGTGGCGCGACAAGTCCTCTTCCACCGGAGTGACCCAACCCGCGGCTGTTCCACTGGCTAATCAGTACGACTTGAGCCATGCGCATTCGGCCTTCGTGAAGCAATGCGACAAGGATCCGGCCACGGGCGTCTGCCGGATGGACGGCTCCGCCGGGGTCGCGTGCTCCGGGACGTGCCTCACCAGGCCTCAGTTCCGCTACGTGGACAATTCCGCCGGGGTGGTCACGCCATACCTCCGGCTCGCCACGCAGTATGGCTGGGGCAACTACATGTTTCAGACCAACCAGGGTCCGAGCTTCCCGGCGCACCAGTTCATTTTTGGCGGAACATCGGCGCCGTCGGCAGCCGACGATGCGGCCGGCGTCTTCGCCTCGGAAAACATGTCCGGCACCAGTTCTGTCGCCGGATGCACGGCGCCGGCGGGGACCACGGTGCAACTCATCACACCCGCCGGCGAGACGCGGAAGATCTATCCCTGCTTCGAGCACTCCACCATGCCCGACGTGCTTCCGAGGCCGGTGACCTGGCGCTACTACACGCCCGGCGCGGGCTCGATCTGGACGGCCCCGAACGCCATCCAGCACATTTGCCAGTCAACCGGACCGGGCGGCAAGTGCGCGGGAACCGAGTGGTCGGCGAACGTCGATCTCAAACCCGCCGACGTGCTGACGGACATCGCGCAATGCAATCTGCGCTCGATCAGTTGGGTGATTCCTTCCGGCGTCAACTCCGATCATGCGCGCTCCAACGACGGCGGCGGGCCGTCCTGGGTGGCCTCCATCGTGAACGCTATCGGCAACAGCACCACGTGCGACAACAATGCCGGCTACTGGCAGAACACTGCGATCGTGATCACGTGGGACGATTGGGGCGGATGGTACGATCACGAGCCGCCCGTCATCCTGGGCGATCCTCAGGGCGATTACCAGTACGGTTTCCGGGTGCCGTTGGTGTTCGTTTCCGCCTACACGCCGGCGGGCTACATCAACAACGAGCGCCACGATTTCGGCAGCATCCTGCGATTCATCGAGCACAACTTCGGCATCACCGAAGGCACGCTCAACTTCGCCGACGCGCGCGCCAGGAACGACCTTACCGGCTTCTACGACGTGAGCCGGCAGCCGCGCGCTTTCCAGGCCATCCCCGCCCCAAAGACGGCGGCCTTCTTCCTGAACGACAAGCGCAGGCTCACCGCGCCCGATAACGACGGCGACGACCGGTAGGCCGAGAGACTAAGAGCGCGCCAGCGTTGCCAGCGCGAGCATCGGGAAGTAGTCGCGGTACATGGCGTAGGTCAGGTAGAAGACGTTGGGGAAGCCGGTGCCGGTGGATGCAGTCTCGGGCCACTTTCCTTCGGCAGTCTGGAGATCGAGCAGGAAGCGGAGACCGCGTGTGACTTGCGGTGATTCGCGATCTCCGGCGGCGAGCAGGCCGAGCAGTGCCCACGCGGTCTGCGACGCGCTGCTGGGGGCCGGGACAAAGCCGTCGCGCGCATAGCTGGCGCAGGATTCGCCCCAGCCGCCATCGGGATTCTGGATGGTGCGCAGCCACCTGGCCGCGCGGGCGACGGCCTCGCGCGAGCCGGGCGCGCCGCTGGCGGCCAAGCCGCGCATGGCCAGGAACGATCCGTAGACATAGTTCACGCCCCAGCGGCCGTACCAGCTTCCGTCCTTTTCCTGCGCGGCGTAAAGGTAGCCGGCGCCGCGGCGGACAGCGTCGTGATCGCGCATCCCGCGGCGGCACAGGCACTCCAGCACCCGGCCGGTGATGTCCGGGCAGGTGGGATCGAGCATGGCGTTGTGATCGGCGAAGGGGACCTCGTTCAGCACGGCCCAGTTGTTATCCACGTCGAAGGCCGCCCAGCCGCCGTCGCCCGATTGCATAGCCAGCAGCCACTGGATCGCGCGCTGTTCGCAAGCCGCCTGCGCCGCCGGGTCGGAGCCCCTGGCATGCATGAGCGCGAGCAGCACCATGGCGGTGTCGTCGATATCGGGGTAGAACTCGTTGGCGAATTCGAAGGCCCAGCCGGAGGGCTCGGTATCCGGGCGCTTCACGCTCCAATCCCCCTTTCGGCGGACTTCCTTGCTGATCAGCCAGTCGGCGGCGCGCACCAGGCGCGGATCGTCCGCGGGCACGCCGGCTTCGCCCATGGCGAAGGCGCAGATCGCAGTGTCCCAGATGGGGGAGACGCAGGGCTGGAAAATGAAACGGTCGCCGGTTTCGATGAGCAGCGATTCGAAGTGGCGGATGGCTTCGATGCGGTCGGGATGGTCTTTCGCGTAGTCGAGGGCGTCCAGCGCCATGATGGTGTACATCATGGCGGGATAGATGGCGCCAAGGCCCTCGGTGTAGCGGGTACGGGCCAGGATCCAACGCTCGGCCTCGCGGATGGCGGCCGCGCGGATGCGCTCGCTGCCGCGCTTCTCCCAGACCTTGAAGACGCGGTCCAGATGATGGAAGAGCAGGCTGAGACCATTGCGCTTGGGGAGCGCGAGGTCCACACCCGGCAGGATGAGCTCTTCGAGGCTGAATCCCGCGGGCGCGCGCCGGTTGCTGCCGCGCGCCTGCACGATGGAAAGCGGCACCAGGATGGAGCGCGTCCACGAGGACATCTCGTAGAGCACGTTGCCGGGCAGCATGACGATTTCCGGCGGCACCGAAGGCACGTGGCGGCGCGGGTAGAGGCCGAAGAGGCTGAGGTTGATCTTGACGTAGCTGTTGGCGGCCTGGAGTCCGCCGAGCGCCAGGATGCGGGTGCGGGCGCGGCGCAGCGGCTCGCCGCCGGCGGGCTCTCCGGCGAGCTTGAGCGCGCAGTAGGCCTTGATTGTGGCGCTGATCTCAGATGGCCCGCCGGCATAGATGTTGAAGCCGCCATCGGGCAACTGGCGTTCGAGGATGGAGCGCGCGGCCTTGTCGATGCGGTCGCGGCTGGGCGGGTTCCATTCGGCGCCCGCCGGCTGGTGCAGCCAAAGCTGCAGCAGGACGTAGTCGCTCTCCAGCGTGGTATCGGCGGTGAGCTCGCCGCACCAGAAGCCGTCCGGCGATTGCTGCCTGGACAGCGCACCGAGGGCGCGCTCGATGGCGGGAGCGGCGTGCTCGCGCGAGACCATGGCGGCCTGGTCGAGCCGGCGGCGGCTGGTGCGCGCGGGCTGCATCGATTCGGAAAACATCGCGGACGCTCTGAGCTAAAGATTCAGCATAACAACGTACACTCGTATTATGGATTGGCAACTGGACGCGGCCGAGGTCCGCGTGCTCGGCGCACTGATGGAGAAAGAGGCTGCCACGCCGGAGTATTATCCGCTCTCGCTGAACGGGCTGGTCAACGCGTGCAACCAGAAATCCAACCGCGAGCCGGTGACGGCATACGACGAGGCCACGGTGGAGGCAGCGCTCGAAGGCCTGCGGGCCAAGGGACTGGCGATGCGCGTTACCGGGCGCGACAGCCGTGTGGCCAAGCACGAACAGCGGTTCAGCGAGCGGTTCAACCTGGGCCGCCGCGAGGGAGCGATCTTGTGCGTGCTGATGCTGCGCGGTCCGCAGACGGTGGGCGAGCTGCGCGGCAGGACCGAGCGTCTGTACACCTTTGACGACCTGGAGGGCGTGGAAAGCACGCTGCACAAATTGGCCGAGGCCGGATTCGTAAAGCAGTTGCCGCGGCAGGCGGGTTACAAGGAGCCGCGGTGGGCCCAACTGCTGGCCGGAGAAGTGGAATCCGCGGAGGAAGCGCCGGCGGCACAGGCGCCCGAGCGCGGGCCGTCGGACCGCGAGCGGATCGCGAGGCTCGAGCACGAGCTTGCCGAGCTGCGCCGCGAATTCGAGGAGTTCCGGGCTACTTTACGATGATCGTCTTATCGGCTTCGATCTTGACGTGCTGCTTGATGGGCGGGCCGGAGCTGGGCTCGATGCGCACATCGTATTCGCCCACGGGCAGCATGAGTCCCTGGGCGAAGTTGTTGAACTCGTCGGCGTGGCCCATGTAGTGGTCGTTGACGTAGACCGCGGCGTACTTTTCCGGACTGATGGTCCGCAGGACACCGAAGGGACCCTTGGCCGGCGGCAAGGCTTTCATGCTTTGGCGCAATTCGGTGGTCTTGCCGGCGGTGAGGGTGACAGTGGTCTCGTAGTCTTCGTAACGCGGCTCGACGAGCTTGACTTTGTGTTCGCCGGGAGGGAGCGCGTACTTCCGCCCGGAGCCGAAGTTGGATGCCGGACCGACATATTTGCCGTCGACGAAGACGCCGGCGCGTCCGGGGTCGACTTTCAACTTCAGCCATCCCGAACCGGACGGTTGGCCCATGAGGGTGGATGCGGCCGCGAGCAGAGAGAGAACCAATAGGTGTTGACGAGTGTGTTGGATCACGGTTGTGCCTCCAGTTCAGACTATCCGATCCGGATTGCTGGTGCAATCCGGTCGCGAAGGGATGCCGAAGCTTTTAGCGATCGGCCTACAGCCGTCAGCCAAGCCGGTTTTGGCTGAAAGCTGAAAGCTGAGAGCTGAAAGCTTAATTCACCCACGGCCCGTCCTGGCGGCCGTGCTTTTTCATGTACACCTGGAACTTCCGTTTGGCGCGCTCCAGCTTCCACTGGCGATAGGCGCCCTGCCAGTCGGGGAGCTTGAGCTGCCGGCGCGGCAGGTTCGACTTCAAGTAGATGAACCCGACCGCCATGCCTCCCAGGTGGGCGATGTTGCTGACGCCGCTGTTCACGCTCATCGAGCCGTAAAGCGCGATGGCGGCGTAGATCATCACCATGTACTTGGCTTTGATCGGGAACAGGAAGTTCATCAGCACGGTCTGTTCGGGATAGCACACACCGAAGGCCACCAGCACACCGTAGATCGCGCCGGACGCACCGATCGTCGGCGCGCGCCCGCCGAAGGCCAGGTTGAGCAGCAGGTCGCAGATGCCGGCGCCCACGCCGCAGATAAAGTAGTAGCGAAGGAAGCGGCGCGTTCCCCAATCGGTTTCCAGCGGGGACCCGAACATCCACAGGGCGAGCATATTGAAGACCAGGTGAAACACGCCGCCGTGGAGGAACAAGTAAGTGAAGAGCTGCCACACCAGGCGGATGGAAAGGACCTTGTTCAGCGCGAAGTAGCTCAGCACGTCCTGCTGGAAGCCGACCGGTCCCAGGGTCCAGACCAGGAATACGGCGGTGTTGCTGATCAGCAGCCACTTGATGCCGCGCGGGAAGTAGCTATAGAACGAGGACCGA
>DATJYJ010000091.1:0-6369 GCA_035578025.1 Verrucomicrobiia bacterium
TTATTTTGCTGCATTTAGAAAGAACGTAGTGCGCGTGTCGAAAAAAATGCCGAAACCCCGGCGAAGCGCTCTTGACAGGCATTTCGGACAAGCGCATACTGAAACCATATTGCAACTGAGTGGCAACAGCGGAACGGCGGATGCCCCCCTGGCGACCCTGGTCGATCTGCACAAAGGGGACGCCGGAATCCTGGACCGCATCGACCTTCCCGGTGACGACGCTCGCCGCCTGATGGAGCTCGGATTTCTTCCCGGCGCGCGGGTGATCGCGGGCTTGAGCGCTCCCGGGGGCGACCCGCGCGTGTTCCAGGTCGACGGTTCCGAGATCGCGCTGCGCCGCGAGACCGCTCGCAAGCTCAAGGTCCGAGTCGAAAAGCGCAAAGCCCCGAGGACCAAGTGAGCGCATGCCACGATTGCAACGACTGCCCTTCCGGCGGAGTAGTTGAGCTTTCCAGCGGCGTTCCGGTCAAGACCGTTGCCGTTGTAGGCCCGCCCAATTCGGGCAAAACCACCCTCTTTAATCGTCTCACCGGTCTGCGCCAGAAAGTCGCGAACTTCCCGGGCGTGACCGTCGAACAGCACACCGGCGTCGTGGAACTGCCGGACGGGCGCGCGCTGAATCTTATCGATCTGCCCGGCATCTACAGCCTGGCACCCCGCTCCGAAGACGAGCAGGTCGCCTACGACGTCCTCCACGGCCGGCGCGCCGACACGCCGAAACCCGAGGCCGTGCTGCTGCTCCTGGATTCCACCAATCTCGCCAGGCACCTGATGCTGGCTGCGCCGATTCTCGCGCTGAACGTGCCCACGCTGATCATTCTCAACATGGCCGACGATCTGCGCAACCGCGGCGGCCATCTCGATCTTCGCGCGCTGGCCGCGCAACTGGGGGCGCCGGTGGCGCTGGTCAGCGCGCGCTCCGGCGAAGGTATCGATCAGATCTTCGACTTTCTCGCGGGCACGATGGCCAAACCGAAGCCCATGGAATTGCCCATCCTGCAGGATGTGCCCAAGTGCCGCGAATGGGCCGGCACGGTCGGCAGCCGCGCTGCGTATCGGGCGCCTTTGCCGCCCAAGTGGACGCGCCGGCTCGATGGCGTATTCCTGCACCCGGTTTTTGGCCCCCTGATCTTCCTCGGCGTGGTGGCGTGCGTCTTCGAAACCATCTTTATCGCGGGCGGTCCGGTTACCGACTGGATGCAGGGCCTGTTCGACAAGTCCGGGCTCTGGCTTGAGACGATGCTGCCGGCCTCGATTTTCACCTCGCTTCTGCTCGAAGGCGTCTGGCGCGGTGTGGGCAGCGTGGTCAAGTTCCTTCCGCAGGTTCTGCTCCTTTTCCTGTTCATCGGCGTTCTGGAAGATTCCGGCTACCTGGCCCGTGCCGCGCTCATTGCCGACCGCACCATGGCGAAGGTCGGGCTGCAGGGAAAATCCTTTATCCCGCTGCTTTCCGCCTACGCCTGTGCCGTGCCTGCCATCATGGCGACGCGCACCATTGAGAATAAGCGCGACCGCATCGCCACCATCCTGATCGCGCCGTTCATGACCTGCTCGGCGCGGTTCCCCGTTTACACGCTCATCATTCCGGCGTTCCTGCCCAATCGCGGCATCCTGGGCCCATTCACGCAAGCCGCGGCGCTGCTGGGTCTCTACGTGCTGGGCTTCGTGGTGGCTATCGCCACGGCTCGTATCCTGAAGTCCTCCATCCTGAAGAGCGGGCGTACGCCCTTCCTCCTGGAGATGCCGGCCTACCGATGGCCCACGGTCCAGTCCCTCGGCCTGCGTCTCATCGACCGGTCCAAAGTCTTCCTGTACCGCGCCGGCACTGTGATCCTGCTGGCTCTGGTGGTGCTCTGGGTGGCCGCACACGTCCCGACTCAGAATGGCCACGCCCCGAAGATCGAGGACAGCCTGGCGGGCACGATGGGCCGCACCATCGAACCCGCCATCAAGCCGCTGGGCTTCAACTGGAAGATCGGAATCGGCCTGCTGACTTCCCTCGCCGCGCGCGAGACCATTATCGGCACGCTCGGCGAGATCTACGGAATGGATCCGGAATCGCAGAAGATGGACATGCAAAAGGCCTTGCACAGCGATCTTACCCCGGGCGGCGCCGTGGCCTTGCTGATCTTCTTCGCCTTCGCCATGCAGTGTTTCTCCACCATTGCCGTGGTACGGCGCGAGACCGGCGGCTGGAAATGGCCGGCCCTGCAATTCACCTACATGAGCGTGCTAGCGTATGTGGGCGCTTTTATCGCTTTCCACGTGATCCGCTGACACCTTGCTCTGCGCTTCCTGGTAGATCCCCGAGAAAAAATCGCGCGCTCCGGGCGAGCAACCGATATGCAGGTTGTCGATGCCCTCTTCGACGAATCCCAGGTATCCGTTCCAGCCCAGATCGCTCAGGATGAAGCGCAGGCACTCGAGTTCGGCCGGCTGCAGCGCGGAATAGTCGATATCGAACACCTGCCCCGAACAGTGCGACAGCGCCGCCGGATGACCCTTCTGCCGTTCCAGGTCCTCCGCCTCGACTAACGATGTGACCTCCAGGGGGCGGAACGGCGTTTTGGCCCCAGTCTCTTCGTAAAGGCGGCGGGTCTCGTAGGCGATGTAGGCCAGTGTTCCGATCGCTGCCGGCGAAGCCATCTCCAGAAATTCCGGATCGGGGATCATTTTCAGTCCGTATCCGAAGACCTCGGGCTGATTCCATGCGCGGACCAGGCGCTGCCCCGCATCGGCGCGGATGTCTTCGTAGCTGTGATAGACCAGGTCGCTGTGCCGAAGCCACACGCTCAGCCGGTGCGGCGCGCGGGTGTTAGTGACAAAATCGCTCTTGTACTCCTGCACCATGGCGGCGAACTCGTCCGGCTCGCGCCGGTAAAGATCCAGAAGCTGTTCGGCGCGGCGGATGCGGAACCAGTACGTCGGCGAATAATCGCGCTGCATCTGCTGCTGCACCGCCTCGTAAAGCTCGTGGTTCCACGCCGGGCTGCAGGAGAAGAACATCCGGGCCACGGTCATCTGGTCTTTGGGAATCCCGCGCGCGTGCCGCGTAAGGTCCTGCATCAGGGCGACGCAGCCCTGCCCGCAGTGGTATGCGAAGATGGCCCAATCGCGGCCGCCGAACTTCTGCTCCATTCCGGCCAGATAGCGCGCCGCGGCGGGAATGGCGCGTTCGGGGATCAGGCGGTCGTCGCGAGCCGGGACCTTGTACGGAATGCGCCGGGTTACGGTTTTCATCACCGGCTTGCTTTTGCCCTTCACCTTCACGGCGACCTTTTCCCTGGTCACGTGATAGCGGGTGGCGTAAGTCACTTTCAGGCCCATGCTGGCGGCGGTCGCCCCCGAAATCTGCATGATACCGCGCGGGCCGCTGACGCTCTGCGCCTTGGCGTCGCCCCAGCTTTCCAGGTAGGCGATGGCTTCGAGGAGAGTGACGGGCAGTCCGCTGGAAGCCGCCGCCGAGCGGAACAGCGCCTGCAGCTTGGGATCTTTGGTAATGCGCCTGGCACCCGGCAAGGCCTGCGCCTCGCGCATGATGCTGAACGTCTGCGATTCGATCATCAGGTCCGTGCGCCGCGCCAGCAGTTCTTCAGAAAGATCGTCGCGGTCGACCCCGATGCCCGAGACGCGATGGGTGGGGACGAAATACTCGGGCCCGTCGGCCAGGGATTGCGCCAGCACCCCCCCGAGGAAGAGAAACAGCAGCCTCATCGGCATTTCAGACTCCAGTGTAATCGAGAGCGGCCGCGACGGGCGCTCTTTTCTTCGGACGCATGTGGACGCGCGAACGGTGCGTCCGCGACGTTAATCAGGTGGCGCGGCGGCGGAGAGCGTTAGCATCCAATCAGGCATAATCGATGCCCGTGATGCGGCGGACGGCTTCGGCGAACTGCTGCCAGCCGCGCCGCTGCGCGGCCAGGACCTTGCGGCCGGCTAGCGTCAGGCTGTAGTAGCGCCGCCGGCGCTGGCCGGACTTTTCGACCCAGCGCCCCTGTATCCAGCCGCGGCCTTCGAGCCGGTAGAGCAGCGGATAGAGCGAGGCCACGTTGAACTTCAACGCGCCCTCAGAGCGCGATTCGATCAGCTTGGAGATCTCGTAGCCGTGCCGGGCGCGGGCTTCGACCAGCGACAGCACCAGCAGCTCCGCGCTGCCTTTCTTGAGCTCGCGGTCGAGAAATGGCATAGACATATATCGATATAGAGTATATCAGTCCAGGGCAAAGACCAGGAGCGCGTGGCCGGCGGCGATGAGCACGTACTGTTTGCCTGCCGCCATGTAGGTGACCGGGTTGGCGTCGATGCCGCCGCCCGTCTCGAAGCGCCAGAGCAACCCGCCTTTCTCCGCATCGAGCGCGAAAAAGGAGCTGAGGTTGGACCCGAACACCAGGCCGCCCGCCGTGGCCATCAGGCCGGCGTGCGAGGGCCGGTGCAGCCTGTATTCCCAGCGCAATTCTCCGGTGGCTACGTGGAGCGCGCGGACAGCGCCGTAAGGCTCCTCATCCTTGTAGTCGCGAATTCCGCCGCCGTTGAAGAGCGCTCCGGACCGGAACTCGGCTTCGCCCTTGTGATAGATGCCCGCCTCTTCCTTGGCGTTGACGTAGTACAGATTCGTCTTCGGGTTGTAGGTGGAGCTATACCAGTTGGACCCGCCGCCCAAGTTCGGCCAGATCAACTTGCCTTCCCCGGTGGGCTCCACGCCGGCGATGCGCATCGGCCGCCCGGCTTCGTCCAGACCCGTGGCCCAGGTCTGTTTCACGTAGGCGCGGCCGGCGATGAACTTGCCGGTCAGGCGGTCCAGCGCGTAGTAGAAGCCGTTGCGGTTGGCCAGCACGACCATCTTGCGAGGCTGCCCGGCGGCGATTCCATCCACCAGTATCGGGGTCTGCGTCGAGTCCCAGTCGTTCACGTCGTGGGGCGTGTACTGGAAGTGCCACTTTTTGGCGCCGGTATCGGGGTCGAGGGCGATCAGGCAATCGGAGTACAGGTTGTCGCCTTTGCGGACGTCGCCGTTCCAGTCCGGTCCGGGATTTCCGGTGCCCCAGTACACGGTGTTGCTTTCGGGATCGTAGACACCGGTCACCCAGGTGGTGGCGGACCCGGTTTTCCAGCTTTCGCCGGCCCAGGTTTCGTTGCCGGGCTCGCCCTTAGCGGGGACGGTGTTGAAGCGCCACGCGCGCTTGCCGGTGCGGGCGTCGTAGCCGTCGATGAAACCGGTGACGCCGAACTCGCCGCCCGCCATTCCGGTGATGATCTTGTCCTTCAGGGCCAGGGGTGCGCCGGTGCCGGAGTAGCCCTTCTTGTAATCGGCCATGGTCACGTCCCAGCGCAACGCGCCGGTACGGGCATCGAGCGCGATCAGGTGGGCATCGGTGGTGGCGTAATAGAGCGAGTCGCCCAGGATCGCCAGGCCGCGATTCACCCTGCCGCAGCACAGGCGAGGGTCGCGCGGCAGTTCCCTGCGGTACCTCCACAACGTGCGGCCGGTGACCCCGTCGAGGGCCTCCACCGTGCCCGGCGGCTCGGTCACATACAGCGTGCCATCCACAACGATGGGAGAGGTTTCGACGGTATCGGTCTCATCCACCTGGCGCATCCAGGCGACGTGGAGCCTGTTCACGTTGCCGGTGTTCACCTGGTCGAGCGGCGAGTAACGCCGGCCGGAGTAGTCGCGGGAGTAAGTCAGCCAGTTGCCGGGCTCCTGATCGGCGGCGCGGATGCGCTCGAACGGAACCTGGACCTGCGCCAGCAGCAGGGCAGGCGCGAGCAGGCAGAAGCAGAGCCTCATTTCCCCTCCTTCAAGGACGCCAGCCAGGCGACCAGGTCGGTCAACTCATCCTCCGACAGCTTTCCTTCATAGGACGGCATGGGCGACTTGCCGCGCTGGCGCTCCACCTGTGCCAGGTCTTTCTTCCAGAACGAATACGACCGTCCGGCGCTGTCGCGGAGCTGAATCGAGAAGGAATCCTCGTTGACGCGCACTCCGGTGACGCGCGGTCCGTCGAGCGGCACGACGGTCACCAGGAGGTAGCCTTCGGGGACCGCCGCTTCCGGTTTGAGGAGCGATTCGCGCAGATACGCGGCGCCGCGGGACGCGCCGATTTCCGACAGATCGGGACCAGTGACGCCGCCCTGGCCGTGGATGGAGTGGCACGCCGCGCAGTTTCCCTTACCGCGGTAGATCTCCGCGCCTCGCGCGGGATCGCCGGGCACGGCTTTCACCGGCACCTTGCCGAGCGATCGGACATAAGCCGCCGTCTGGCGCATCTCGTGATCGTTCATGGCGCCGGCGCCGGGCATCTCGGTGCCGCGAATGCCGTCTTCCAGGATCTTGAGGAGGGCGGTGTCGTCCGGCGCGCGCGCGAGTTT
>DATJYJ010000092.1:0-7340 GCA_035578025.1 Verrucomicrobiia bacterium
GCCCGTCACCGTGACCGCCGCCTCCAGCCCGCGCTCCGCCGGCGGCAGGCACGACTTCTTCAGTGAAGGCGACTACTGGTGGCCCGACCCCAAGAATCCCGACGGCCCCTACATCCAGCGCGACGGCATGAGCAACCCCGACAACTTCGTCGAGCACCGCCGCGCCATGGTCCGCCTCAGCCTGATCGTGCCCGCGCTCGCCGCCGCCTGGAAGCTCACCCGGGACCAGAAGTACTCCGCCGCCGCCGCGCGCCATCTCCGCGCCTGGTTCGTCGACGACGCCACCCGCATGAACCCGAACCTGCAATACGCGCAGGCCATCAAGGGCCGCTTTACCGGCCGCGGCACCGGCATCATCGACACGCTGCACCTGGTCGAAGTCGCTCGCGCCGCGCATGTGCTCGAATTCGCCGAAGTCAAGCCCTGGTTCGCCGGCTACATCAAGTGGATGACCACCAGCAGGAACGGCATCGAGGAGCGCGACGCCAAGAACAATCACGGCACCTGCTGGTGTACCCAGGTCGCCGCCTTCGCGCAGCTCACCGGCGACCGCGAGCAGACCGCATGGTGCCGCGATCGCCTCCAGACCGTCCTCGTCCCCAACCAGATGGCGCCCGACGGCAGTTTCCCCGAAGAGCTCCGCCGCACCAAGCCCTACGGATATTCGCTTTTCAACCTGGATGCCATGTCGATCCTGGTCCAGACTCTCGGCCCGGACCTCTGGAAGTGGCAGCTACCCGACGGCCGCGGCATGGCGAAGGCCGTGGCCTGGATGTACCCCTACATGCTCGACAAGGAGACCTGGCCCAAGCCGCCGGATGTCATGTACGACAAAGAGTGGCCCATCGCTCAGCCCTGCCTGCTCTTCGCCGGCATGGCGCTCGATAGGCCCGAGTACCTCGCCCTCTGGCAGAAGCTCGACCACGACCCCACCGTAGAGGAGGTGCTCAGAAACTGGCCCGTCCGCCAACCTGTGTTGTGGCTGTAACGCGAGCCTCCTGGCCCGCCTACTGCGCTTCGTTCCAGTTCTTCCCGTTGAACAGCCCGCGCATCATCTGATAGAGCGGCCCCGCGTGCTGCTGCTGGTCCTTGTCCAGCTCCACGAAAACCTTCGCAAACGCGCGTAGTTCGATCTCGGCCATCTGCGTATCCAACTGCGCCTCGTCCACGCAAGCCTTGGCAATCTCGTCCTGGCTCTTGCCGGCCGCCACCGCCTCGCCAATCGCCAGCCGCGACTTCGAGATCTGGTCGTGCAGCGGCGTGGCTTCCTTCTGCGCGTCGTCGAACGCGGTCTTCAGGTCCTTTCTCTGATCCTTGTTCAGCTTGAGCATGTCGGAGATTCGTTCCAGCCGGCTGGGCTGGCTGTAGCTCATGCCGCCCATATTATTTTGCTGGCCGCCGCCCTTCTTACCCTGGGCGAACATCAGAGTCGCGGCCAGCAGGCTTGTAAGGAAGATTCGAGCAACCATGTTATTCTCCTCCCCCGCGATTTCCGCGCCCGCGGCCCGCGCCGCCGCCGCCGCCGATGAACACGCCCGCCAGCAGCTCGAACGCCTGCGCCGCCTTGGCCTGCTGGTTCGGCTTGAGCAGCGCGTAGATCTTGCCGAACGCGTCTGCCTCGATCCCGGTCATCTGCGCGCTCACGGTCGCGTAGTCGGCCAGAACCTTCTTCACATCGTCATCGCTCGCCTTCGAAAGGATCGCGTTGGCCACCGCCTTCCGCGCTTCGTTGAGCTGGTCGCGTACCGGCCCGGCCTTCTCCGCCGACGCCGAGAGGATCCGCTCCACCTCGCTCTTCTGATCCGACTTCAGCTTGAGCTTGTCGACGAACATCTCGAGCCTGGTCTGCCGCCGCTGCATCGGCATGCTGCCCATGTTCTCGCCCATGCCGCCGCCGCGGCTGCCGCCGCCCATGCCTTCGCCCATGCCGCCGCCCTGGCCCATGCCGCCGGGTTGCGCGCTCACCAGACCCGCGGCCATCAAGGCGGCCAACATCACTCGTACCAACATTCAACCTCCATTCGTCCCCCCGCTAGAGTCACTAATTACAACACACTTCACGCTTCACCTGGCGAAGATCTGCGCAGCCAGCGGCCCGGGATCGCCGGAAAGGATCACCGGCGCCCACTCCAAAAAGCTGGCGGTCCGCGGCGTCCGCAGAAGCTGGAGCTGCGCCTCGCGGAGCGCCTCGGCACGGCCCTTGCCGCTGCTCAGCTCTTTGTAGAAGCGGTCCATCAGAATCTGCTGCGTGTCGTCCGCCACGCGCCACAGCGGCGCCACGAAACTCCGCACTCCGGCAATCGCCGCCGCGCGCCGCATGCCGTAGACGCCCTCGCCGGCGGAAGAGACCCCGTTCGCCATGCTGCACTGCGAGAGCACCAGCATCTGCGTGCCTTGCAGGTCGAGCGTCTGAAGTTCCAGCGCCGTCAACAGCCCGTCCTGCGAGGACGCCCCACCGCGCCCGTACGACTCCTCCAGCCGGATCGCCGAAAGGCCCATCACGCGCGCGGCCGAATCGAGGCCGGCAAACTTGCAGCCGGGGCTCGCGGGATCGGCCCGGCAATCCTCGTTGCCTCCGATCACGCCGTGCCCCACGATGTGCACCAGAACCGGGCGGTGAAGCTGCTTGATGCGCTGCTCCGTCGCCTGCCCTTCCCCGAGCAATTCCGCGCTCGGGATCCACTTCCGGACATCTCGTGCCTCCGCTTCCGCCCGGCGCAGGCGCTCGGACCCTGCTCCGCCGCTGAGCGCCACCACAGCCGGCCCGTCGCCGTTCGCCGAGGCGCCCGGAGAGCTCGCGAGATCGCGCCCGGCAGGCACATAGGCGATGGCGCAGCGCTCGATCAGCACCCGGCCGTCAGTGTCCGTCAGAGCGCCGAACGGCACCAGCGTGAGCATTCCGTCGGGCGCGATGCGCAGCCGGCTGGCCGCCCCGGTCGCCGCAATCGCGGGCCGCAGCTTTTCCGAGAGCGCCGCGAGCGCATCGCGCGCGGTCCGGTCCGCGGTCGCGGCGCCGCGCGTTTCATTGGCCGCGACCGATATGCTCCAGTCGTTGGCCGCGCCGATCAGGTTCTGCACGGCGCGATCCACCGCAGCCGCCGGCCCGACATCGACCCATCTGAGGCTGCCCCCGCGCCCCAGCACAAAGGCGCCGTACCGGCCGGACCACTCGACGCACTCGATCAGCACTTCCCCCGTCCGAAGCTGCGACCGCATGTCCTCCAGCCGCGCTGGACGCACCAGGTCGGCGAACTGCGGCAGGTCATGGCTCAACTCGGCCTCCAGCGAGTCGATGGACGCCCTCAGCTCTTTCACTGCCGCGAGCGCCTGGCGGTCCAAGGCCTCGGTCCAGCTGCCCCGAAGGTCGTGAAGAAGCCGCTCGTAGCGCCCTTCACAGGTTCCGATCATGGGCGGCTTGAGATCGCGGTAGCCCAGCGCGACGCTCAGCGAGGCTTCGCACTCCAGCGACGCCTGGCGCTGGCGGAAACGGGGATTCCCGCGCAGGCTCTGGCCCCAGTCATGCACGGCATCGAGCACGCGTCCTTTGCGCCGCGCCACGGCTTCGAAGGCCAGCGCGCGCGCCGCCGGAAGCGAATCGCCCGCCCGTGCCTGGAACGCGATAAGCGTGGGAACGGGATCCTCGAGATTGGTGATCGCGGCCTTCTTGTCGCTTTCCGAACCGACGGTCAGGATATCGGCCAGCGCGCGGTCGGAAAGATCAAGGCCGCGGCGGTAGAGTGGCTCGGCCGCGGCATACTTCCCGGTCTGATCGTAGACGGCGGCGAGGCACTCCAGGTACCGCGCCAGGTCGGGGTGATTCTCTCCCTGCGTCTCCTCGACGATCGCGATCGCCGAGCGGAAGCACTCGACGGCTTCCGGAAACTCGCGCGCCGCCTGGTGCACCAGGCCCAGCTCGCGCAGCACCGCGGCGTTCATCGGATGCTTCGGCCCGAGCCCGGCCAGTGCCACGGAAGAGGCGCGCTGCAGCGTCTCCCGGGCCTCCGCCAGGGCGCCGCGAGCCCGCTGCGCCTGGGCCAGACCGAGCAGAGCGCTGGCGAAATCGAACGGCGGCGGCTTGGCATTCCGGCCATACAGGCCGACGGCTTCCTGGAACAGCTTCTCGCCCTCGCCCGGATTGCGGAGCGAGACCAGGCGGGCCAGGTTGCGGAGCGAGGCGCCGATCGTGAGCGCGTCGGGCCCGTAGATCCTGCGCTTCAGCTCCAGCGACTTGCGATAGTCGGACTCGGCCACGCCGACCTTGCCCATGGCCGTGTAGAGCGCCGCGCGGTTATTCAGAAACGTGGCGTAGACCGGATGCTGCGGGCCGAGCTGCTCGAGCAGCAGCTTTCCGCTCTCGTCGTACAGCTTCTCGGCAGCCGCGTAGTGGCCGAGGTCGGCCTGAAGGTACGCGTAGGCGACGAGGCTCGCGGAGTAGGCCGGGTGGCTGACACCGGGCCTCCTGCGAAGTACGTCCAGACCTTTTTCGAACAGGCTTTCCGCGTTGCCGTACTTCCCGATGCGCTGGTAGGTGCCGGCCAGGTTGACGCAAAGCGTGCCGTACTCCTCGCTCGGCTCGCGCGGCTCGGGCTGCGCTTCGTGAATGGCTCGCGCCTCTTCGAACCAGGCGATCGCGGATTCGTAGTCGCCTATCAGGGCCACCGTGCTGGCCAGCGTGTTCAGGCTCTCCGCCACCCGCAGGTCCCGCGGACCCAGCACCCGGGTGCGGATGGCCACGGCCTTCTCCGCCAGCGCGCGGGCTTCGGGCAGGCGCGCCGAATCGCGCAGCAGGAGCGCGGTGTCGTTGGCGCTTTCCGCGTAGTCCTCCGTCTCCTCGCCGGTCTGGTTCTTCCGAATTTCGAGCGCCCGGCGAAGATCGGTCTCGGCGCTTTTGAGATCGCCCGAGGTGTACTCGAAGAAGCCCAGGCGGTCCAGGCTGTGAGCGGATTGCTTCGGCGACGGAGCGCCTTCGACGGCGAGGCGTGCCACGCGGATGGCGCCTTTGAGGTCGCCGCGAATGTAAAGGTCCTCGGCCTGTTGGCTGAGCGCATCCCACCCGAGGTTCTGCGCGTGCACGAATCGCGCGAAAACCAGCAAAACCAGCGCGCATCGGATTACTCTTACGGCAAACCTCTGGCCCGGGCCAGATTGGATTCTATCACGCGCCTTTCGGCTTCCGGCACGCTGTCCGCGGCCGCCAGCGCTTCGGCGTACCGCTCCGCCGCACGGCGCCGGTCGTTGCCGATTTCGGCGAGCACGCCCAGATTGTTGGTGGATTCGGCGTACGCGGGATCGGTTCTGGCCGCGGTGGCGAACGCGCGGCGCAGCAGGAGTTCAGCGGCTTGATTGTCACCGCCAAGCATCATGAGCACGGCCAGCCGGTTCGAGGCCGCCGCCAGCTCCGGGAGCTTGTTGCTCTCGGCGAACTGCGCGGCCTGCACCGCCGCGGCGCGGGCGGCGGGCACATTGCCGCGCGCGTATCGGGCGTCGGTCTGGTCCAGCAGGGCGCGCAGGTGAGTGCTTGCGGGAACGCGCACCTCGTCGTCCACCCGGAACTTTCCCGCTCCCGGCAGGCGCGCTTCCGTACGCTCGCGGAAAACGGCGTCGGCCAGCAGCCGCCTGCCGCCGGCGCTCTCGAGCTCGCTCCCTTTGGCGAGCCCGTCAAGCGCGCCGAGATCGATGGTCGCAATGCCGTCTTCGATTTTGACGACATGGCCGAGGGTCCGCGGCTCGCGGCTTTCGCTTTCAGAGCCGCGAAAGACGGCGGTGTCCCGAGCCTGCATTCCGCCGGCCAGCAGGATCCAGGCCAGCGGCGGGCGCGCGCGCGGCGCCGGGGTGCGTGCGGTCTTCAAGCCATACACGGCAACCAGCACCAGCCCGGCAGCAACAGCCGCCGCCATCCACATAGGCGCGTGGCGCGGCCATCGGAGCGCAGCAGGACGCGCTCCTGGCGCCACGGCCGCCTTGGCGAGTGCGATGGCAGTGAGGTCCTCGAAAAGCTCCGGATCCTCGAGCGATTTGAGGGCGAGACCGCGCGATTCGCCCGGCGGCAGCTCGCCGCGGGCGTAGCGGTCGATTGGATCTTCAGGCATGCGACGAACCTCCAGACCTTGCCGCTCGGTGGCGAATGCATCGGGCCAGCGCCCGGATTCCGCGGCTGAGCCAAGTCGCTACGGTGTTCGGATTCACGCGCAGCCGGCCGGCAATTTCGCTGTACGCCCGGCCCTGCATGCGCATCTCGATCACCGCGCGGTAGTCGCGGCCGAGCCGCGGAATGCAGTGCGTGAGGATGCGCTGCCGCTCGTGCCGGATCAGCGCGGCGAGCGGATCGGGGGCGGGATCGCGATGTCCGGATCCGGGAGCCAGGGGCACTTCGCGGCGAAACCCGGCGCGGGCTTGCTCTTCCCGAACCACGTAATGCAGGACGGCGTGCAACCACGCGAAGAGCCGGTCCAACGGCCACTCGGGCGGCGTCGCCCCTTCGGGAACCTCCTCGGCAAAGTAGTATTCGATCGTGGACTGCGACCGCGGATCGAGCAGCGAGCGCTTCAGTGCCTCCTGCGCCGCGCTTTCGGGGTCCCGCGACCCGAGGCGGGCGGCGCGGGACGTGAGGCTGTCCAGCAGGCGGCGATGGGGCCGGGATTCCCCTTGGGGATGGTGAGCCAGCGGGCTCATACAACCCGCACATTGTCTCGCACTCCCGGCTCATCGAGTGTATGCTTTCTTACCTATAGACGTCCAGCCCCAGGGCTGCCGCAGCGCCAACCAGGCCCGCCGCTACGCCTGCGCCATGATTTCGATCAGCACCGGCGCGAGAATGTCGAGGTCCCACTTCTCCGACCCGACCAGGTACTGATCTCTGAGAAAGTCCGGTCAGCCTCCCTCCGGCCGCAAGTCGCGCGCCATCATTGCCGCCGCATATGCCGCGATCCCCGAGTCGAGGCGGCGCGGCCAGATCTTCCAGCCCTGTTCCGGCGTGAACAGGGGCGGCGCGGGCGTCTCGACAGGGAACTGGTTCCATTCCTGATGCTGCTCGATGGCGGCGGAGACCACGCGCGGGACTTCTTCATCTGCAGGATGGGGAAGCTGGGTCCGGCAGCGCGCGTGTGCGCGGTCAGTTCACGGCGTGGAAAGCGTGGCGAGGCAGAAGCAGCCGTTGGCAGGCGCCGGAGGGCTGAATGGGATTGAAACGGCCAAGGTTGGCGCAGCCGGGCAGGGGTGGTTCTCCGCCCCTGCCCGGTACACTCGGACAGGAATCACTTCGTGGCAGCGTGCACTGTGGTCACTCGTTCGGTCTCTGCCGCCCCTTCTCCGCCGACCTGCTCTCTTACGATGCGCGTCTG
>DATJYJ010000093.1:0-4403 GCA_035578025.1 Verrucomicrobiia bacterium
CGCAATATCGAGGCGGCGGACTACGATCGCATCCTGGATGTGCTGAAGCGCCGCGACATCCGCTCGCTGTTCTACACCGGCGGAAACGGCTCCATGGACACCGCCAGGCGCATCGACGCCTTCGCGCGCGGGCGCGGCTACGAATTGCGTGTGATCGGCATACCGAAGACCATCGACAACGACCTCTTTGGAACCGACCACACGCCGGGATATGCTTCCTGCGGTCGGTTTTTCGCCCATGCGGCGCGCGATATCGGCGCCGACAACCGCGCGCTGCCTCCGCCGATCGAACTGATCGAGGTGCTGGGCCGTAATGTGGGCTGGGTGGTTGCCGCGACGGCGCTGGCCCGCCATCGCGAAGACGACCCGCCGCACCTGATCTATTTTCCGGAATGCGGCACCAGCGCCGACCGGTTGTGCGCCGATATCGAGCGCGTCTACCGCCGCTTCGGACGATGCATGGTGGCGGTGTGCGAAGGCCAGAAAGACGAGCAGGGCGGATGGTTCGGCGCGGAACTGATCACATTGCCCGGCGCGCGCGACCAACTGCCGGCAAACATGGGCCAGGTGCTGGCCAGGCTGATCTGGTCACGGACGGGACTGCGGACGCGCGCGGAGAAGCCGGGACTGTTCGGGAGGTCGTGCGCGGCGCTGGCTTCGGATGTAGATCGGGCGGAATCCTGGGAATGCGGCACGGCGGCGGTGCGCGCCGCATTGGCCGGGCGGTCGGGGGAGATGGTGGCGATCCGGCGGCTGGAGGGTGACGGATATCGATCCGAGACCTTCCTGACGCCTTTGGAGAGCGTGACCCGCAAAGAGCGGCAATTCCCGCGCGAGTGGATGAATGAAGAGCGCAACCACGTGACGCAGGAATTCGTGGATTGGGCGCGGCCGCTGATCGGCGAAGTGAAGCCGCACGTCCGGCTATGAGTGGGGCCAGGCGAAGCATATGAACGGGCGTGAACGATTCCTGGCAATGCTTGGCGGGCGGCCCGCCGACTGTCTGCCGCTGATGCCGATTACCATGCTGTTCGCGGCCGATCAGATCGGCGCGCCGTACGGCCGTTACGCGCTCGACTGCCGGGTTCTGGTGGAAGCGCAGCTACGCACCGCGGAGGCCTTCGGGTTCGATCACGTTTCGGCGATCACCGAGACGCGCGAGGCGCGCGATTGCGGCGCGGCCATCCGCTACTTCGAGGACCAGCCGTATGCGATCGACGAAAGCCAGGCACGGCTTGCGAACAAGGGCAGCCTGGCTGCCATGGAGCCGCCCGATCCACGCGAAGGCGCGGCGATGCGGGACCGCCTCGACGCCCTGCGGATGCTGCGCCAGGCGGTGGGGGATACGAAGGTAGTCGAGGGCTGGGTGGAAGGGCCATGCGGGGCGGCGGCCGACCTTCGCGGGATCAACACGCTGATGCTCGATTTCCACGACGACCCGGTCTTCGTCAGGGAACTGTTTGAATTCGCCGTGACCTTGGCCCTGCGCTTCGGGCGCTTGCAGGTGGAAGTGGGGGCGGACGTCATCGGCATTGGCGACCCGGCGGCTTCGCTCATCGGTCCGCGCCTCTACCGCGAGTTTGTGTGGCCGTACGAACAGCGCCTGGTGGCCGGATTGCAGGACGCCGGCGCGCGGGTGCGCCTGCACATCTGCGGCAAGACGCGCACCATTCTGGCGGACATGGCGCGCCTGCGCTGCGACGTGGTGGACATCGACTCGGCGGTCCCGATCGCCGAAGCCCGCGAAAGGCTTGGGACCGGGCAGGTGCTGCTGGGAGGCATCGATCCGGTGCGCGTCTTGCAGCACGGCACACCCGCCGAGGTGCAAGAGGCTTTAGCAGCCTGCTGGCGCGCGGCGGGTCCGGCTTACATCGTGGGCGCGGGCTGCGAGATTCCCAGAGGCACGCCGGCAGAGAACGTACGGGCGATGGCGGAATTCGCGCAGCGGCCGGTGCGGTAGCCTGTCAGCAGTCCACGTGATCGGCGAAGAAGCGGTCGATGGCGGCGCGCATTTTCGTCGAGACGCTTTCCGGAAGCGACTTCATGTCGGCTGGCGAAAGCGGTTGGAAGCGCTTCGCGACCGCGAGGTTGAAGTCGAGGTGCGCGATCTCCGGCATGCCCACCGTGGTCGCGGCCACGGGCAGCGACATAGCGTAGCGAAGGAGCATTTCGGGCGGCGCCTGTCCGATCAGCCTTTCCTGGGCGAAGACTTTCATAGCCGTCAGGCCCATCTTCTTCTGCACTGCCACCGGCATGGCCACCGCTTCGAAACCCGACGCGCCGGTCATGCCTTCGCCCGGCTTGTTGGATGGCGCGGCATTGCCGATCTGCGCGATGTTGAGAGCCATCTGGGTGGAGTCGAAATCGTGACGCGTCAAAGCCTGCTTCAATACCTGCGGGTTTTCGTGGCAGGTAATGCCGATGAAACGCGTCATCTTCTGCTCTTTAGCCCGCTGCATTGCTTTGAGCTGTCCGTTGGGAGCTTCGATGGCCGCGAGGTCCTGCTCGTTGCCGAGCGCGTGAATGTGCATCAGGTCCACCTGGTTGACGCCGAGGTTTTTCAGCGAGCGCTCGATGATCCGCATGGCATCGTCGTAGCTGCGATTGCCGCCGATCTTGGTCACCAGGAAGAAGTCCTTCTTGTGCGTCTTGAGGAACTCGCCGATCCACTGCTCGCTTTGGCCGTCGCCGTAGGAGGCCGCGGTATCGACGTAGTTGATGCCGCCCTTCAGCGCCCGATCCAGCGCCGCCAGACCTTTTTCGCGGTCCTTGTAGGCGAGAAAGCGGCTTCCCCCGCCGAACGCCAGCAAGGAAACCTTCTGCCCGGTCTGGCCCAGAGTGCGCATCGGCATGCCCGTCTGAGCGTCGATTTCCACGGCCACGGCGCTCAGGGCGGCGGAAAGAAGAAAGTTGCGTCGGGTTACTTCCATAAATCGCTTTGCGACCTCAGCAACATCGTACCGCAGCGCGCAGAAGTCTACTGCCTGCCACTCACGATGCGCCCGTTGAGGATGATCATGAGGGGTTGAATATCCTTGATCTGAGCTTCGGGGCAGGTCAGGAAATCGCGGTCGATGACTACCATGTCGGCGAGCTTTCCGGGTTCGATCGAGCCGCGCTCCTTCTCGGCGAATTGCAGCCAGGCCGCCCAGATGGTGTGCGACTTCAACGCTTCGGCGCGCGTGATCCGTTCCTCGGGGTGGATCACCTTGCCGCGACTGGTCAGCCGCGTCACCTCCGTCCACATGCTCAGAAACGGGTTGTACGGGTTCACGGCGGTGTTCTTGTCGTGACCGATCATGTGATCGCTTCCGGCCGCTATGACTATCCCGGCATCGATGTAAGAACGAAGCGGATAGAAATAGCGCATTCCCTCATAACCGAAGACCTGTTCCAGCGCGGGCGCGTCCAGGTAGAGCCAGGCTGCCTGCACGTCGGCGAGAATCCCCATCTTTTTCATGCGGGCGATCGCCTCCGGGCTCTGAAAGCTGGCGTGCATCAGGTGCGAGCGGGTGGGCGCGATGGGCTTCTCGCGGTCGAGCGCTTGCAGCGTGTCCAGGAAGGTATCGACGGCACCGCCGCCCTGGTCGTGGGTGGTGAGCTGCCATCCGCGGTTGCGTGCCGTGCGCATGACGGCCAGGAGTTTATCGGGCGGGATGAAGAGCTGGCCGCGGTCATCGGGGTCGGTCTTGCCGTAGAGTTGTTTGCCGAAGGGGCCGTACGGATACCGCTGGTAGGCGGTGCCGATGGTCATGCCGCCATCGAGCGTGAGCTTGAACGTGCCGAACTTGAGCCAGGAGTCTCCGGTGTTGGTGGTGTAGGGCGCGGACTCGATCTGCTGCTGGAGTGCGGCGGCGGGCTGCGCGCCATCGGGGCGCCAGGTGAGGACCGCGCGAATGGGCAGACGGCCGGCAGCCTTCAGTTTCTGGTAGAGGCCGATCTGCTCGGCGTTGACCGCCCGGTCGCCGACCGTGGTCAGGCCGGCGGCAAGGTAGCGTTTGAGTTGTTGCTCCAGGGCGTCCAGCTTCTCGGCCTCGGTAAAATGTGCGGCGCGATCCAATCCCTTGACGAGCGGCTGCGCGTTCTTGAGGATGCCGTTGGGCTCGCCATTGGCGTCTCTCACGATTTCGCCGCCGGGCGGATTGGGCGTATGGCGATCGATGCCGCAGAGCCGGAGCGCGTAGGAGTTCAGAATGACCACGTAACTGGCGTCGAAGAGCACAGGATGATCCTGGTCGATATCGAGGACGTCGCGCGTGGGCATGCGCATTTCTTTGAGCCTCGTGGGAAACGTGCGCGGGACCAGGATCCATGAGCCTTTGGGCACCTGCAACGCCTGTTTGCGAATGTACTCCTGCACGGCCGCGTAGGAATCGAGCGGCGGGAGCGGGGCGCGAAACTCG
>DATJYJ010000094.1:0-25131 GCA_035578025.1 Verrucomicrobiia bacterium
AAGGGTACTAACTTGCTCAGCTCCTCCTCCGAAGTCACGCCTTGAATCGTGTGCCGCCAGGAATAATACAGCGGTACCGACGAGGGCTCGGGGGTGAGGACCACCGCCGCCGGCTCGGTGTGGATGCGCAGGGCACGGCCGAATTCCACAAGTTCGTCCGGCTCCATGATGTCCGGTCTGGGAGAGACCGCCGGAATCAGGCTGCCCGCCGCACGGGTGATCTGCACATTTCTGTGTACCTGGCGCAGCAGCGGGAAGGAGAGAGCGATTGGGAGGGCCAGGATCAGGGCTCTGATCAGGGCCGTTGTGCTCGCAGTACCAAACGAACCCACCGCGTCCAGCAACAGAGTGCCGCACCACGCGATGGCGAACGCGGCCGCGGGAGCCAGCAGGATCGTTTCGAATTCGTGAATTGCGGCATGATTCATAAAGAGCGGAAACCACAACAGGGGAGGAGCCACAAGCCCGCAGAAGACTGTGAGGCTGGTGCCGCTCAGCCGCGCTTTCCATCGCCGCAATTGGCTGATCACGACCGCCGCCAGCGCCATCCATGCCGTCGCCCCCAAGCCCCACCGCAGGTTCCGGGCTTCGGACCAGATCATCGACCGAAACGGGAGAAAAGGTGCGGTGGAGCCCAGGCCGCTGATCGCATTGGTGCTGTAAGAATGGGATAGCCCCATGCGGTACAATGCGGCCTGAAACACATCGGTTGCCAGTGCCGGATACGCTAGCGCGTACCAGGCAATCACCGTCAGGGCCGTCATGATACCCGTCAGTAGGTAAATTGCCGCCACACGGACCCCGGAACGGCTGCGATTCCAGAGCGTCGCCGCCAGCAGGCCCACGGGCACCAGCAAAAACTGCCAACTGGATAGCACCGCAATAACCATCGCCCATATGCCGCCGGCCTTCCAACGTCTCGGGTGTGCAGAGTCCTTCTGGTGCGCGAACGCAATTAGCGCGAACAGCGAAGACGGAAATCCGAGACTTTCGTTCAGGACCACGTGCGCGTACCGCACGACCACCGGCAAGGCCAGCCAGCCCAGCGTGCCGATGGCGGCTCCGGCCCTGCCCACGATGATTTTGAGAAGCCAATAGAGCAAGCCTGTTGTAAGAAGATAGCCAACCAAGGTAAACAGGTGTATGGCCGTTTCCGACTCGCCCCAGAGGCTGAACCAGAAAGTCAAAGCCAGGGCCAAGAGGGGTGGCCAGTGCAGATAAGCCGTCGGGTGGATGCCAAACGGTGGATTATTGTGAACCGGCACACCTTTGAGGGCGAAGATGCCCGCGATGCGAAAGGCGCGGGCATCGACCGCCGCTCCGGCAGCGCCCCAGGCGTGTGGATAAGTCAGAGGACGTGCGAGGGTAACCAGTTGCTGGCCGATGCTCGCGGTAAGAACCGCCGCCAGGATCAGATGAATCCAGGCGTCCGCAAATTCCTTCGGAGAACGGCTGTGTAATGCGCGCCACCACTGGCGCCCCGCATTCATTCGTCGATTCTAGCATTGTCGCTTGCGACCTTTACAGACAAATGCCCCGTGTGTTACGTTGGCCGGGAATACCGGATTTGGAGCGCGATGGGAGCTCAGGCGTGTATCTGCTGCGGGGACGAACGAGTACAGGCGGTGTACGACGTGCGTTCGTTCACGATCGTGCGCTGTCCTTCCTGCGGGCTGGGGAGAACCGTCCTTGAAGAAGGCTTCGATTTCGAGCGATATTACTCCGAAGCATACTTTCAGGGCCGCGTGGATGATGGGTACGCAGACTATATTGGCAGCGAAGATACTCTCCGTGCCGAGTTTCAGCATACCCTCGCATACCTGCGGAGGCGATCCACCGGCAGAGATAGGCTCCTGGAGTTCGGGTGCGCTTATGGCTTCTTCCTGCAGGAAGCCGCACGGCATTTTCGGGCCGTTGAAGGTATCGAGTTGTCAGCCGATGCGGTAGGTTTTTGCCAGTCACGCGGATTGCGAGTTACTGCCGGAGTGGTTAGTGACGCGACTTTGGACGGGCCGTATGACGCGGTGGTAGGCCTGGATGTGATCGAACACGTTCCCGACCCGCACGAGGTGGTAAGAATGATAGGGCAGCGTCTGAAGACCGGCGGGGTCCTGCTGCTCACGACTGGAGACTGGGGATCCCTGCTGGCGCGCACGATGGGCAGGCGATGGCGGCTGATGACTCCTCCCCAGCATCTGTCGTTCTTTACCCGGGCATCGATGTCTCGTATGATTGAACGCGCAGGCCTGCGTGTAGTCGAACTGTCGCATCCCTGGAAGAAGGTCCCCCTTTCTCTCGTGCTATACCAGCTTCAGCGGCTCGCCGGCTTGAGCCAGCGCAAAGTGAAGACGCTTAACTCCGTGGCCCTGCCAATCAACCTCTGGGACTCCATGCGGGTGCTTGCGGTCAAATAGAGGGACATGCCTCAACCGGTTCAGCAGCGCAGTGAAGAGGAGAAAAGCCTGGAAACTGCCGCGCTGCCGCGTTTTCTGGCCGCAATATCGGGCGGTCCGGTGTTCGCCCTACTGCTTGCTGCCCTCGCGCTCGATGTCTGGATGCCCCTGCTGTTTCGTAGCTTCTGGGTGGATGAGGCCGGAACTTACTGGATGGTTCACCAGGGGGTGGCCCAATCTGTACCGAAAACTCTGGTCTTTCCCGGCCAGTCGATTCTCTACTCCATCGTCGCGGCTCTCTTTTGCTTTGACGGTTCACCCCTCCGGGATTTCCTTCTCCGTATTCCCAGTGTGATCGGGATTGCACTTGCAGCCTGGTTCCTGTTCAGGATTGGCGAGAAATGGATCGGCCGCGGAGCTGGCCTGGCCGTGGTGGTCCTCTTCATATTTCATCCCGATCTGACCCTGATCGGGTACCAGGCGCGTCCCTACGCCCTGGCCATTGGAGCCGTGACGGCCTCGTGTTGGGCACTCCTGGAGTGGGACCGGAGCCGCTCGCGGCGGCACTTGGCTATATATCTCCTGGCGTCGCTTTTGGTTTTCTATCTCCACTATTTCTTCGCCGTGGTCCTGGCGGTTCACGCGGTCTATGTGGCTTATGTCGTGTTGGTAGGCGGGCGTAGAACCCGGATCTGGGAAGTATTCTGCGCGTGGTGCGCGATTCCGCTCCTGTGTCTTCCTCTGGTCCCGCACCTTCGGTCCCTGGTGCGCGAGCGGGCCACCATGCCGTACCTTCATGCCCCCTCGATTCGCGATCTCACCGACTACCTCGGGCCGTCGGAGCTTCTGGCAGGTCTTCTGATCACGGCTGTGGTGATGGGCTTCCTGTATCCGAGGACTGCCGGTACTGCCAGGGAAGGAAAACCGGAGTTGATCGTCCTGATAATGGGCTGGTGGCTGATAGGGCCGCTGTTGTTTTTCGTCATCTCACGGGCGACGCTGATGACGGTCTTCGTGCCTAGATATCTCGCTTTTACGTATCCGGGACAGGCCCTCGTATTGGCGTATCTCGGCTACCGCGCGTTCGGAGCGAGCGGAGCACGGATTTGGGCTATGGCGGGCGTGTTGGCGTTCGCGGCAAATCCATTGATCCTCACTCGATGGAAGCAGGGACCGGATGAACTGCTTCCCGTCATTCGCATGGTCCGGGCCCGGCCCAACGTTCCCGTCTTTTTTCCGAGCCTGTTACAGCAGTCGCTCTTTTACGACTGGCGAGCGGGCAATCGTCCCGAGAGCTACCTTTTCGCGTCCCTGGTGGCATACCCCATCTCGAACCCGCTGCTTCCGATGCCCGTGGCGCCCATAGAAGAGGCCAAGGTATACCTGAGCGGCTTGATCGACTCGCGGCTGACAGCGGTACCCGAAGTGCTGTTCGTGGACAAAGACGACACGTGGGCGGACTGGCTCAAGGATCGTATGTCGCGGGCGGGATATCGAGCCGCGGTTGAGCCGCCGGCAGGAAATTTCACGTTGTATGTCTTCCGAAGGTAGTAGCAAGGGTCTTGTACCTCGGTTTTTGCCGGTCGGGGAGCAGCGGTTAGGGCGAAGTGCCGTGGTATCCCTCTTTACAATTGTCCTCGTGCTCGGAACCGTACTGATCGCGGTCTCCAGGCACCGTCTGGTAGATTACGACGAAGGATTCTATCTCCTCGCCGCCAAGTCCGTTCTCCACGGCAAGCTGTTGTACCGGGATTGACACCAGACTGTTTCTGGCGGCGACGATACCGGTTTTCGTGATGTGCATCGATGCCCGGCGGAAATCCTTGCCCCGGCTGTCGACCTGCTATGCCTGGTTTGCTCTAGGCATTGGCGCCGGCCTGCTGCCGAATCTGATCTGGGCTGTGAACGCACCGGCGGCTTATTTGTTCAACAACCTCGGCTACCACGCCCTGCGAACCGACGCTGGGCTCGTGGGCAGTCTTCACCAGAAGATCGTCAAGATTTCGGCACCTTGATTGCTCATCGGCTTTCCGCGAATGAGCTTCGTACGTACGGTATTCCTTCCGAGTCCGCCATCGAGGCAGACTTCGATCACCATCATCCGCGCGTGTTGATCCTGACGGCGGATCGCGAACCCTATGAAGAGAGTCTGCAGCGAAATGGTTACAGGCTGGTCTACCGCCTGGGGCAGACGGTGATATGCGCATTCGGCCCGTGATCGCACGGCATCGGATCTACTCGGGCGGCATGCGGAGTTCGAACTGGGCGCCAGCCAGGCGCCCGGCAACCCGGTGAGCGATACGAGGGATGAGAGCGGCAAAAACAACCGCACCGGGCGGCACTTGCGCCGGGCTGAGTATCGGCCGACGCAAGTGGGTGTGACCAACGCGATTCGTGTCCTCATCCACGAAAAACGCAACCCCGTCGCCAAGGAGTCCACACAGCCAGCTCGCGGCGATCGAAGTGCCGAAGAGGCCAAATTGCGGGGCCTCGTCTAGGCTCTTCCGGGCGGCGTCCGCGACGCGATGGAGCCACGCCAGCTGGGCACGAACGCGTCCCACGGATTCGCCATCGGCCGTGGCGTCCCACCGGTGAGTTTCCGGCCGCGGGACCGCGGTCATCGACAATTCCTTGTGCACCCATCCGTCGGACAGGCATTCCACTCCGTACCCGGCCGCGGTGGCCAGCCTGCCGAGCGCCGGACCGCTGAAATGCACCATGTGATCCGCGATCAGGTAGTCAAAGGGGTTGGCGAGTGCGTCCGGCACCTCGACGAACAGGCGCCCGCCCGGTGAGATCTTGGAATGCAGATCCCTCAGCACCGGCAAAGGGCTGGGAAAGTGCTCCAGAGCGTGTACCATCGTAACGACGTCGAAACGGCCAGGCAGATCCCGCGGCTCTCCCGTGTGCAAGGCATGAAAGCCTGGAATCGAGCTCAACTCGGCGAGGTTTGCTTCGTTGATCTCCAGGCCGTTCAAGCTCCATCCCCCGCGGCCGGCGAAGGCCCGTAAGGTGCCGCCATTGCCGCAACCGATGTCGACGACGGAACCCGATCGTGGGAAACCGGGGATCTCGCACAGCCGGTCCATCAGCACCTCGCTGCGGCGGCGGAACTGGCCGGTGGCGGGATCCACCACGTGCTGCTCGACGCCTCCCGATTGTGAATATATACGGTAGGCCCCGTAGATCTCGCTGATCTCGTCGAACCACTGCTGATCAGCGGGAGATTGGGCCGCGCTGCACGAGCCGCAAACGAAAAGCCGGCCATCCGAGCGAAATGGCACGCAATCGGACGTAACACGCGGCATCGGACGGAACTCGCTTATTTCTTGCATCGCGGAAGCCCCGCAAACCCGGCAGGAAAGTGAGTTATTCGACACTGGGCGCTTCCTTGGTTACTTGGGCTAAGTTCATAGGGACACTGGGACTCTCTGCTGATGAAACACTTCCTGCCTTACGCCTCCAGACCCAGAGGAAGTTTGTAATAATGCTGAAGCACATCGAGCACGCACTCCCGATCACAGAGGCGATCAAATAGTGCACTCCAACCTGGTACAGGCCGTTCGTAACCGCCATCCAGATCACAAAGCCTCCCGCACTGGCTACGTGAAACCGCCAAAGACGCCGCCAGGTTGGATTCCCTTGTCCAAAAACCCACGAATCGTTGGCCAAAAACCGAACCAGAAGCGTAAGCTCCGCTGCTACAGGTGTGGCAAGAATCACAGGCAGGCGGAGGATATCTCTGGCGAGGTACAGAATCCCGGTCCCAACAAACAGAAACGCCATGCCGACGATCCACCAGCGGGCCAGCGATCGCAACGGCAGGCGGTTCACCAGGGTGGCAAGCTTGTTCCTCATAAGGTCATGCGTCGCATCCAGTAATTATCTCCCACGAGCGTCGATTTTGCCTCGCATGATGATAGGTACTTCAGAATACATTTAATTATTCTCTTCCGACCTGCTTCGGACGGCTATTTTTTGAACGCTCTCTTTCGGACACGCCGGATTCCCGTTTCCAGCAGCGTGTGGGCCACGGAGAGAAAATTCTTGAAGTTCAGCGCCGAGTTCTTCCCGGCCTTCTCGGTGTGGCTTCCGGCCACTTCCACCTCGACATAGCTCGCACCCTCATCCAGCAGGCGCGTGATCAGTTCGGCCTGGAAGCCGAAACCAAACGAATACGGTCCCCAGCGCATCACGTTGTAGCGAAGGTGCGTGGCGAGTCCATTGTAGTAACGGATCTGGTGCCCGCTGAGCAGGTTGACCAGCCTGGTGTAGATATTGGAAAGCCATTCACGGAAAGCCGATTTTCCCGGCGTTTGTATGCGATAGGGGATAATCATATCCGCCTGCCCGAGCCGGGTGAGGGAGGCCAGCAGGGTCTCCTTGGCCTCGACGTTGTCGCCGCATACCTGGCGATAATAAGTGCCGCGCGCCAGAAACGCGCCGTCCACATAAGTCCGGGCGAGCCCGCGATTGGTTGCCTGCCGCACCAGCCGCAGCGGCAGGTCTGGGTGCGCGGCGGAGTACTCCTCCACCACCTTTGAGGTCCCATCGGTCGAGCCGTCGTCAACCACGAGCACCTCGTAGGTATAAGGCAGCTCTCGCATGGCGTCGAAAACACAGTCCAGGGTAGGCGCGATGTGCCGCTCTTCGTTGAGGCAGGGGACCAGCAGCGTGAGATCGAGCGGGCTCTCGACCGGAGCGGGCTTGGGCCGCGCCTCAACAGCACGGGATGGCGCGGAGACGGAATTGGCCGACATCTCCCGCAGAGCGGCCTCGAGCGGCGTGGGATGGAATTCCGGGAACGCGGCGCGCAAGGCAGCGGGGTTGAACCGGCGATGCACGATCGGAACCGCGCGGGGAGCGGATTCGATCGCGACGTTGCCGCCCACCGCCTGCTGAATGGCGGCCGCGATCTCGCGGAACGTCGGTGACATGCCCGTGACGGCGTTCAGGACGCCCGTGGCCCGCTGCTCGATGCAAAGCTGGATGATGCGGGTGAAGTCTCGAATATAGATGTGATCGCGCTGCTCTTCTCCTTCCCCGAAAAGCGAGATCTTGCCGGCGGCTCGCGCCGTCCGGAAGAAGCGATTGGGTCCGTAGGCGTTGTGCGTATCTTCGATTCCGTAGATCGCGCCGGGCCGCAGGATTGCGAGTGGGATGTTCCCGGCCGCGCAAGCACTCTGCATCATCTTCTCCCGCACAATGTGGGCCAGGCCGTAGGGATCGGCGGTTTCGCAGCAGGTTTGCTCGTCGATATCTTCGGAGCACCCGCTGTAGACCGCGTCGGAGCTGATATAGACCACGTACGCGCAGGGCGTCGTCGCGAGCACCGTGCAGATGTGATCCACCATGCGCACGTTCCGGAGGAAGGTCGCGCGATCGCGGCCTTTTTCGGGCGTGAGCGCCGAGCAGATCACCAGCGCGTCCGACGTCCCAAGGATGGCTCGAAGTTTGGGAATGGCGGCGGGGTCGGTGAGATCCACCTCGCGCGACCCGACCGCGCGATAGGGATGTTTGACGGCCTCGAGCTGGCGGCTCAGCCCGCGCGCGACGAAGCCGTTGGCGCCGAGAATGACGGTTCTGGGGTGCGGCATCAGGTCACGGATAGTACGCAGCGACCGACCTCGCCCGCGCGGACCTTATCCAGCGCGCTGTTGATCTCGGCGAACGGCAGGCGGTGCGTGATCAGGCGGTCGAGATTGAGTTTCCCGCGCTGGTACAGGCGGAGGTAGCGCGGGATATCCACGGTCGGGTCGGTGGAGCCCCCCTCGCAGCCGGTGAGCACCTTGCCGAAGTGAAGCGGCAGCGAGTGGATGGTGATGTCTTCATCGTGTTTGGGCACGCCGACCAGGATGGTCCTGCCAGTGTTGGCGGTGAGCTGATAGGCGGTCTCGATGAGCCGCACCAGGCCGGTGTTTTCGACAAAGACGTCCACGCCCGCCGGGCCCACGATCTTTCGGACCTCCTCGCGTACATCGGACTTGGCGGAGTTGATCAGGTGCGTGGCGCCGAATTCGGCAGCCAGGGCCAGCTTGTCGTCATAGATATCGATGGCGATGATCGGGTCGGCCGAAACCATGGCGGCGCCCTGCACCACATTCAGCCCGACTCCGCCGCAGCCGAAGACCGCGATCGACTGGCCGATCTTGAGCTGGGCGAGATTGTTGATCAGGCCGAGCGCGGTGGTGACGGCGCACCCCATGAGCGCGGCGACGTCGAACGGGATGTCCTTCGGGATCGGGGTGAGCCGGTTCTCGGAGACGATGGCGCACTCGTTGAATGTGGTCACCCAGCCGGAATTGACAGTGCGGCCGTTCCAGGAATATTTCGCGGTGCGCGCGTGAATGCCCGCGCCCTTGCGCCAGTGGAGCACCACGTGATCGCCCTTCCTGATGTGGGTCACGCCGGGGCCGGTTTCCAGCACCACGCCGCCGCCTTCATGGCCGAGCAGGTGGGGCAGGAATCGGTCTTCGCCCTTCCTGCCGTCGATTTCACCGATCTGCGCGCCGCAGATGCCGGTCTGATGAATCTGCACCAGCACCTGGCCGCATTCGAGGGCGGGGACTTCGATCTCGTCGAGCACCAGCGGCGAGCGAAGTTGTTCGAGGATGGCGGCCTTGATTTTCATGCGCGATCACTCAAAATAGATGAACTCGAAGTCGCCCGTATAGCCGAAGTGGCGGTAGAGCCAGATCCACTCCGCGGTGTCGAAGAACGATTCGCAGGTGAGAGCCCAGCATTGCAGGTTGAACTGCTCCAGCTCGTTGCGATAGCTCTCCAGCATCACGTAGCCCTGCTTGCCGGTGCGCTCGATCTCCCCGAGCGAGGTCTTCAGCTCGAAAAGGCGCAGATTGTGCAGGCAGCCCAGCGAGAGCACGAGGTCGAAATACTTGTCGCCGAACGGAAAGGCGTCCTGCGCACGGTAGCGGAACAGGTGCGGGCGGATGGCCTCCGGCGCGTCGGCGATCCCATGCCGCGAAATGTCGAACCCGTGGACTTCCGCGCCGGGGAGAAGCTGCGCGATTTCGTGCAGCAGGTGGGCCTTCCCGCAGCCCACGTCCAGAATCCTGGAATTGTTGGTGAGGCGGTAAGTGTCGATGAAAGTCTGGGCGACGGGCTTCCAGCGGCCGTCATATTTATAGCCGCCATATCCATAGCGGCGATCGCCATCCCAGTAGTCGAACTCGTATTCTTTTGCCTTCAGCATGCAGTGGACTTTGTCGTCCACCATACGCGGGAGGTACTCCCGCCTGGCGCGTTTGTGAAGCGGCGTCACAATGTTCATTAAGCGTCCCATCAAGTCTCCTGGTTGAACCTGTGTCGTGCGGGGAACATCGGATCAGTGGTACCGGTTGCCGTTTTGCAGAGCCTCTATGGTAGAGCAGATCTTCTCGGCCGTGATATCGTACCGGGCCAGCAGCGTATCCTGCGAGCCGTATTGATCGGGAAAAACGTCGGGGATGCCGATGCGCCGGAACCGCTTCGGGGCAGGGAAGCAGGCCTCTGCGATCACCTCGGCGACGGCGCTGCCCAAACCTCCCACGGTGGTATGCTCTTCGACTGTGACGATCACCGGAGCCTGCCCGGCATAATCGCGGATCACGTCTTCGTCGAGCGGTTTGACGGTCGGGCAGTGCAGAATTGCGGCTTCAATACCTCTGGCGTGAAGTGTCTCGGCTGCGATCAGCGCGCGCTGAAGCATCACACCCGTGGTGATGATCACGGCGTCGCGGCCCTCGCGCATGGGAAAGATCTTGCCGATGGCGAACGGCTTCTCGCGGGTCACAATCGGATCGCCCCCCTTGGCCAGCCGGATATAGATCGGCCCGGGATGATCTACGGTCAGCGGCATCATGCGGCGCATCTCGGTGGCGTCGGCCGGCGCGAGGATGGTCATGCGCGGCAGTGCCCGCATGATCGCGATGTCCTCGGTGGCGAGGTGAGTGGGACCAAGGGGCGCGTAGACCACACCGCCGCCGTTACCGATGAGCCGCACCTTCACGTTGTGCAGGCACAGATCCAGGCAGACCTGCTCGAAGCAGCGGCGCGTGATGAACGTGGCGATGGTGTTGGCGTAAACCACCTTGCCTTCCAGCGCCAGCCCCGCCGACATGCCGATCAGGTTGGCCTCGCTTACGCCCTCCATGAAGTAGCGGTCGGGCATCTCCGCTTTGAACTGCTTGAGCGTGCCGATGCCCAGGTCGCTTCCGATGAAGAACACACGCGGGTCCGCCTTGGCGATCTCGTAGACGCAATCGAGACAGGTCTTACGCATGATTGGCTCCCAGGGCGGACATGAGGGCGTGCATCTCTTCGTCGGAGATCTTGGTCTTGTGGTGCCAGTTCAGATTGTTCTCCACGAAGCTGATGCCCTTGCCCTTGATGGTGTGGCAAATGATGATGCTCGGCCGGTTCGGAGCGAAAGGCGTGCGCGCCAGCGCGGCGCGCAGTTCGCCCACGTTGTGCCCGTCCACCTCCTCGGCCGCGAAACCGAAGGCGCGCCACTTGTCGGCGAGCGGATCGAGATCGAGCACTTCATATGTGGTGCCGTAAGACTGCTGCTTGTTGTAATCCAGCAGGACCACCAGGTTGTGGAGCCGGTGCTTGCCGGCGCAGAGCGCGGCTTCCCACACCGAGCCTTCGTTGGATTCCCCGTCGCTGATCACGACGAAGACGCGGTGCGGCGATTTTTCGAAGCGGGCGTTGATGGCCATACCCACTCCGATGGAGAGCCCGTGACCCAGACTGCCCGTGGAAGCCTCGACGCCGGGCACCTTGCCGTACTCCGGGTGCCCGCCCAGGATCCCGTCGGGCTTGCAGAACTTCCAGAGCTCGCTTTCCGGGAAGAAGCCCTTGTCGGCGAGCACGGCGTAGAGTGCCAGGCACCCGTGCCCTTTGCTGAGGATGCAGCGGTCGCGGCCCGGCCAGAGCGGGTTCTGCGGATCGTAGCGAAGCACGTCATCGTAGAGGACGCGAAAAATCTCGACCAGGGAGAACGACGATCCGACATGGCCGCGATTGCCGGCCTTGATGGCCTTCACGATGGTTTCGCGCAACCGGCGCGAGCGTTCGTCGAGCGGGGTCGTGTTGATGGGTGCGGTCTTAGTCGCCATATGGAAAGCGGTAATTGTCCGCCAGTACCGCGCGGAGCATGCTTCTGGATTTCGCCAGTTGTTCGGTTTGCCGGAGTTCGCGCTCGTGCTCGCTCATGCCGGCGTATTGGCGCCGCAGCAGATGGGCCGGGAGAAATTCGTTGAGCAGGATCAGGCACCACTTGAGGCCGTAAAGAGGATAGAACGCCCTGATCCGTACGGCGGCCTCGGAAAATTCGCGCAGCATGGAGGCAGCGAACATCCGCTTCAGATCCGGCGGCACCTCCATTCCCGGGTGCAGGAGAAAATCGCAGATCATCTTTACGGGGTCGTCCCAGCCGAAGTATTCGAAGTCGAGAAACACCAGGCGGCCGCCGGCTTGGCGCAGCGCATTGTGAAACCCGAAGTCGGAGGGACTGAGCGTGTGGTGTTCCCGCGGGAGATCGCGGTCGAATGCATCTCCCAGGCGGTCGCGGCTCCAGGCGCAGGCGGCATCCAGAGCGGGGCACAGTTCTTCGCGCAGAAAATCCGCGAGTTCGTCGTGGCCGGATCGCGCCAGCAGCGGCTCCAGCCGGCCGCGCAGGCAATGCGCCAGGGCGCGAGCCGAAAAGCAGGCTTCGGAGGCGGGACGCAGGCGGCCCGCGCCCGGCCGGTCCTTCAAATGCGCCAGCCGCGCCAGGAAGGCACAGGCAGTACGGATGTCGTCGCCCGTAACTTCTCCCGGCGCAATTTTCTCGCCGTCGATCCATTCGTAGATGGCGCAGTCCTGACCGCCCGCGGCGGCCATCGGGCGCGGCGTCATGCGCTCGCCGTTTTCCCACAGGAACTCCAGGCTTTCGAACTCGGTTTCCATGCGGGCGCGCGAATCCGAGGCATGCCGGAAGTAGGTCTTGAACGCGTAACAGCCGTCGGGCGCCAACAGGCGGTACACGCGGCTGTTGCGCCCGCCCTCGATGCTCTCCAGCACGAGGCCGCCCCTGCCGAGCAGGTCTTCCGCGATGCTCTTCAGGTTGTCGATCGAGTGGTCAGTTGGCGCTAAAGACGTATTCACGGATCTCCTGCCAGGTTCTCATGAGCGCGACGCCCTGCGGGGCCGGCGACTCGCGTCCCGGCTCGAACAGGATGCGCGCCGTGGCCGCCGGAAAAGCCGGCTCGAGAAAGGTCTCCTCCAGGTCGTCGATAAAATGGGTGCAGCCGAGCTTCCGGATGCGCTCGATCTTTTCCGCGCGCGTGGCCGCGAAGTACACGTTCTCGCGTGCAAGGCCGACGCCGCCGGCATCGAAGAACCGCCGCGCTGCCATCCAGTTCATCGCGGCGTCGCGCAGGTTGGTGCGGGTGGTATCGTACCCGGAGAACTCCGTCTTGTGGCTGACGATGTGCACCGGAATGCCTCGCTCCCGGCAGAGCTGGATGAAAGGTACGACACCTTCAATCACGTGCGCTTCGCCGATCCGCTGGCCGTAGAGAACAGCCTGGCACTTCTGCCATTCGATTTCGCCGTTGGGAAGCTGCCGGATGCGGTCGCGGATATTGCGCTTTGTCTGTACGGGACCGTTGTCCACAAGCCCCCGCTCGCGCGCGATCGCGCACAGCAGCTCGTCGTAGGTGACAATCGTGTTGTCGAAATCGATTCCGCAGATCACTTGAGAATGCACTCGATGTACCGCTGCAGGGGCACGCTTTCCACCGAATCGCGATTGCCGACGGTGGCCACCGCCATCGCGCCCACACAACTGCCGATGAAACCGGTGATCTCCATGGGCGCCTGCCGCGCCGCGCACAGCGCGGTCACGGCCAGCACAGCGTCCCCGGCGCCGACGCGATCCACTACGCGCCCCGTGAACGCCGGAACCTCGAAGAAGCCCTCCTCCCGGCTGTAGCACAGGCTGCCCTGCTCGCCGCGCGTGATGATCATGCGGTCGCAGAAGAGACGGCCCGCTACTTCACTAACGATTTCGCGCAGGTCGCCCCGCGGACGGCGGGCCTCCAGGCGCAGCTCGCGCTCCGAGATGGAGATAAAATTCGCGCGGCGATATTTGGAAACCGTGTTGAAGCCGTGGTTTCCCGCGTTGACCTGAGTGTTCACCGCGAGAAACGGCGCTTTCTCGCACAAGACCGAGACCACGTCCGGCGTCATCATACCGTGGCCGTAATCCGCCACGATGACCGCGTCGAACTCGGGCAGAATCCGGGAGAGGCGGCTGCAGATAGCGTCCGACTGCGCCGAGTGCTGGTCCATGTCGGCCATTAGGTAGACTTCGAAAAGCTTCTGGAAAGGGTAATGCTCCACGAAGCGCCGCTTGATGATCGTGGGCGCCTCCTCCAGGTAATGGAAGAGCTTCTCGACCTTCGGCTTCGTCTGGTTGACGATGAACTCCTCCTGGGTGTCGATGCGGCCCAGGCAGGTCAGCATGGTCACGTGGCCGCTGATCGCGGCGGCGTGATTCGCCACCGCCACGATCCCTCCCGGGAAGCGCTCCGTGCTCATGTGGCGAGCCACCAGCACAGGTTCCTTGCCGGCCTTGCCGATGGTCTCGCAGTATTGGTACTCGTCGATGATCGCCTCACCCACCACCAGCACCTTGAGCTGCCGGGCATCTTCCAGCCACTTCAGGGTCTCGCCGGAAGTGTGCTCTGCCGAGAAACGGGCCAGGAATTGTTCGGTTCGCTCGGGAAAAACGCCGAAGTGCCGGTTGAGCAGGGTGGACGAGCTGAACACGACGTCATCGGTGAACGCCAGCCGTCCGCCGATCTCGTCGATCACCTGCTGCTCGGCGGCGATGGCGCCGGTGCGGTCCTTGGCGGTGTCGCGGTACTCGGAGCCCTTGGCGAAGATGTTCGGCCTCAGCAGGCGGATGGTGTCGGTGGCCATCGGCCACTGGTTGATCGCTACGTAGTCGACGCAGGCCAGGGCGCCAATGGCCGCCGCGCGATGCGACTCGGCGAAAACCGGCCGGTTCGGCCCCTTGTTGACATATCGGTCCGGTGTAACGGTGACGATGAGCACGTCCCCCAGCTTCTTCGCCGATTCGAAGTGGCGGATGTGGCCGATGTGCATCAGGTCGAAGACACCGTGGCACTGGACAACCACCTTTCCCTCGCGCTGTAGATCGGCTACGATTCCGGCGAGGTCCTGGAGCGGAAGGACTTTGCTGTTGCTTTTCGATTCGACGGCTGCGGTCGTCATCTTGCTCCTCCCGGCCAGCGCCGGCCGGCCTCACTGCAAACCCAGGCTCTTGACCCGCTTTACGTTGACGTACTCTTCGTTGTCCATGCTGTCGCTGAACTTGCCGGCCTGGAACGCACAGCAGAGGTCCCGAATGGCATCGTCGATGGTACGCTCCGGCGTGTACCCCAACTTGGCGGCGATCTTTTTCGAACTGACGTGGTAGGACCGATTGTCGTTGGTGGTTGTGGTCTCGATGCGAATCGGTGCCTTCTCCGGAAACGCACGCTCCACTCCCGTCTGCGCCATCCGGGCAAGCTGCGACACGGTATGGTTTTCGTAGCCTGCGTTGAAGATCTCGGAGTCGATCTCCTTGTCCGGATACTCCAGCATCTTTACGTACAGATCGCAGATATCGTCGATATGAATGTTCGGACGCTTCTGGGCGCCGCCGAACACCGTGATTACGCCCTTATTCACGGCGTGGTTGGTGAGGATGTTCACCGTCAGGTCGAAGCGCATCCGGGGTGAGTAACCGCAGACTGTGGCGGGGCGCATAATCACGGGGATGAAATCGGCCGTACGGTAGCCAAGCAGAATTGGCTCACAGAGGGCTTTGCAGCGGCTGTAATCGGTGAGCGGCACCAGCGGATGGTCCTCGGTGACCTCCGGCGCATCGCTGACGCCGTAGACTGAGCTCGAGGAAACATAAATAAATCGGCGCACCCCTGCGTCCCTGCTCGCCTTGACCATCGGTTCGAAACAGTCATAGTTGATGGTGGTACTGAGCCGGGGATCCAGCTCGAAGCTGGGGTCATTGGAGATGCATGCCATATGGATCACTGCGTCGCATTCCCGGACCGCCTCGGCGTATGACTTGGTGTCCCGGATGTCGCCTTTCACCACAGTGAGGTGGGGATCGGCGGGAAGGCCGCTGGAACCGAACAGCATCAGGTCATACACCACTACCTCGAAGCCGCTGCGCAACAACTTTGGAACCAGGACGCAGCCTTTATATCCGGCGCCTCCCGTGACTAGAACTTTCTTCATAACATCGTAGTTAATCAAGGATATGAGAGTACGCGTCCGGCCTGAACAAATCGGATTTTCATTGTACCAGACTGTTCTGAGGCGCTCGACTTCACTTTGGATTACCACGTACTCCGTACCGGGAATTTCAACCGAAAAAGTTGAAAAGATTCCGCTCTATGCCGTACTCTGACAACAATGAGCCTCGGACCGCATGTACTCGTGATCGTGCCGGCACACAACGAGGGCAGGGTCATCGGCGTGACCGTGGAGAACTTACTCAGCGCCGGTTACCGGGTCGTGGTTGTCGACGATGGATCGACGGACCATACCGGCGAAGTCCGGCGACTCCCGATCGTGTATATCCGCCACGCGGTGAACCTGGGCCAGGGGGCCGCGTTGCAAACCGGGATGACCTATGCGCTCCGCGCCGGGGCGCAGATCGCTGTGCACTTCGATGCCGATGGGCAGCACGATTACCGGCAGATTGAAGCCCTGATTCAGCCGATTCTCGAGGGACGCGCCGACGTGGTTTTCGGGTCGCGATTTCTGCGCAAAGAAGACGCCGCGCGCGTTCCGTTGAAGAAGCGGATTGTGCTGAAGGGTGGAATCCTGGTCTCCTGGGCCATGACCGGCATGCTCCTTTCGGACACACACAATGGCTTTCGCGCGCTGTCGCGGCGGGGCCTGGAAAGGATCCAGATTCAGGAGAACGGCTTTGCCCACGCTACCGAAATTTTGCAGCAGGTGCGCGAAGCGGCGCTGCGGTACGAAGAGGCGCCGATCACCATCACCTACTCCGATTATTCTCAACTTAAAGGACAGAAGATATCAGGTTCGATCAGCATCTTATTTGACCTGGTCATGTCGAAGTTAACGAAATGATACTCGCACAGCCCATCCTGGTAACGCTCCTGGCAGTCCTGGTGGTACTCTACTTCGCCCGGCTGCGGTCGCGGGCGTCCGACGGTGCCCTTATCTTTCTGTGCTTTGGGGTTGCGGCGCTGCTGGTGCTGCGTCCCACAGTGGCCACGCGCCTGGCGAACTTTGTGGGAATCGGCCGCGGCGTAGATTTGATCACGTACCTCGCGATCCCCGGCCTGGCGCTCCTCGTGTTGCTGCTGTTTGCGCGAACCCGCGATCTGAACGCCAAGCTGACCGCCATTGTCCGGGAAAACGCTTTGGCCAGCGCGCCGGTCAACCACCAGCCCGGACAATTCCAGCATTAGCGGAAGCCTTGGCCTCGCTCCGGCGACAGCTCCGGTAACCATGAATTTCTGCAATCAGGATGTACCTGCTGCGCATCATCTCATCGAAGTAATGCGGGGACGGCATGCCTTTCAGGGTCGCGGTCTTGAACACTTCTGCGTAATATGTGGGATCCACTACGATACCGCCGAATGAACCAGGGCGGAAGTCTGTACGCCGAAGTACATCGCCAGGGCGGCAGCAGCGAGTAATCGCGCCTTGCGCCCGCTTAAATACCAGGTATAAGTTATGGCGATTCCGATCAGCGCCGCGAAGTACGGAATGATATGAACCAGATAGTAAGTGTACTTCACGCTGGCGCCAACCGACAGACAAGCGAAACGCAACCCGGTCAGGGCGAGGAGCAGACGGCAGCCGTCCGATCGCCGGACGGCGGGCAGCGCAGCGAATGCAGCCACTGCGGTTACGGTCAAAACCAGGCCCTTGATTTTCAATTTACCTGAAATCGACACACGCGGATTATAACGTCACCCCATAATATCGGAATGACATGCAGGTATTGCAGGTTACTAACTGAAGAATTAATCGTGACGTGGAGTTCAAAAGGTGTGAAGACCTCTGTACGAAGGAACCCGCAACACCCGTCCCGTGCCGATGGAGACCATAGAAAATTTTGATTTGCGCACCCGGCGACGTGTCGCCTACATTTTCTGTTGTAGGCAGATTGTCCACGGCGACAGCCCCCGTTACCAATAACCGACCGGAGGATGCACCGTGGCCCCCAGGCTTACCCGGACACTGTCCTCGTACTTCGCTTTCCTTCTCGCGACGCCGCTCGCCTTGCCGGCGGGCGAGATCCAGGTCCTTCGTGGCCAACTGGTCGCCGAATCGCGAACGGCCGTGCAGGGCCTGTTCGTCGGAATGGAGGACGTCACCAACCACGGCGACATACACCGCGTCGACGTGGCGCTCGACGGCAGCTTCGAATTTCGCCAGGTGCGCTCCGGCGATTATCTGCTGCGCATCACGAATCCCGCCGGACAGACGGTCCACGAGCAGCAGGTGACGATTTACGATCACATCACGGAACTGACCGTCCGCCTCCCGGGAATTGGCCGCACGCCTTCGGCGCCCGGCACGGTTTCCTTCCGCCAGTTGAGTCACCCGCCCGGGAAGAAGGCGGTCCAGGCACTTACGGCGGCTTCCCGGATGTCTTCCGCGGGGAGGTACCAGGAGGCCATCGACAAGCTGGAGGAGGCCATTCGGATCTCGCCGGAATTTGCCGGCGCTTACACCAACCTCGCTGTGCAACAGATCCACCTGAACCGTTTCGAGGAATCGGCGGCATCGTCCCAGCGCGCCCTGGAGATCGGCGGACCCGATCCCGTCAACCTGTGCAACCTCGCCTACGCGCAGTTTCAGCTCCACCGATTCGCGAATGCCGAGTCCAGCGCCCGCGCCGCCCTGCGCCTGGATTCCGAATATGACCAGGCACACCTGGTCCTCGGTTCGGTTCTCGCCATCAGCCCGGCTACGCGCGCCGAAGCCATCCCTCACCTGGAACGCGCCGCCGAGAGGTTCTCCTCCGCGCGCGTAACACTCGACAGGCTGCACAAAGCGCGATGATCCTGTAGTCTGGAGGAAATGCTCCGTTATGCCGCCTGCGCCCTCTTCTGCGTGATCGCCGCGCGTCCGGCGGCCGCCGCGGAATCCGGCGCCGCCGGGCTGCTGGCCAAGGCCGTGGCCGCCTTCGAGCACAACCTCGAGAACGAAACCCACTGGAACTGGACCTCGACCGAAACGCGGGCCGTTGCCGACAAGGCCGGCAAGGTGCTCCAGCGGTTTCCGTCGGTGACTTCCGAATCGGTAATTCTGGGCAATGGCCGCCGCTGCAACGCCGTCACGTCGTGGGGCGACCACCACGAGCCCTACCTCAAAGACGCGGCTCCCGAGGACCGCTGCCAGGCCTACAACGCCATCGGCACGCCGTTCCAGGTGGCACTTCTGCTCAAGAGCACCAATGCCAGGGTCACGGCGCGCTCCGCCGAGGCAATCACCATCGCGGTTTCGCCCGACAAGTCGCGGCAGAAGAATCCCGAATACAGCGTGCGATGCGCGGCTTCGATCGAGGCGGAGATCCAGCTCGATCCGGCCACCTCGTTTCCGCTGAGCATCGAGGGCCGCGTGGTCGACTCCGGCTGCAATGGCGATTTCGTGCCCGTCATGCACGACACGCCGATCACGCGCGGGCCCATGTCCAGCAATTTCCGCAAAGGCGCCCGGTTCCACGTGACCTACGCGCTTCAGAAGGACCGCTTCGACAACCCCGCCAATGCCTTCTGGATCAGCAAGGAGCAGCACTACGATCAGCCACTCGAGCAGGATGCCGGCGTCCTCTACTACTGGGGCCGCCAATTCCCCATCCGGACCATCGACGGGCACCGCCTCATCAAAGACGTCAGTACCACCGCCCAGGAGTTCGGCGCCGGCTCGCAGCTTACCTTCAAGTGAACCGCCCTATCCATTCCGGCGGAGCCGCCGAAACCGACCGTATTCGTCCCCGCCGCAGCGACCGATCCGTACACGTTCGCTGCCGTGGCCCGCTACTGCTTGCTGCCTGTCACCGCAGCGACCACTCGTAGTGCAGCCGTAGCGACCCGACCGCTGCCGGTCCGCGATCGCGATTGTATGCCGGGTTGGTAATGTACTGCAGGTCCACCGTGGCGAAGAATCCGGGAAACAGGCGCGCCGAATAGTACGATTCCGAGATATACTCCGGCCCGCGGCGCAGTGTGCCATCGCCGATCATGAAATCGTATCCGCCGCTGGCCAGGTACAGCCCGTGTACGCCCGAGATACCGGTCACGGTCAGCGCAGTCGCCGCCGTGTCGTTCCGGCGCTTCCAAAGCACTCCGGAAACCGATACCCCCGCCGACGCCAGCCGGTCGATCACCGCGAAGGCAAAGCTCTGCGTCTTGCCGTCGTTCCAGCCCAGCCGCCCGAATACGCCGATTTCCTTGGTCAGCTCCTGCTCTACGTTCAAACCGAAGCCATACTTCAACGTGCCGGGCTTGTGCACCGCCGTAATGTCCGGCGGTGAGAGCTTGAGTGCATCCGCGTAATGTCCCGAATCGGTGTGATTGAAGTACGCCAGCGTCCGCACCACGCCGGGGTGCCCGTTCGGAGCGGCGCGCACTTCGCCTTCGATCGCGTCCCCGCGGTCCACCAGCAGCCGGCGGTCGAAGCGCAGTCCGTTAGCCGTGCGCGGTTCGGCTGCACTCGCGTAGCGCACCGACCAACGCTTCATGTGCAGCTCGTGCACCCATCCCCAGGTGTACCCGCGGGTATCCGCGGGATAGTCCCAGGCGCCGTTGTACATGATCGCCCAACCCATGAACTGCGTGCGCGGATCGTGTGTGTAGCGGTTGTTGTCGAAGAAGTCGGTGACCGTGAATCGTCCCAGCGTGATCGAGTAGCGCCGCTCGGGACGCGACCCGCCCACCTGCTGCTCGTCGTCTTCCACGCTTTCCCGTTGCTTGCCCAGCGCGATATCCTGCGTGACGTACAGCCGCGCCAGGTACGGTTTCGGCGTGGCCGTGGACACGCGCGGCATTTCGCCGTTGGGAAAGTCGGCAATCCCGTTCACGTTGCTGAACCCTCGGCCCCCCGCGACCTCCGGATCGACGTAGACGTAGGTGTCGCGCGCCAGCCGCAGCCCGAAGAACAGGGTCGTGGTCAGCGACGCCTCCGCCTCCGGGTGATCGGCCAGACTCAACGATCCTGAATAGTCGGCCGGAAATGCGCCGTGATACTGGCCGATCGAGGTCGCCTGAACGTTCAGGTTCCAGCGCTGCTCGGGAACCTGCGCATCCTGCGCCACTGCCGTCTCCAAGAGGAAAACGGCCAAAACCAGAACTCTCATCGTGGGACAGGCTTCAGCCTGTCCAGCCGCGGGGTCATCTAAATCAGGATAATTGATCCGCTCTCAGCGCTTCAGTATGTCGATATTGCCGTTCTGATTCGTCAGCCGCAGCTCGCATCCGCCCCCGCCGATCTTGCCCGTGATCTGATCGCCGCCGAGGGCGCCGTTCACCGTCAGCTCATGTTCCGAATGAATTCGCCCGAAGGACGTCTTGGCAGTCACGTCGTACTCCGCGCCTGCCGGCAGCGTCACCTGGATCGGCGCGAAGCTCGTATGCAGCGCGATCGGCCTGCAGCCCTGGCCGGGCGCCATGATCACAGTCACACTCCCGTTGCCGTCCTCTACCGTCACCGGACCGCCGGCCCGGTCCACGGTCACCCCGCCGAACGAGGTCTTGGCGTACACTTCGCCGCCGATGTCCGTCAGCCGGACCGTCGAGTTTCCGGCGGTCACGCGCGCTCCGCCTTTGATCCCGCGCACATCCACGTTGCCGAAGCTGGTCTGAATCGACGCCGCTTCCCCAACCGTTTCGCCCGTGACCTCGGCATTCTGCGCCTGCACCGTCACGCCCTTGCCGATCCCCGAAAACCTCACGCCGCCGAACGACGTGTGCAGGTCGGCCGCGCCTGCCACCATCCTGGCCTCCACCCGTCCGTTCTGGTCGTTTACCGTGACGTTGTTCCTGGCGTCCGCAACCCGTACATCGCCGAACGAGCTGGTGATGTTCACGATGCCGCCGACACGCTCCGCCTCCACCTTGCTGTTGCCGCCCCGAACCGTGAGCCACTTTCCGGTGTTGATCACCCGAACGTCGCCGAAACGGTTGCCGATCTCCGCGCTGCCCGTCACGTCGGTCACCCGCACCCAGCCGTTCCCGTTGGTCACCGAGAGGTCGCCGTCGCAGGTCTGTACCTCCACGTTGCCGAACGCGTTCTGAATCCGCCCGTTCCCGCGGGTATTGGCGAGGTAGATGTTGCCGTTGCTGTTGTTGATGTCGGTGCCGGCGCGCGCGCCCTGCACCGTCACGCCGCCGAACCGGTTGCGCACATCGAGCGGCGCTCCCTCCGGCATCGCGATGTCCAGGTTCACGCTCCAACCCAGGTTGTGCGTGTTGCGATGGTTGGGATACTGCGTGCGCACCGTGATCCCCGCGCCGCTCTCATCCACCCGGATCTCGATCTGGTCGCACCAGGAACGCGCCTCCGCCGCCGTATCGGCCGAGCAGCGGATGGCGCCGATCACGGTCACCTCGTTCTTGCTCTGCGCGCGAATGTTCACGTTGCCGAGCGAGCTGTCCACGCTCAGCCTCCGTCCCGCCGGAAGCGCGGCGGTCTTCTGGAAATCGCGGCGGACCTCCTCGCGCGGCCCTGCGGACAGCACGCCGCAGAACAACAGCAAACTAGTTCCGATTGGGATTCGCATTTTCATTCCGTAACCATTCCTGGAGCGTGTCCTGCTTCTGCCGGTAGAGCGACGCCAGCTCCGTCCGCAGGTAAGCGTTGTATTGATTGCCGGCCACGTTCGTCTTGAGCTCCGCGATCGCCGCGTCCAGCACGTGCAACTTCTCCCGGTAAACCGCGGCCAGCGGCGATGGCGACCGGTCGAGATCCTTGGCGGCCACGCTCGCCAGCTTTTCGATCGACCGGGCGTAAGCCGTCTCCGCGCGCTGCACATCCGCCAGCGCGCTGTCGGTCAGCAGATCCGGACTCTGCGGACCCCTGGGCGCCCACGGCTGGATCAGCGCCAGCGCGAGTCCTCCCGCGAGCGCGGCTGCCACAACCCACCGCCTCCAAAGCGGCTTCGGGCGGGGCGCCGTGTCCGCCAGGTTGGCGCGGATGCGCTGCCAGAGGAACGGGCTCTCCCACTCCGCGTGCAACTGCGGAGCCACGCGCGAAATCTCAGCCCACAGGTAAAGCTGCTCCCGGCATGCGGCGCAGGTCTCGGCATGGGCCCGCATGTCCGGCATCAGCTCCGGAGTCCGCAGGGCGCGCTCCAGGTCCTTGCACTCCAGAATCATGGCCGCGCCTCCGTGAGCATCCGCTTCAGCTCTTTCTTGGCTTCGAAGAGCCAGGCTTTGGAGGTGCCCTCCGGGATTTCCAGAATGGCCGCGATCTCCGAGTGCCGCAGGCCCTCTACTTCGAACAGCAGGAACACCATCCGATGGCGCGGATTCACGCGGCGCAGCGCGTCGTCCAGGGCAACTTTAAGTGGAAGGCGAGGCTCGCTCCGCAACCTCTCGGCGGGCAGGTCGGAAACCTGTCCCGCGTTGCGCTTGCGCGCCAGGTCGTACGAAGCGTTGATGACGATTCGGCACAGCCACGTGCCGATGTTGGCCTGTCCCATAAAGCCTTCGATCCCGCGATACAGCTTCACGAACGTTTCCTGTACCGCGTCCTCGGCGTCCTGCCGGTTGCGCAGAATGTGGAACGCGATGCTTTTCAGCCGTGGACCGTGCGCCAGGTACAACTGTTCCATGGCAGCCGGGTCCCGCCGGCGGCACGCCGCCAGCAGTTCGGCCTCGCTGGAGTACTCGCCTGTTTGCAGCCGGTTGCTCAACGCCAGTTGGCTCGCTCCGACCATTCTCGTTCGTTTTCGCCCTTTGGACGAGGCGGGTCGGGCAAAGGTTGGAAATAGTTGAAATACGGCCTCGACTTGGATCAAGCCATGGTGTAACCCCATGCTGCAGCGGAACGCCTGAACATCAATTAGCAGTTCCATCCATATGACTAAGCCATGTCTGCTGTTCTGTGCTGCCATCTGTTCCGTCGCATTTGCCCAACAGTGGCCCGATGGGGCCGGCAAAGAGACAACCCTTCAGCTTTGCAGCCAGTGCCATAAACCCGACGTGATTCAGGAACATCGCCAGAGCCGTGACGACTGGAGAGCCTCCATCCAGAAGATGATCTCGGCGGGAGCCGAGGGCACCCCGGAGCAGTTCTCCGCTGTGCTCGAGTACGTATCCAGGAACTTCGGACCGGCAGCGGGCGCCGCCTCCGCTCCCCTGGCGCAGACACCGACCGATGCCAACGGCCCTCCCGGCGGACGTGGCGGCCAGGGATTCGCGGGCGGCGGCCGGGGAGCCCAGGGCGGTCGTGGCGGACGCCGCGGCGGATTCACGCAGTTCACTCGTCCGCTCGCTTCGCAGGATGTGCTCGCGCGCGGCAAGGCACTGTACGAAACCAACTGCGCGTCCTGCCACGCGCCCGACCTCCGCGGCTCGCCAACCGGCGTCAGCCTCCTGCGATCGCTTCCCTCGCTGAGCGATCAGCACGGTGAAATCATCGGGGCGGAAGTGGCCAAACACACGCCGCGTCTCACGCTGATCGAGGCCGACACGGTAGCGGTCGCGGAGTACATCCACGGCGTCCTTGCAACCGCGGGAGGCCAGGGCAGCCCTCCCGGCCGAAATCCCGTCGGCCTGAACTTGAACATCCTGGTCGGGGACCCCAAGGCCGGCCAGATCTATTTCGCGAAGGCCTGCGCCAACTGCCATTCCGTCACCGGCGACCTCAAAGGCCTGGCGGCGAAATACCCCGACCCGCGATCCCTCCAGAACGCCTGGGTCTCCGGCTCGGGCAACAGCAATCCCTTCGGCGGCCGCGGTGGCGGTGGCGCCGGCAACCCGGTCACCGTAACTATGCCCGACGGCCGCAAGCTGCAAGGCAAACTCGTACGAAAAGACGATTTCATCGTCGTCCTGACGCTGCCGGATGGCTCGCGCCAGGCCATCGCTCGCGATGGCGATGTGCCCAAGGTCGAAGTGAAGGACCCGAACGAAGCGCACAAGAAAATGGTCCTGGCGCTGGATGACCCGGAAAACAAGAACATGCACGACGTGACGGCCTATCTGGCAACGTTGAAGTGAGGAGGCTTTCGATGAAGAAACTACTTGCTGCATCGCTCCTGTTTTCGCCGGTGCTCGTCGCCCAGCGGGGTCTCGATCCCGCGGATATGCTCAAGCCCCTCGCCGACCAGTGGACCAGCTATTCGGGCGACCTCACCGGAAAGCGCTACAGCTCTCTCAAATTGATCAACACGGACACGGTGAAGAATCTGAGCCTGGAGTGGATTTCGACCAACATCACCACCGGCTGCGGCCCGACTGGCGCACCGCCTTCCGATGGCGGCGGCTTCGGAGGCCGTGGCGGCGGGTTCGGCCGTGGCGGTCCGGTGGCGCCGCCGGCGCCGATCATCGTCGGCGGCTTCGGAACGGGCGAGGTCAACACCTGCGGCCCGGCGCGATTCGGCGGCGGCATCGTCATCACCGATGGCATGATCTATGCCTCCTCGCCCGACAACGTGTGGGCCATCGATGCG
>DATJYJ010000095.1:0-7333 GCA_035578025.1 Verrucomicrobiia bacterium
CGACCCCAACGAGCGTGTCCGCGAGCGGGCCATCTCCACACTCGGAAGCAGCAAAGAGAGCGAGGCCACCGACCTGCTGATTGCTTATGCCCAGAAGGACCCCAACTCGCGCACACGCGCGGCGGCAGTCTCGGCTCTGAATCGCCGCTCCGGCGCCAACGTGCTCAACGCGCTGAAGACCATCATCGAAAACGATCCGGACAACAATGTTCGCCGCCGCGCCATCTCCACCCTGCAGCAGATGCCTGACGGGGAAGGTGTGCCGCTGCTGATTCAGTTCGCCAAGACGACAAAGGACAATGAAGTGCGCAAGCAGGCCATGAACTCGCTCGGCCAGTCGCGCGACGGCCGCGCGATGGCGTTCTTCGAAGAGGTACTGAAGAAATGAAGTCATCAACTCGAGCTCTGTGGGACCGGCTTCAGCCGGTCCCGGACAGGCTCAAGCCTGTCCCACACCCGGTTTCGGACGTCCTGGCGTGCTACGAGCTGCGCCTATCCTCGTCCTTTGTCTCGCGTCATCTGGATGCAGCCAACACTCGGCCGGCACACAAGCTTCCCCCTACCACAGCGCCGAACGGTCGATACTCCTGACCGTCGGCCTCCCCATCAGCGCCATCGCCAGCTCCAGTTCGTTGCGCAGGATCTCCACCACCCGCGTGACGCCTGCCGCGCCCGCCACCCCAAGTCCCCACAGATAGGGCCGGCCGATCCCGACCGCCGTCGCGCCGCGCGCCAGCGCCTTGATTACGTCCGTACCGCGCCGTATGCCGCCATCCACGATCACCGGCACTCTGCCCTCGACACGCTCCACCACCAGCGGCAGCGCGTCGATGGTTGCCGGCACCGTGTCCAGGTTGCGGGCACCATGGTTGGAAACGATGATGCCCGCAACTCCGGCCTTGACGGCAATCGCCGCGTCATCGGGATTCAGAATTCCCTTCAATAGCACCGGTCGCCGCGCGAATCCGCGCAGCCAGTCGATGTCCTTCCATGAGAGCGTAGGGTCCAGGTAATCCCGGCCCCTCAGGTTCGGCAGCTCGCGCGGCGGCAGTTCGCTTGCGGAGCGCTGCTCGCGATTGCGCATGCCGAACGTCGGCGAATCCACCGTCACCACGAGCACGCGGCATCCCGCGTCTTCAGCCCGCTGCACCAGTTCGCGAGTGAACCCGCGATCCCGCTGCACGTAGAGCTGGAACCAGACCGGCCCGGTGGTGGCGGGCGCAATGTCTTCCACCTTCATCGACGCGCTGGCGCCTATGACGTAAGTCGCCTTCGCCTTCGCCGCGCCCTTGGCCGCCGCCAGGTCGCCCTGCGGCGCAATCAGTCCCTGAAAGCCGGTGGGGGAAAGCAGAATCGGGAACGGCATCTCCTGGCCCAACAGGGTCACGCGCGTATCGATCCTGGAGACGTCCAACAGGACCCGCGGCCTGAGGCGGATGTGATCGTAGGCCTCGCGGTTCCACTTCAGCGTGATTTCGTCAGCCGCGCCGCCGGCGACGCGGTCCCAGGCGGCTCGCACCATCTTCGCTTGTGCCGCGGACTCGAAATCGTAAAGCGAAAGGAGCTTTTCGACATCGCTCTGCGCGCGCACCAGCGAGGCGCTCACGGCCGCCAACAGTGCTCCCCGTCGCGTGATCATCTGCGGTCCGCCCATGCCATGCCGTCCGGCCCCTTGCCGGTATCCAGGCTGCCCGTCACTTTGAGCGTCTTCAGATCGAGCACGTCGATCTTGTTTTCGCCGGTCACCGCGACATACGCCTTCGATCCGTCCTTTGCCATCAGGATCCCCTCCAGCGACTTGCCCAGCGGGAGCCGCTGGGTCTCCTTGCGCGCAGCCGCGTCGATCACGATCAGTTCGCCGGCGTCGAGATCGCTGACCAGCACGCGCTTTCCGTCGGGTGTGAACTTCAAACGATTGCTCCGCCTGGTTCCGATGCTCATGTTGCCGGTCACCTTCTTCGCCGCCACGTCGATGATCGAGATGCCGCCGTCGCGCGAATGCGCCGTCCACAGCTCTTTGCCGTCCGGCGAGAGGTCCATGGCCTCCGGTCCTTTGCCCACCGGCACGGGAGTCGCGTTATTGCGATCCAGAATCGTGATCGTGTCGGAGCCGATATTGGCTGTGAAGATCGTGCCGTCCCTGGCCACGATCACCATGTGCGTCGAGTTCTGCCCGGTGCCCATGATCCAGTCGATCTTGTTCGCCGCCGGATCGTAGCGGCCGATCGCGCGGTTCGCTTCGGCGGTGAAGTATAACTTGCCATCCGCAAAAAACAGGCCGTGCGGCCGCCGAAAAGGGCTGATATCCAGCTTCCGGATCTCCTTCATGTTGACTGCGTCGATTACCGAGATGGTGCTGCCGGGATTCTGCCCCGTGCCGTAATTCGACGTGAATGCGAGCTTGCCGTCGGTGGATGCCGCGACCTCGTGCGGCTGCTCGCCGGTCGGGACCCGGCCGAGCACCTTGCCGTTGACCGGATCGACAAACGCCAGTGAGTTTTCGTCCTTGTTGCCGACGAGCAGCGTGAGCGGAGGAGTCTCCGCGGCAGGCAGAGTGGTGGAGAGAAGAGCCAGACAGATCGCGAGCCTCATAGCACCGCTATTCTACTCCGTGGGCGGACGATCGTTTTTTTGTCGCCTGCCCTGCCACTAGCGAAAAGAGCCTATCGAATGATGTAGAGGTCGAGGTCCTGCTGCTGATCTCGGCCTTCTTCAACGACGAACGTGTGCGGGGACATGTCGTCAATGTCGGCGGAGTCCGGTGAGTTGTATTCGAAGGTGCTGACCAGGCGGTATGTGCCTGGCGCGAGGCCGATGAATTGGTATTGTCCGTGCAAATCGCTGCGGACAGTCAGAGGCTCCATGAGACGCTTGCGCTGCACGGGGTCCCAGGGTTCGAGATATACGGGAGCGCCGCGGACGGGCTCGTGGGCGCCGCTGGTGACGGTGCCGTGAACAGCCGCGGGCTTGCTCGACAGAACGTAGGAGACCATGCAGTTCTGCGTGACCAGAATTTCGTTCCAGCCGTCGCCGCGTCCGCCTTCCGGCCGCTCGCCCCTGGGTCCGCGGAAGTCCGTCGCCACGTGGGATTCGTTGGGGATCAGGCGGACCTGCCACCGGCCCTGAATGAACTGGCTGCGGCCGGCATTGATCCGCAGGTTCTCGGGTTCGGATTCGCCAGCAAGATCGATGCGGCGCACCTGAAATTTGAGCGTCCCCCCATCGATGGTCTGGCTTTGCGGACCCTTGAAAGACAAAAAGACCGACGCTTGCGGCAGCAGGCTGATGCGCAGGCCGGGGCGGTCGCGCTCCAGCGAGATGGCGGTAAAAGAGCCCTCCGGCCCGCGGGTTCCAGGAGCGGAAACCCAGATTTCATAAGGACCCGGCGGCTTGTTCGGAAACGAAAACGGATAAACGCCCGGCCGGGTAGGATCCCCTGGCAGGTTTAGCGTCTCACGCCCGATATCCGATGCGAGCGTGAGCGTGATGGGGCCGCACGTGCAGTAAACCGCGCCATCGATCGTGAACAGGCTTCCGGGGAAGGGACGGACCTTGGCTTCGGCGGTATCGCGGTCGAGATCGACATCGAGGACGGAGGCTTCCTCCACGCGCAAAGTTTCACGATAGAAAGTCGGTAGGTAGCCGCCGTCTTCATACTGACGCCCCACAGTGCGGACGAGATAACGGCCGGGATCGAGACCCGGGATGCGGAAGATGCCTCGATCATCGGCAGCAGCGCGGCCGGCAAGCCGCGGCGGGCGAGTATTGCGGTAGGCGACGACTTCGTGTTCGGGCAGGCCGACGTCGTTCTCGTCGACGACCGTGCCGGTGATGGCGCCGTAGCGCGGCATGCGCACGGTGAGGAACGCGGACTGGTCTTCGGCGACCGCGATCGGGGTGCCGGCGGCGCGCCAGGTCTTCTGGCCGAACTGCACGGGCGGAAATCCGCGGCGGCTGGCGCTCAGGAGATACGCACCCGCGGGCAGCGCCGTGAACTCGAAGGTACCCCACGTGTTCGTGCGCAGCGATTGGGTCGGTCCAGGCGTGCCGGGCACCGGTACCAGGACCACGAGAGTGCGGGCCAGTGGTTTTCCGGACGAGTGTTCGACCACGGTTCCCCGGATGAGCGCGGCGTTCAGCTCGGCGGCGGCGAGCAGGCACAGAACGAAGTTGCGCATATCTATCTTTGAGGAGATGACGCTCGGAACAGTGGCGGAGTGCATGCGAAATCTGGGTTTGGAATGCCTGATGGGAAGGCGGTTGCCGGGGTACCTCTAGAGAGCATACTTGTAGAGCCTTGCCTGCGAACGGCTCGGAGCGTCGCCTGAGTGATAAAATGGTGCTGCCTTTTAATGGTCCTGCCACAACTTGGCCGCTCCCATTCGCCTCGTTTAGCTCGCACAATTGAAAGACAGAAGGAGCCACAAGGTGAAAAACATCTTCGTAGGCAATCTGGATTTTTCCGCTACTGAATCGTCCTTGCGAGCGCTTTTCGAGCCGTACGGAAGAGTGGATCGAGTGAACCTGGTCACGGACCGCGACACCGGGCGTTCGCGCGGTTTCGCGTTCGTCGAGATGACGGACTCGGCCGAGGCGGATCGGGCAATTGCGGCTCTGAATGGCGCCGACCTGGGAGGCCGCGCGCTCAACGTTAACGAGGCGCGCCCGAAGACTGAAGGTGGGCGTGGCGGATTCTCACGCGGATCCCAAGGCGGCGGTCGCCAGCGACGGGAGCCCCGCTGGTAGGCCATATGTAAGCGTCCGGTGAACCGCACTGCCAGACGTGCGCCAACGTCCGGCATCATGAGAGCGTGAGAGTTGGGGCGCCTTCGCGAGCTGAATCAAGCCTGACTCGGCGCGAGCGCCTTCCAGTTATGCGGCAACAACTCGGCGAGGCGGTTGACCGGATGCGTGGCAATCCGCGTCAGTACATCGCGGAACCAGGCGAACGGCTCCACGCCGCACCGCTTGCAGGTTGCGATGAAGCCCAGCAATACAGCTGCCGTCCGTCCGCCGCGGTCGCTGCCGAAGAATGTCCAGTTGCCACGTCCTACCGCTACGCCCCGATTCGCCCGCTCACTGGCGCCGTTATCGATTTCCAAATCGCCATCCTCAAGAAACCGCGTCAGCGCGTCCCACTGATTCAGCGCGTAACGCACCGCCCGCGCCCCTGGGCTCTTCGGCAGCAACTCGCCCCGAATCTTCTCCAGATACCCGCGCAACTTCTCCATCACCCGCGCCGACAGGCGCTGCCGCAACGCCAGCCGGTCGCCCGGCGTGAATTCACGCGCACGCTCCTCCACCGCATACAAACGCCCGATCAGGTGCAATGCCGGACCCATGTGCTGCTCGTCCGACTCCAGCGCTTTGAAGAAATACCTGCGCGCGTGCGACTTATCTTGTCGGCCAGATAAGTCGCACGGAAGACGCCAGTTTGTGGAAGTAGCGGAGAACTTTCCGGAGGAATGCCGGTACGTGCTAGTGTAGTGTCCCCGAATTAGCTGGACCTTCGTTTTCGGCTCTTTGTCGCCGTGCAGCTGGGCTGGATCTGCTCAAGAGTTTGGCGACAGTGCGCGAGTTTGGCCACGATGGATTCGACGGTGGCCGTCCAAACAAACGGCCTGGGGTTCTCGTTCCAGGCGGCGAGGAATTCGTTAATGGCGGCGATGAGGTCGTCGACGCTCAAGAAGGAATCACGGCGAATTCTCTTGCTGGTCAACTCGCCAAACCAGCGCTCAATCAGGTTCAACCAACTGGAACTGGTTGGAACGTAGTGCACGTGAAACCGAGGATGTCGGTTAAGCCAGTCCTTCACCTCGGGCGTGCCGTGAGTGCCGTAGTTGTCCATCACCAGGTGCAGCGGCGTCGTTCCAGGGAACTCTCGGTTGAGGCGACGCAGGAATTTCAGAAACTCCTGGTGGCGGTGGCGCTTATAGCAGTCGCCGACGACTTTGCCGGCGAGAACATCGAGCGCCGCAAACAGAGTCGTGGTTCCGTGTCGCTTGTAGTCATGCGTCATGGTGCCGCAGCGCCCTTTCTTCAGCGGCAGCCCAGGCTGGGTGCGTTGCAGAGCCTGAATTTGGCTCTTCTCGTCGACGCAAAGCACAATCGCCTGGTCGGGAGGATTCAGATAAAGCCCGACTACGTCCGTGAGTTTCTCGAGGAATTTCGGATCTCGTGACAGCTTGAATGTCTCTGTTCGATGTGGCTTGATGTTGTGGCTCCGCCAAATCCTGCTCACGCTGGACTTGCCGATCCCCTGCGCTGCGGCCATTGTCCGACAGCTCCAATGCGTGCTTCCTTTGGGCTTGGTCTGCAATGTGGCGTCGATCACAGCCTTGATGCGAGCTGCATCGTAACTGGGTTTCCGGCCCCGCCCTGAAGCAATCTCCCAAAGCGCCTGGGGCCCGCCACCGCGGAAGCGCTCGCGCCAGAGACGAACCGTCTTACGGTTCACGCCGTTCTCGCCGGCGATCGCCAGTTCCGTCTTGCCAGCGGCGACCGCGAGGACAATGCGGCACCGTAGCGCTATTTGCTGCGGAGTTCCCCTCGCTACCACCCAGCGTTGGAGTTCGCTGCGCTGCTCCGATGACAGAACGAGAGGATCAAGGACGCGGGGCATAACTGATTATGCTCCGTGCCTAGATCATTGTCCAGCTATTTGTGGGACACTACACTAGCAAGTGAGCACGACCCATAAGAGGGGCCGTGAGGAGGGGCACCATGAGAACTTACTCGTTGATTAGTATTGGAGCGCTCGTCTCGTTCGCAAATTTGGCGATTTGCCAGGCGCCGGATGCTCGAAACCTGTTTGAGTGTTTGCGGCGGGGCGACGCGTCGAGCGTCACGGCCGCCGTCGAAAAGGGAGTGGATATCAACACGCGTGATGCAGACGGCAATACCCTGCTCATGCAGGCAGCCGTCTATGCAACAGCCACGGATCTCGAGTTCCTGTTGGCCCGCGGTGCCGATGTGAACGCTTCCAATAAGGCTGGCCACACGGCCCTGATAAGGGCCATCCCCGATCTCGGGAAGATTAAGCTCCTGGTCGAGCACGGAGCTGATGTGAACGCATCGACAGGAGGCACCACGCCGCTACTGATCGCCGCCGGAATCCGCTCGGCTGAGGACGTGGTCCGGTACCTGGTTGAACATGGCGCCGATACCAAAGCCGTCGACGCCCAAGGCTCGGATGCGGTCATGTCCGCAGCGCTCGCGGGCGCGGCCGGCAATCTGAGGATTCTGCTGGATGCCGGGGCAAGCGGCACGAAAGAGGCCAAGCCCAGCCAGATTCCCCAAGCTCAACGCATTGCCAAGTTAGACGATTCGGCAG
>DATJYJ010000096.1:0-3445 GCA_035578025.1 Verrucomicrobiia bacterium
CCCCTACGAACGCATCTACCAGCGCAAGGACGGCTCCGCGATTCGCATCGAGGTTCACGAGTCTGCCATTCATGCCGTGGATGGCTCGATCGACGGCTTGCGCTCCTTCTTGATCGACCTGACAGACCGCTACGAAGCTCAACGGCGGCTGGACGAATACGCAAGGCAGTTGCGTGAGAACAACGCGGCGCTGGCTGAGGCCCTGGCCGCGGCCGAAGAAGCCACGCGCCTGAAGAGTCAGTTCCTGGCCAACATGAGCCACGAGATTCGTACCCCGATGAACGGCGTGATCGGAATGACGGAACTACTGCTGGAGACTCCGCTCTCGCTGGAACAGCAGAGCCTCGCGGCCAGTATTGGTCAGTCGGGAGCGCATCTGCTGGGACTGATCAACGACATCCTGGATTTTTCCAAAATCGAGGCCGGCAAACTGGAACTGGAATCGGCCGAATTCGATCCGGAGAACGTGTTAGAAGCCGCCGTGGACCTGATGGCTCCGGCGGCGCACGCCAAAAAGCTGGAGCTGGTCCTGGACGTGGATGCCTCCGTGCCATGCCGGGTCATTGGAGATGAGGCAAGGCTGCGCCAAGTGCTGCTGAACCTGGTAGGCAATGCAGTGAAATTCACACAGAGCGGGGAGGTCGTCGTGCGAACGGCAGGCCGGCCGGAAGGAGAAGGGCTGCTTCGGCTCCGGGTTGAGGTGCGGGATACCGGGATCGGGATCCCGGCGGCGGCCCAGGCGCAGGTCTTTACCGCATTTACTCAGGCCGACAACTCCACAACCCGCCGTTTTGGCGGTACCGGTCTCGGTCTGGCGATCGCCAGGCGCCTGGTCGAGTTGATGGATGGGGAGATTGGACTCGAGAGTGCCGAGGGCAAAGGCTCGATCTTCTGGTTTACGGTTCGTATGCGGGTCGGTCCGCCGGCATGCGCGCCGACGGCGGGCTCGAAAATGACCGCTCAGGCTGAAGCCGGGGAGCCCGCCCCGCATCTCGCGGACGAACCCGCCGAGAAGGGCAGGATTCTGATTGTGGAAGACAATCCCGTCAACCAGCGTGTGGCACGGCTTCAGGTGGAGCGCCTGGGCTATGCCGCGGAGGTCGTCTCCAACGGCGAAGAGGCGCTCAACGCTCTGAACCAACCGCGGTACACCATGGTGCTGATGGACTGCCAGATGCCCGGCATGGACGGCTACGCCGCAACGCGTGAACTACGGCGTCGCGAGAGCGGGCGGCGGCACACGCCCGTAATCGCGATGACCGCCAACGCATTTCCGGCTGATCGCGAGCTGTGCCTGGATTCCGGCATGGACGATTATTTGAGCAAGCCGGTCAACCTGCGCAATCTCGCCCTGGTGCTCGACCGGTGGGCCAGCCTGCGCGGACAGGAGGAATCAAGTCTGGAGCGCACGACCCGCTGATGAAGGTGCAGGTTCGCGCGGCGAGGCGAAAACCATGTGAAACGAATTATGATGCTAGCGGAGACACTATGCCGAAATCGGACAACCGCTTGAGCATCACCCTTCTTCTTGTATTGGTCGCATTGGTTCCCTTGGCGCCAACCCTTGCACAGACGGCAGGGCCGTTCGTTGGACGATGGGACTTCAACATGGGTCCGATGCGGGCCTCCTGGCTGGGCATCACGGAAAAGAACGGGGCCCTCGATGTGTGGTACCAGCCCACGGGCGGCAACGTCTATCAACTGAAGAACCCCAAGGTTGAAGGCGGCCGTCTGATCCTCACCATCACGGCGGCGTCCGGCAATCGCGAGGCCACCACCTGGGAACTCGAGGCGGCGGGCGACAAGCTCACGGGCACACAGGTTCGCGGACAGAACCGCACCGCCCTGAACGGCGTGCGCGCGCCGGCGCTCAAGCGGGAGCCGCCAAAGGCCTGGGGCGATGCCGAGCCGCTGTTCAACGGCAAAAATCTCGACGGGTGGGAGCCGATCGGCAATCCGGCCAACAGCCATTGGGTCGCCCGCGACGGCTTGCTGGTAAACGACGAGCACGGCGCCAATCTTCGAACCACGCGCACCTTCGACGATTTCAAGGTGCATTTCGAGGTCAACTGCCCGGACCATGCCAACAGCGGCTTCTACCTTCGCGGCCGCTACGAAGTCCAGCTCGAATACGAGCCGCTGAGCGCCAACCCGCCCGAGCGGCGGATCGGCTCGATCTACGGGCGGATCACGCCGAAAGACATGCCGCGAACTCCGGGAACCTGGGAAACGTTCGATGTCATGCTGGTGGGCCGCATCGTGACCGTGGTCCGCAACGGCGTCACCACCATCGACCAGCAGGAGATCGAGGGCATTACCGGCGGCGCCCTGGATGCCGACGAGGGTCTACCGGGCCCGTTCTACATTCAGGGCGACCACACCGGCGGACTCAAGTTCCGCAACATCACGGTCTCCCTGCCGCGGCGGTAACAAAGGCCGCTGGTGGAGCGTCTTGATATAATCAGCCCCGAAAAGGAGTCTCGCAGTGACCAATCCCAAATCCCGCAGATTTTTCCTTGGAGCCATGACCGCGGCCGCCGCGTCCCGCGTTTGGGGCGCCAACGACAAGATCAATGTCGGCATCGTCGGCCTGGGCGGCCGAGGCAGCAATCATGTGGATATCTACGCACGGATGCCTGAGGCCCGCGTCGCCGGGCTGTGCGACATCGACCAATCGGCGCGTGAGCGCGCGCAAACTCGTTTGAAGAACGACGGGGGCGACCCGGCCAAGGAATTCGAGGACATGCGGCAGATGTTCGCCGATCCGGGAGTCGAGGCCGTATCGATTGCGACTCCGAATCACTGGCATGCGCTGGCTGCGATCTGGGCGATGAAGGCCGGCAAGGATGTCTACGGCGAAAAACCGGCCTGCTACAACATCTACGAAGGCGCGAAGATGCTGCAGGTGCAGCGCGATACCAAGCGAATCATGCAGATCGGCTCGCAGCACCGCAGCACGCCGTTCAAGATCAAGGCCATGGCGGCGCTGCATGAGGGGTTGATCGGAAAACTGTACATGACCAAGGGGTTGTGCTTCAAGCGCCGCCCGTCGATCGGCCATACGGCGGACAGTCCCACCCCGGCGGGCGTGAACTGGGACCTGTTCCTGGGCCCGGCTCCCATGCGGCCGTTCAACGAGAAGCGTTTCAAATATTACTGGCATTGGTTCTGGGACACGGGCAACGGCGACATCGGCAACCAGGGTGTCCACGAGATGGGTATCGCGCGCTGGGCGCTGAGCGATCCGGACTGGCCGAAGACCGCGATGGCGTTCGGCGGCAAGTACGGGATCGACGACGACACCGAAACGCCGAACACGCTGATCGCGGGTTTCAATTACGGCGACCGGGAACTCGTTTTCGAAGTGCGCGGCATGACGACCAACGGAGAGGGTGTCAGGCAGGGACGCGTGGTCACCGCCGGTCCGGCCGGCCGTGGCGGACGC
>DATJYJ010000097.1:0-4002 GCA_035578025.1 Verrucomicrobiia bacterium
CGACCGATATGGCCATAAGAACGCTCCTCTTCGGAACTTCCTGTTTCAGACGTCCCACTCCCGCTGCCAGAACGCGCGCCCGCCCTGCCTGTAAGCGATGTTCATCAAGTGGCACGAGAGCGCCGAGTAGTGGCCGGAGACCGCGTCCGCATTGGGCTGCTTGCGCGACCGTACGCACTCCAGGAAGTTCCCCATGTGCGCTTCCTCTTTCGATGCGCCGCCGGTCACCTCCGCGGCGCCTCGCTCCGCCGGGATGAAGCGATACCCCTGGCGGAAGATCGATAAGCGCCCATCCGTGCCATGGAAGCAGATATCGACGGCTTCCTTGCCGATCATGTCCGTGAGCGTGGCCTCGAAGGTCACCACGAGGTTGTCCGGATACTCGACGATGCCGTTGATGTTGTCCGGGGTGTCTCGCCCGTCGTTATAAAGGTAGATGCCGCCCAGCGCAACGGCCGACCGGGCGCGTGTCAGGCCGAGATACCAGTGCACAACGTCCACCAGGTGCACGAAAAGTCCGCCGGTCTGGCCCCCGGTGGAGAAATCCCAATAGGCGAAGCGGTTGAAATAGCGCTTCGGGTCCCAGGGGATCTTGGGCAGCCAACCGAGCGCGGCATCCCAGTCCAGGTCCTCGGGCTTCTTCTCCATGCCGGCGGGAGGCTTTTCGAGGTAGCCGGTATTGGCGTTCCAATATGTCCTCACCATATTGACCTTGCCGATGGCGCGGCTGTCGATGAACCGGCGTTTGGCTTCGATGAAATGCGCCATGGAACGCTGCTGTACGCCAACCTGGACGATGCGATGCGTCTCGCGCACCGCTTCCACCAGGCTGATGCCCTGCATCGGTAGCGACGTCATTGGCTTCTCGACGAAGACGTCTTTGCCGGCACGGCACGCGTCGCAGGCAATGCGCGAATGCATGTGGTCCCACGTGGCGACAATCACCGCGTCGATGTCTTTCTGATCGAGCAGCGCGCGGTAGTCGGGATACTTCTTGACCGGACCGCCCATCCGGGTCGCGGTCTTGTCGCGCCTCTCGTCCCACACATCGCAGACGGCCGCCCACTCGATCCCGCCATTGGCGTTGGCCATGTTCACGAGATGGTTGCCGCGCCCGCCCGCGCCTACAAGGCCGAGACGGATTCGTTCGTTCGCCCCGAAAGCCCGCGCCGCTGACGCGGCCGTGATCGCGCTCACCAGGAAACTGCGTCTGGAATCCATGACGAACCTCCTTCACGGGTACACCAGATGATAGCGCCGGGCCTGACGCTCGAAAAGCGCCTTCACGCCGCTTGCGAGCCGCGGGGCACGGCCGCCACGCCCCCTTCTTGCCCCGTTCCTCCGAGGGTGCGCATGCGGAAAACCTGGCCCTGCACTTAGCTGATCTTCGGCAGTTCGTAGCCCGCGCGGCGCGGCCGCGAGAGCAATTGATTGGCCTCCTCATCGCCGGAAAAGCGTTCCATTTGCGGATCCCACTTCAAACTCCGGCCAAGCTCGCGCGCCATGTTCACCAGGTGGCACACGGTAGTAGAACGGTGCGCGATCTCGACGTCCGCGTTCGGTTTGTGGCGGGTGCGCATGCATTCGAAGAAGTTGCGCAGGTGGAAGGCGTTCTCCCCTGGCCCCTCCTTGATGACTTCGGGCGCGCTCTTCTTCAGCTCCGGACGGTCGGTGAGGAAGTCGCCGCGCAGAATCTGGATTCGCCCGTTGGTGCCCTGGAAGATCGCGCCCAGTTGCTGGTGATCGTTGATGATGGGCTGCTCCAGGCTGACGATGGTCCCCTGGGCGTAGCGCATGGCTACCTTGCACTTCGGACCCGGCTCTCCGGGGATGATCTCCACCGGCCCGGTGAGCGACGTCCCCAGCGCCGCCTGTACCTGGTCCAATGAGTGCGTGCCCCAACCCGATACGCCCCAGGATTGCCCTCCACCGTCGTAGTCCCACCACTTCGCCCAACCGCGGTGCAGTTCGGTGTGGTACGGCCGCAACTCCGTCTGGTTGCACCACTGGTCCCAGTCGAGTTCTTCCGGCATCTTCTGCTCGGGTCTTGGCGTCCAGCGCTCCGGCCCGATGAAATTGCAGACGATCACCTTTTCAATCCGGCCGATCTTGCTGCTGGCCACCAGGCCGCTGGCATAGATGTTGATCGGCATCGAGCGTTGCTGGGTGCCGGCCTGCAGCACCCTGCGGAAGTTGCGGACGGCATCGGTGAGCGCGCGCCCTTCCTCCACCGTCAGGCACACGGGCTTTTCGGCATACACGTCCAGTCCGGCCTGCAACGCGTGGATCGCGATGCGGACGCGCGCGTGGGTAGTGGTTTCGACGAACACCGCGTCGAGTTTTTCCTTCTCCAACATGCGGCGGTAGTCGCTGTACCTGCCCCACTTCCCGCCATCGGGATGCAGCTTGGCGGCGCGGGCGGTTTGCGGCACGAAGCAATCCGCAAGCGCCACGATGCGCGCGTCACCGAAGTCCTCGTGCTCGATCAGGTACTGAGCGCGGCCGCCTGTGCCAATGAATCCAACCTGGATCCGGTCGTTGGCGCCGAGCACCGTCGGCGCCGCCACGTACGGAAACGCGCACGCGGCCGCCGTCCTCAAAAAATCGCGTCTCTGCATGAGATTCTCCCTATTGGAGCGGCCGCAGGCGGATGGCGCGCACGCGGATTTCCATGTTCTCGAACTCCTTCCCCGCGTGGACCTGGATGCCGATATGTCCCGCCGCGCGGAACGTGCCGTCGTTGATTCGCACTACCTCTTTGCCGTTGAGGGCTATCACGAGCAAATCGCCGGCAGCCCGGATGCGCATCCGGTTCCAGTCGTCTTTGTGAACCGTCGACGGGTCCGAATTGCGCGCGAGGAACGCCTTGCCCATGCAATAGAGCGATCCCGAGAGCGCATCGGGGTACGATTTCGGCTCGTCCAGAATATCGGCCTGGTAGGCGGACTGGGAGTCGACGTAGCGGAACCAGATACCGCTGTTGCCGGGGAAACGCATCTTCCACTCGGCTTCGAGCTCGAAATCGGCCCACTTGTCTTCGGTGAGTAGCTCGCCGGCGCCGCCGCCCGGCCCTTGCCGCCCCGTGATGGCGCCATCTTCGACGCTCCACGCTGCCTTGCCCTCGGACCGCCAGTGGTTCAGCGTCTTGCCATCGAAAAGCGGAATCCAGGGCAGTCCCTGAGCCAGGCACGCGCCGCAGAAAAGCAGGGGCAGCAGATGTCTCATTTCAACCTTCTCCCCGGTGGTTTCTTCGTCGCCTTCCGCGGCTTGCTTCGCGCGCAGGGTTTGGCCGATGCGGACGCTTTCTGGGCAGGCGCCGAAACTCTCGAAAGGTCCAGGCTGACCAGTCTCCAGTGCCAGAATGGCAGCAACGAGCCTTCACTGGCTTTCTCTCCACACATAGAACTCACCCCGCCATCAGGCTGCGTACTCTTTGGCGTTCGCCGGCATGGAAAGCAGTACTTTGTCCGGCGGCAACGCCGACTTCAGCATTTCGATTTCGTTCTCCGCGGAAGCCAGCGGCAGCTTGACCTGGCCGCCGCGGGCTGCCGAGCGGCAGCAGGCCATCATGATTTCGAAGCCCTCCCAGGCGCTCCCGAAATTGCACGGGTGGACCTGCTGCTCGTCACCCAGCCAATCCGCAATTTGCTGGATGTACGGCGGCATGTCGAGGTCGTAGTTCATGCATCCGCCGCCGGAGCAGGAGACCTGCCGGCTGACCACGCGCCAGCCTCCGCCGGTGAGCACTTCGGCGAAGCCTTCGGATCCCTGCGCGCCGATGCGGCACTTGCGCCACCAGTAATCCACCTCGGGCACGTCCGGGGCGCCCGCTCCGCACTCGACCACGCCGCGCACTCCGTCGGCAAACTGGATGAATCCGGAGATGTAGTCGGGCGAAGGGTGCGCGTCAGCGAGTTTCCCCCGTCCCGCTGCCTGTGCCATCACCCATTCCGCTCGAGCCTCGTCGTTGTACCAGCGCATGTAATCCACCAGGTGTGACAT
>DATJYJ010000098.1:0-14088 GCA_035578025.1 Verrucomicrobiia bacterium
TCCCGGGTCGGATGGACTCCTGTTGGGAGCTCAGGCCGTCGGTGAAGAGGGCGTAGAGCGCCGCATTGACGTCATTGCGATGGCGATTCAGATGGGCGCTACCGTTTTCGATCTCGAAGAAGCAGAACTCTGCTACGCGCCACAATACGGATCTGCGAAGGACGCAGTGAATATGGCGGGAATGGTGGCGTCGAACGTGCTCCATGGGACGTGCAACTCGCCTCGTGGCCTGATTTGGATACTGCGGGGGTGTTCGTGCTCGATGTCCGCGAGGTCAAGGAGTTTCAGGCCGGCTGCATAGATGGAGCGGTGAACATTCCGCTTGGCCAGTTGCGGACGAGATTGAATGAACTCCCGCGTGACCGCGAAATCTGGATCAACTGCGCGGCCGGACAGCGAGCTTATTACGCATGCCGTATTCTGAGCCAGCACGGCTTCCGTGTTCGCAATCTCTCCGGCGGCTACCAGACGTATCTCGCGTGGTGCCCCCTGGAGCAGGAGGTCTGCGTAAGCTGAACCGAATGCCACCCCAACCTGCGATGGTGGAATCACCGAATGGATTGCGAGCTCGCTCGCAATCGGGCTGTTTTGCTTGTGGGCAGGAAAACCCGCACGGACTGCAAATTCGATTTCGCCGGCAAGATGATGGCGAGTTCGCCGCAACCTGGACGCCATCGTCCGCGTGGGAGGGCTTCAGGGGAATTGTCCACGGCGGTGTGGTCAGCACGGTTCTCGATGAAGCGATGTCGAAGGCCGTCGCCGGCACGGGCATCGAAGCGCTAACGGCTGAGCTTCGGGTTCGCTTCCGTCACCACGTCGCTGCCGGAGAAGCCTTCCTGGTCCGAGGTTGGATTGTCAGCCGGAACCACCGGCTTATGAAGACTGAAGCGGTGCTGGTTGCCCCGGATGGGACGGAACACACCCACGCTTGGGCGACCTTTCTGCCTTTGGATCGCGCTAAAGAGCCCGAGTAACCCAAGCTCAAGGGGTAGAAATCCGGTACGGCACTGCCCGGTTCAAGTCGGGCGGTTCCGGCGCCCCGCCGTGCGATTGAGAAATTCCAGCTCCCGTCGTATATTGAAGAGAGCGGTGGAGTTCGCTACAACCGCCGTCAGCGACGGCCAATAACTCCTACAGTGATTTTGCTGTGGGAATGGCTGTCAATCCCCTCCCCGGCCGAATCACCAGGACAATCCGAACAGGAGACAGTTTATGCCAGTGGTCCTCTGTGGCGCCGCTCGGCGATGCCGGCTTGCCGTGAGTCGTCGACCTGCCCTTCAGCAGCCCACGGGCGCGTGATCGGCGGCGTCAGGAGTGTGCTCTACGAACGAGCAGAATACAGCCACGACATCGCGCTGCGGCGTCGATGAAATTTTGCGCGCAGTCGAAGCTATTTGCGAGCGCTACCAACTCACCGCGCTTGAAGACTTCGTCGCCAGTTGCAGAATGTTCGCCGAGGACGAGCTTTTGAATGTGGCGATTGTGGGCCGTTTCAAAGCGGGAAAGAGCAGCTTCCTGAACTTCTTGCTAGAACGCCCCCTCCTTCCTGTGGGAGTGATTCCGATCACTTCGGTTGTCACCGAAATCCAGTACGGAGTCGCGGAACGCGCTGAGGTGCGTTTCCTTGACGGGCACTCAGAACACGTGGAGATAGACTCTATCCGGCAGTTCATCACCGAGTCGGATAATCCTGAAAACCGGAAGGGGGTCGCGCGGGTCCGTCTCGAGCTGCCCTCCATGGAGCGCTATCGGGGCATCAGGTTCGTCGACACCCCGGGCCTTGACAGCGTCTTCGTCCACAATACGGAAGCCTCACTCGACTGGCTGCCCAATGTTGGCATGGCGCTCGTCGCCGTCGGGGTCGATCCGCCGTTATCCGAACAGGATGTCGGACTGATCCGAAACCTGCAGCGCTACACTCCGCACATCGGCTTATTGTTGACCAAAGTAGACGTCCTCGATGCAGAAGAGCGCGCCCTGGTCCAGAGCTTTGTCCGTAAGCAACTCTCGCGTTTCTGGAACGGGTCTGTGCCAGTGCACCCATTCTCGATTCGTCCCGGATTTGAAAACCTTCGCGAGGAACTCGACCGAAATCTCCTGTCGAAGGCCCACCTTAAGGCTGGTCAGGAACGCGCTACAATTCTGCGCCACAAGATCACCTCCCTATTGCGGGAGTGCGCCGACTACCTGGGTGTGGCCCTGAAGGCGGCGGAAGTAGCCGATTCGGAACGCGACCACCTGCGGGAGAAGGTTCTGGGCGAGAAACAGTGTCTGGAAGACACGCGTCTCGCTCTCCGGCTGATCGCCCGCCATGCGGCATCACAATCGCGGACCGATTTCGAGGCCTTCGTGAATGGGGAGGAAGGACCGACGCGAAGGCGACTCCTCGATGAAATGCAGTCAGAATTTCCGGGATGGACGCGCAACCTCAATCAGGCGCTGGTGGAATTCGATGGGTGGCTGGGCAAGACGTTGACCCGCGAAATGGCGGCCGTGTCGAGCCGGCATCGTGAACAGTTCATAGAACCCGTGCTCCACGTCGGCAGGCAACTTTCAAAGTCCCTTCAGGACTTTCGGAATCGCCTTTCTGAACGTACCTTGGAAGCACTCGGCGTTCCTCTCAGGACAACTGAAGTGGAACTGTACACCCGGGAGCCGCACACGCCCGACGTTCGTGTCGGGAAGGTCTTCGACCGGAATTGGGAGTTGCTGTCGGCCGTGGTACCGATGGCCGTATTCCGCTCCACTGTGAAGCGTCACTTCGAACGAAAGGTGGGAGAGACCGTTTTTGTCAATCTATCGCGCCTGGTCTCGCAGTGGGCCGACGCCGTAAATGCCTCCCTGGATCTCCTCGAAAAGGATGCTGCCCGCCGCCTCGACACGCTTATCACCACGATGGAAAGGCTAGTCGGGGCCGCCGGACGGGACGCACCCCGGATTAGCGACCACCTCCAGAAGTTGAACCAGTTGCGGGACCGGGTGCTCGAAGGGAATGTCTCACAACTATAACTGATGAGAATCCTGATCATCTCCGACCTGCACGGAAATATGGAAGCCGTCCGCGCGCTGCCGAAAGACTTCGATGAGATGTGGGTCCTGGGTGATCTCGTAACCTACGGACCGGAGCCGGCGGAAGTAGTCGATTTCGTCAGGCGCAACGCCCGAGTCGTTTTGAGGGGCAACCACGACAACGCGGCCGGAATCCACACGGATCCTCGCTGTTCAGATGCGTTCAAGGAGATGGCCAGTGCAACGCTGGCGTATACGGATTCTCAGCTCGATGACAAACAACGCGACTATCTGGCGGAGTTACCGCTGATCGCGGAGCGGTTCGTTCAGGGATACCGGTTTCTACTATGTCATGCAACCCCGTCCGATCCCCTGTTCAAATACTGCCCAGGGGACCCCGACTGTTGGCAATCGGAGACCAGGGACGTACCGGCTAACGTCTTGCTGGTTGGCCATACGCACGTGCCGTTCGCCGTTCACCTCCCTCAGCACACAGTTGTGAACCCCGGAAGTCTGGGGCAACCCAAGCACGGTGACGCTAAGGCGTCCTACGCGCTCTGGGAAGACGGCCGGATCGACCTGCGATCATGCTCGTATTCAGTTACCGAAACTGTTCGCAAGATCAATGCAATGCCAGTACCGGATAGGATCCGCCGGGACCTGGCGGACGTTCTGTTAACTGGAGTTGTTCCGGCTAGGCTCGGGCAAAGGGAAGGCCTTGCGCGGTTGTTCTGATTCTTGAAAGGAGTCATTCGTGTTTGAAATCGTTCAAGTGATAGGGCGAGAGATACTGGATTCGCGCGGAAACCCGACCGTCGAGGCTGAGGTAACGCTTGCCGACGGGAGCATCGGATCCGCAGCCGTGCCGTCAGGTGCATCGACCGGCGAGAAGGAAGCCGTTGAGCTTCGCGACGGAGACAAGGCGCGCTATGGCGGGAAGGGCGTCAGCAAGGCCGTCGCTCACGTTAATGGTGAAATCCGAAAAGCAGTTACAGGACTCGATGCCACGGACCAGCGGGCCGTGGATGCCACGATGATTCGGGCCGACGGAACCTCCAACAAGGGGAAGTTGGGCGCTAATGCGATCCTGGCCGTGTCAATGGCGACCGCGCGCGCGGCCGCGAGTGCGCACAAGTTGCCGCTCTACCGCTACCTGGGCGGAGCGAATGCGTGCACCCTGCCGGTCCCCTGCATGAACGTGTTGAACGGGGGAAAGCACGCGGACAACACGGTTGATTTCCAGGAATTCATGATCGCGCCCCACCGTGCTCCGTCATTCACGGAGGCCATCCGAAAGGGGATGGAGACGTTCCATACCCTCAAACAAGTGCTTCGGAGCAAGAACTACAGCACTGCGGTCGGTGACGAAGGCGGCTTCGCACCGGATCTGAAGTCAAATGACGAGGCGGTGGAATTGATTCTCGAAGCCATCGTGAAAGCTGGGTACAAGCCCGGTGAGGACATCTCGATCTGTCTTGACCCCGCCGCGAGCGAAATGTGGGATGACGGCAAGTACGTGTTCTTCAAATCGACCAAGAAGGCGATCACTTCGTCAGAATTAATCAAGATTTGGGAATCCTGGGCGAAGCAATATCCGATCGTTCTGCTCGAAGACGGCATGGGCGAGAACGATTGGGAGGGTTGGGAGGATCTCACCTCAACACTCGGCGGGAAGATTGAACTGGTCGGCGACGACGTCTTCTGCACGAACACGCAGATCCTGCAGCAAGGCATCGAGAAGGGAATCGCGAATTCCATCCTGATCAAGCTGAACCAGATCGGCTCCGTAACGGAGACGCTGGAGACGATCAATCTGGCCTACCAGAACAGTTACCGATGCTTCGTCTCGCACCGCTCAGGAGAAACCGAGGATTCCTTCATCGCGGATCTCACCGTTGCCACCACCGCCGGACACATCAAGACCGGCTCTGGCTGCCGCAGCGAGCGCGTTGCCAAATTCAACCAGTTCCTCCGGATTGAGGAGAAGTTGGGCAATCAAGCGCAGTTTGCCGGCCGCCGTGCATTCGGTCGCACGAAGTGATTGTTGGCCAGCAGTTGATGCGGAACTTCGCATTCTATTTAGAAAAGGTTATTCGCCGCGGCCCTTGCCGCGGTCGCGCAATTTGCGCTACAGCGTGGTGGTGCCGATCCCCAGCATCTTCGCAGCCTGGGCTTGATTGCCATGGACGCGTTCCAGCACCGCAAGGATGTAGTCCATCTCGATCTCGTCCAGCTTCCGAATTTCGGTGCCTAATGTCGGAGCGGGCGTAGCGACCCGCACTTCCTCCGGCAGGTCGTCCGGCTCGATCGGGGCGCCTTGGGCGAGAACGCTGCCGCGTTCCATGGCGTTCTCCAGTTCGCGAACGTTTCCCGGCCACGGATAGCGCAACAACTGGTCGACAGCAGAAGGCGACAGGCCGAGCACACGTCCGGGTGCCTGTCTCCGGCTAAGGAACAGGCGCGCCAGGGGGATGACGTCGTCCCGTCGCTCTCGTAGTGGAGGGAGTTTCAACTCGACCACCCGCAGTCGGTAATACAGGTCCTTGCGAAAGCGGCCTTCCTCAACGTCGTGAGCCAGATCGCGGTTCGTTGCCGCCAGGACGCGCATCGATGCGGCGCGGCGCATTCTCGCCAACCCGCCGGATCTCACGCTCCTGGATTGCGCGCAATAGCGCGGCCTGCGTGCTCGGCTTCATAGGAATAGTCGAGTGTAACCCCTTCCGGCGAAAGCGGTCCTCCTGTACACGCCCTGCGGAACCACCTCCGGGGCGCCCCTCCCTGGCAGGTGGAATTCGAGCCCGCATCCGGAGAGATACGCGTCGCCGGGAACCGCATGCTCATCTGGGATGCGGCTGCCTTGCACCTCGCGCGCAAAGCTCCGCGAGTGATTGACGATCCCGCCCCAGATGGTCCGGGCTTCCCACCATCGGGCGTAGGCGCTGCCATTGCGGAAGCCGACGATCACCCCCAGGACGCCGCCGAATATCGACAGTGGGACATCCGGCAGGGCCAGCCACTTCCAGCCGGCGAACACGTAAGCCGCCGCGATCGCCAGATCGAAAGCGAACAGGACCACGAGCGGACGCCCGACATAGCGGATCAATCCGCTCGGCTTCGCCCTCTTGACGACGATCATGTGTCCGGACTGCCGGATCCCGCCCGGTCGCGAGCCTTAACCGGCAGGAACTTGCGCTGCTCTTCGTTGTAGATGCGGACAGCCCCATGGGCGATATCATAAACCCACCCGGAAAGCGCCAGTGCGCCTTTCGCCAGCCGTCCGGCGACCGACGGATGCGTTTCGAGGTGGCGCATCTGCTGAAGGACGTTTTCCTCGATCAGCTCTTCCAGGGCCGCCGCCTCGTCGGGGGCCGATTCGCGGTGGCGCACGATGCTCAGAGCGGTGTGGCCGTTGCGCAGCCAGGACTTCACGATGGGCAGCTTCTCGACCTTTTCCGGATGCAGCAGCCCGATCATGGCGCCGCAATCGGAGTGTCCGCAGACCACCACCTGGCTGACCTGCAGTCCCGCGACGGCATATTCCACAATGGCCGACACGCCACCCAGCACCTCGCCATAGGCCGGCACCAGGTTGCCGATATTGCGGCAAACGAAGATCTCACCCGGGCTGGATTGTGTGATCATTTCCGGGTCGATTCGGGAGTCGGCGCACGTGATGAACAACGCGTGCGGCTTCTGTCCTTCGCTTACCGATTGTTGATACGCGGCCTGCCGCTGGGGATAGATTTCCCGCTGGAAACGCAGCACTCCGGCGCGCAGCCGTTCGCGGGAATCGTCGATGTCGTTCTGAGGCATGTCTTCAAGAGGGATGTATCGGAAACCGCCGGGATCTATAAAGATTGCGCTGCGAGACGGGTCATTGTCCGACGCTCGCCTCGGCCATGGTGAGAAACACGTTGCGCAGGCTGTCGGTGCCGGAATCCGCGCGCTGGATCAGCAGAATCGAGATCAGGCCGTTGGCCGGATCGATCCAGCCCTGCGTGCCGAACGCGCCGCCGTGCCCGTAGGTGCCTTTGGTGTGGCCGGCAAGCTCGCCCAACGGGTCCGTGACCACTTCCCACGCCAGGCCGTAATCGGTGCCGCGCATCCAGCCCACCGGCCGGATCCCCGTGGTTTGCGCTTCCGTCATGACGCGAACCGAGTACGGCGAGAGGTACCGCCGTCCCTGGTAGGCGCCGTGGTTCAGCATCATGCGATAGAGGTGAAGCAGGTCCTCGGCGGTGGAGTACATGCCCCACCCGGGAGCCGGGAACACCGCGCCCTGCCGGTACTTCGCGGGATCGCCGCCCAGGATGCTCGCCGGCGCGCGCACCAGTTTGCCGTCCTTCTGCACATAGACCATGGCGATGCGCGCGACCCTGTCCGCCGGCGGGTAGAAGAACGAATCCTTCATCTCCAGCGGGCGGAAAATGCGGCTCTCGATGAAGTCTTCATACTTCTGTCCCGAGCACACCTCGATGATCCGGCCCAGAATCTCGATGCCCGGACTGCTGTAACTCCACTGCGTCCCGGGCTGGAACAACAGCGGCTGGCGTGCGAGGTGGCTCACGACCTCGGCCAGCGGCACGTTCATCAACTGCGGATAGTCGTGGATCGCGGCGGGCGCCGGGTCTTGAATGCCGGCGGTATGGGTGAGCAGGTCGCGAATCGTGATGGGGTGCTCGGGCACGGCGAGGCGGGCGGCGTCGGGCCCGGTATTGGTCGCCACCCGCTGGTTGCGGAACTCGGGAAGGTACTGCTCGACCGGATCGCGCAGGGCGAGCTTGCCTTCCTCCGCCAGCATCATGATGCCGATCGCCGTGACCGGCTTGGTCATGGACATGATCTGGAAGATCGTGTCCTTCTGCATGGGCCGTCCGGCCTCGATATCGGCCATCCCGACCGCGTCGAACTCGGCCACGCTGGCGCCCCGGGCCACCAGGGAGACCACGCCGGCCACCGTCTGCCCATCGACAAACTGCTTCATCCGCTGCGGAATCTGCGCCAGGATCGCCTGGTTGGTGCCGAGGGCGCTGCCAGGCTGGGAGGGCGCGGGCGTCGCGGCCAGCGCCAGTATCAACAGGTTGAGAAATGCGGTGCGCACGGGAGACAGGATATCTGAAGGCGAAGCAGGCCGCAATTGTGAGGCGGTAGCCGCCGCGCCTTGCGTCAAGCTGCCAATGAGAAGTGCGGGTTAAGATGATGAGGCGTGAACCTTCCGGTCAATCCGCCCGTCCTGCCGATGTTGGCGAAACGCATCGATGCGCTGCCGCCGGGCGATGCGTTCATCTTCGAGCCCAAATGGGACGGCTTTCGCGCCCTGGTCTTCAAGGACGGCAACGAAATCGAAATCCAGAGCCGCGAGGAGAAGCCGCTCAACCGCTACTTTCCTGAACTGCTGGGACCGCTCACAGACCGGCTGCCGGCCCGCTGCGTGCTCGATGGTGAAATCGTCATCGCCGCCAGCCACGGCCTCGATTTCGATTCTCTGCAGCTTCGCCTGCATCCAGCCGCTTCGCGCGTGAAGCTGCTTTCGCAACAGATGCCCGCGTCGATCGTGTTCTTCGACCTGCTGGCTGAAGACTCCCGCGATTTGCGGGGGCATCCCTTCGAGGAGCGGCGCGCGGAGTTGGAGAGAATCCTCGCGGATGCCGAGCCGCCCATCCATCTGACGCCCGCGACGCGCGATCGAGACCTGGCGGCCGAGTGGTTTCGCCGCTTCGAGGGCGCCGGACTCGACGGGGTGATCGCCAAGCCGGTGTCCGGAACCTACCAGCCCGACAAGCGCGTCATGTTCAAGGTGAAGCACGAACGCGATTGCGATTGCGTGGTGGCCGGCTTCCGCTGGTACAAAGACGCCGGGCAGAGCGCCATCGGTTCCCTGCTGCTGGGTCTCTACGACGATGCCGGCGGGCTGCAGCACGTCGGCGTGTGCGCCAGTTTCAGCGCGGAAAAGCGGCAGGAGCTGGTGCACTTCCTGGCGCCGTACCGCCAGGATGCGCTGGCCAATCATCCATGGAAGCAATGGGCGGGCGGAGGCGAGGGCCAAAGGATGCCCGGCGCCCAGAGCCGTTGGAGCCAGGGCAAAGACCTTTCGTGGGAGCCATTGCGGCCGGAGTTGGTGGTAGAGGTCGCCTACGAGCACATGCAGGGTCCGCGTTTCCGCCACATGGCGCATTTCCGGAGATGGCGCACGGACAAGAGCCCCGAAGAGTGCACCTACGCGCAGTTGGAAGTCGTGCCTCCCGAAGAATTGTCGCGGATCTTCGCCGCCGGCCGCTGAGGTCAGGTGCGTTTGGCAGCGCGCCAGGCGCGCCATTCGCGGGTCGGATCGTCATCCGGGTCGGGAGTTTCCTGCGCCGGCCGCATCTCTTCCGGCACGTGACGGAGGTTGACGCGAATGCGCGTCCACGTCGAAGAGCGGCCGCGCATGGAATCGACCAGGACGTCGTCCACCGCCAGTTTTTCGGCGGCTGCGGCGTGGCGTTCCTTCCACCGTTCGAGCCCGGCCAACGCGGCGGCTTTGTCGGGCGAGTTGGCCACGGTGATCAGCGGCATCTTCTCGCGCGGCGGTCTCCTGGCGGCGGACTTCCTGCGTGAGGGCGCAACCCGCGTGTCCTCGCCTTCCATCTTGCGAAAATGAGGAGGCCACGGCGCATCGGCCAAGCCCGCGGCCTCGTCCCTGGCCGCCAGCTCGAGCAGCGGTTCCAGCGAGCACGGCGATGCGTTCATGCCGGCGTGCGGGTCGCCGATGCGCTGGAAGCGTTCGGGCATGGTGCGGATATTGAAGTCCGCGGGGTCGCATTCGGCAACCTCGTTCCATTCCAGCGGCGCAGAGACGCGGGCATCCTCCAGCGGCCGCACCGAGTATGCCGAGCAGGTAGTACGATCCTTGGCGTTCTGGTTGTAGTCGAGGAACACGCCGTGGCGCTCCTCTTTCCACCATTTCGAGCTGGCCAGCGCGGGCACGCGCCGCTCGACGGCACGCGACAGCGCCACCGCGGCACGGCGCACTTCGGCGAACGTCCAGCGCGGATGGATGCGGACGTTGATGTGCATTCCGCGCGAGCCGCTGGTCTTGGGCCAGCCGCGAAGGCCCAGTTCGCCGAGCAGCGCTTGCACCGCGAGCGCCACCGCGCGCACGTCCGCCCACGGCACGCCGGGGCCGGGGTCGAGATCGACGCGCAATTCGTCGGGATGATCGAGATCGCCCGTGCGCACCGGGTGAGGGTGCAATTCGAGACAGCCCAGGTTGACGATCCAGGCAAGACCGGCAGAGTCGTCCACCACCACCTCCTGGGCGGTGCGGCCGGAAGGGAAGGAGAGCGTGACCGTGCGCATCCAGTCCGGCAGGTCCGCCGGTGCCCGCTTCTGGTAAAAGGCCTCGCCTTCCGCGCCGTTGACAAAGCGCTTCAAGACGATGGGGCGGTCCTGAATTCCGTTGAGTGCGCCTGGGGCCACCGAGAGGTAGTAACGCACGATGTCGAGCTTGGAAGCCCTGGTCTGCTTCGAGAAATAGAGCTTGTCGGGGTGGCTGATGCGGACGTCGCGGCCGTCGATCGAAAGCAGTTCGGAGGCTGCGTCCTTTTTCACTCCCACAGCTTATCGCAAGCTCCTTTGTCCGGCTGGAGTGCCGTTCATCCCTACAAGCGTGCCAATAGCCGCAAGTCGGGCACGTGGCGGCGCACGCCTCCTCTCTTCGCGGCGCGCCGACGAATGGCCGGCGCGCCGTATCCGCTTAAAATTGATGGGACCTGCGGGAAACTAGTGCCGATTGGCGTACGCGATGCCGGCCTCGACCTCGCGGATCGCCGAATTGGTCAGCTCGATCGCTTTGGCGCGATGGCCGCCCTTGTCCTGCTCCGCTGTCTCCAGCGATTGCCTGGCCGACCGCAGATGGTTCAATGCGGCTTGCATGTGCGGCTGAGACGCGGCTTTCCCGAGGCCCGCCGCCAGGCCGCCCAACCCAATTGCCGGAAGAATCTGCTGCAACGTGAGCCTGCGTGAGATCGTCATCGTGTTCCTCCCCGCTGGCGGAAGCGGCGTCCGCCAGGACCAATCCGGGACTTCCGCCTTAGTCTCCCGGAAGGGCAGAGTATAGCTCGAATCGCGCCTGTTTGCCCGAAAATGGTCTGCCAAGCGATCGGCGCCGAGATCCTTTGCCGAACCTCCCGCAGGGCAGGGCCCGCGGATCCGGCAATTCCTTCCAGGTGTAAGGCTGCAGGCTCATCGCTTCACGCAGGCGCACGGATTGGCGGCGGGACATCTCGACCGTCCTGCCGCCGCGCAGCGTCACCAGCAAACCACCCGAAACCGGCCAGGTTGCTGATTTGTAGAACCCCACCACCGGCCAGCGGTATGGGAATCCGGGTTGCCTCCGCCGCCGCTCGACCTGTATTACCATGGCGGCTGTCCGGAGGTCCCGTGACCCGACGAACGTTTCTCGCATCCGCCGCTATCGCCGCGCGCGCCGCCGCCACACGCCCGCCCAACATCGTCTTCATCCTCTGCGACGATCTCGGCTTCGGCGACCTGGGCTGCTACGGCTCCCGCATCCGAACCCCCAACCTGGACCGCATGGCCGCCGAGGGAATTCATTTCACCAACTTCTGCTCCGCCGACCCGGTCTGTTCGCCCTCGCGCGCCGCCCTTCTCACGGGCCGCTACCCCACGCGCGTGGGCGTTCCCCGCGTGCTGTTTCCGCAGGATACCGGCGGCCTCGCCCTCGACGAGACAACCCTCGCCAACGCGCTGAAAGCTGCCGGCTACCGCACCATGTGCATCGGCAAGTGGCATCTCGGCCGACCCGAGCGCTACCTGCCTACCAGCCGCGGCTTCGACGCTTACTTCGGCATCCCCTACAGCAACGACATGACCCCGCGCGTGCTGATGCGCGACAACCTGGTCCTGGAAGAGACCGCCCCGCTCGACAGCCTCACGCAGCGCTACACCGCGGAGGCCGCTCAGTTCATCGACAGGTCCAAGGCCGGCCCGTTCTTTCTCTACATGCCTCACACCTTCCCGCATATCCCGCTCGGCGCCTCGGCGCGCTTCCGGGGAAAATCCCCCGAGGGCCTCTACGGCGACGTGGTGGAGGAGGTGGACTGGAGTGCCGGCGAAGTGCTGAGCGCACTCAAGCGGAACGGCCTCGACCGCAACACGCTGGTCATGTTTTCGAGCGACAACGGCCCGTGGTACCAGGGCAGTCCCGGCAAACTGCGGGGCCGCAAGAACACCACCTACGAAGGCGGCGTCCGCGAGCCCTTCATCGCGCGCTGGCCCGGCTCCATCCCCGCCGGCCGCACCTGCCACGCTCTCGCCTCCATGATGGACGTGTTCCCGACCGTTGCCAGGCTGTGCGGTGCGGGCCTGCCCTCCAAGCCCCTCGACGGCATCGATATCTGGCCGCTGCTCCACGGTGACAAGGAATCCATCGAGCGCGCTCCGCTGCTGTACTTCGATAACTGGGACCTGCAGTGCGCCCGCTCCATGAACTGGAAGCTGCACCTCGCGCGCCACAACACCGCGGCATATGCCCCCGCGCCCGCCGAGGGCCGCCACAGCTATCTCCTGCCCAAGCCCGAGCTCTACAACCTGGCCAACGATCCCGACGAAAGCTACGACGTGGCCGCCGAAAACCCGGGCATCGTCGCCGGCCTGACGGCGAAGATCGCCGAGATGCTGCGCACGTTCCCCGAGCCCGTCCAGCAAGCCTGGGCTGACGCCCGGTCGCGCCCCGTGCAGCCCGCCACGCCCACGGGAGCTTATCCGGTCCCCATCCGCCAATAGCCGTGCTCCCGCGTCGACCAGAATCGCCTCGGGTTCCTGCACAATGGCTGCAACGAGAAGCTCACCGATTTCGGCTGCACGGCGATCCGGGAGATGCAGGAGTAAAGGGACAATCTTACTGCTGCGATTTGGACGCGATGTAATCGATCAGGGTATCGATCTGCGTTTCGGTGAGCGACTGCCGGAACGCGGGCATGAGCGGGCCTCCGAACTTCACCCGGACCTTGATGTACTCGCGGTTGGGCCTGGCATTGCTGAGCGGCATCTTGCCGTTCTTAAAAAGCTGGTAGAAGCTGGGGCCGGGCTTCTTCGACGGAAACCCATCGATATCGTGACAGACCACGCAGTTCTCCCGATAGAGCGCCTGGCCGATGCGCAGGTGATTCTTCTCCCACGGCGGCTGCGCCGAATGCGAGGCCGCAGCGAGGACGAGGGTAAGGATCAACACCCTCATGATTCGCCTCGCCGTTGGACGCCGATGGCGCCGGCACGGCGCATGGCGTCCGATGCCCACGCGGCTTCGTCTTCGCCGCAGCGCATGCGGAGGCAGAGCGAGCCCGGCTCGACTTCGGGAACCGGCGCTCTCTTGTCCCGCTTGCGGACCAGACCGCTCTCCCACAGGAACCACGCGAAGGTCGCGACGATGGCGCCCAGCATGGTCATTTCGAACGTGATCACGCCGGTGGCCCAGAAGGAGAATACCGGCATGCCGCCCGTGACCAGGCGGTAGTTGTGCTGCGCAAAATAGATGAACGCCGATGCCAGCAGGCCGAAGGAGATGCCACCTAATACCGAGGCCAGCGACATCCGGCTGGGGCGGTCGAGAACGCCGCGGCGGAACTCCACCGGCTCCTCGGAGAACACGTCGAGATCGGCGCCGGAAACGGCATGGTCGCGGATGAGGCGGATCGCCTGCGCAGCCGAGGCCGTGTCGCGGAACTCTCCGATCACGTAGACGGTCACTCGTCCTCCTGCTCGTGGGGTTTGAATTCCCAGACCGCGATGATCGGGAACAGCTTCGAAAAAATCATGTAGAGCATGACCATGGCGGCGAAGGTGGCGGCGGTGATGGCCCCTTCGACCCACGTGGGCGCGTACGAGCCCGACGCCGAGGCGAGCCGCGGGTTGGCGAGGGTCGGCACCACGATGACAAAACGCTCCAGCCACATACCGACGACCACGCAGCCGGCGGCTATGGCGCTGTTGCCGATGGTGCGGAGGCGGCGGATGCCGAGGAGCACGAACGGGATCACGAAGTTCAGTACGACCATGGTCCAGAAGTACGGCGCGTAG
>DATJYJ010000099.1:0-5870 GCA_035578025.1 Verrucomicrobiia bacterium
TCACTCCGACGGGGCTGGAGCGGGAGACGCGAGCACTCAAGTTCGAAGAGTGACCTACAAGGCATCGCGGCGCAGGGCCGCAGTGCCCGCAGGGGTCGCGACCATAGGGTCGCCCTTTAGATAACCGAGCGATACAAGGAACAGGTCCATTTGCCGCAGCACCAGGGCGTGCCATGGGGAGTCCGGGAAACGATTGAAGAAGCCGTGCGGCTGGCCAGCCGCGGTGTAGAATTCCGCGCGGGTCCCGGCGGCAGTCAATCGCCTGGCGAAGTCGCGGCCTCCATCTTGGAGAGGATCGTCCGTGCCATAGAACAAGATCGCGGGCGGACCGCCTTTTCTGACCTTCCAACTGGCCATAACCGCGCAGGGCGCGCCCGGCGAGGATTCGCCGGGCGGGCAGCCGAACGCTGGATTCAACAGCAACAGGGCATTCGGCTCGTGGGAGACGGAGCGGTCTTCATCGTCGGGCTCGAACGCCGTGTTGTAAGCCGTGAAAGCGGCGATGCTGGCGCCCGACGAGCCGCCGCCAGCAATCACCCGGCGCGTGTCGATTCCAAGATGCCGCCAATTCATTCGCAGCCAGCGGATGGCGCTCTTGCCGTCTTCGATGCAGCGCTCCGGGGACGTGTGATGGACGCTTTCGATGCGGTACTCGGGCGCGGCCGCCACCAGGCCGCGCGCGGCAAAATATTCCGCCGTGCTTGCGAACTGCGCCGGGCTGCCGGTCGCGCAACTGCCCGCAAAAAACAAGACGATCGCCGGCCGGCGATCCGTCGCCTTCCAGTCTCGCGGAAAATAGAGGCTCATCCTCAAGTCGCCCTGCGGCGTGGTCTTATATATAGCGACGGCTTTGTCGTCGACGCGACGAACATCCCCCTTGATCGGCTTCAATGCCCCTGACGCGGCGCCGACTACCGAGTCAAGTACGAGCACTGCCAGGAAAAGGCGCATGATTACCTTCTCAGAATAACCCTGCCCAACCCGCCATTTGGGACAATCAGGTCAGGAACAGCCGTCAGCCCTCAGCGACCCACCGGACCAGTTTTAGCTGATAGCTGACGGCTGAAAGCTGATAGCTGAAATGAACAAGCCACCCGACCAGCTCTACGCCGAGCGCCTCGAGCGTTACGTCACGGCGATGCGCAACGCTATGCCGGACCGGGTCCCCCTTCGCCCGTTCGCCGCGGAGATCACGGCCCGCTATGGCGGGTACACCTGCCAGGAAGTGACCCACGACTACAACAAGGCGTTCGATGCCGTGATCAAGTGCTGCCGCGATTTCGACTGGGACGCCGTCGTGCCGAACATGGTCTACGTGTGGACCGGCCTGACCCAGGCGATGGGCCTGCGCTATTACGGCGTCCCCGGCATCGACGTCGGTCCCGAGGTGGCCTTTCAGTATCGCGAGCCCACCGAGGATGACTCTTTCATGAAGCGGGAAGAGTACGACGAGCTGATCGCCGACCCGGTCCGCTTTCTCTACGAGACCTGGCTCCCGAGAGTCTCGACCGAAGTCAGTCCCAAGGGCCGGCCTGCGACCATGCGGCACAATCTGGCGCTCGTCAAGGGCGGGATGTCGATGCTCGGCTACTTCAACGCGTTCGGCGGCCAGATCGAGCGCATGCGGCGGGAATGCGGTACGGTGTCGTCGATCTGCGGCATGCTGAAAGCGCCGCTCGACATTCTGGCGGACAAGCTCCGCGGCTACATCGGCCTGGCGTTCGATCTGAAAGAGATTCCCGAAAAGGTGCAGAAGGCGTGCGAAGCCCTCATGCCGCACCTCGGGTACCTGGCGCTCACCGGCGCCGATCCCGAACGCCGCATCCCGATTCCGATCTGGATGCATCGCGGCTGCGTTCCCTTCATCTCGCGCGAACATTTCGAGACCATCTTCTGGCCCACTCTGAAGCCCATCGTCGAGGCGCTGTGGGCTCAGGGCAACCAGACCCTGTTCTACGCCGAAGGCAAGTGGAGCGCGCACCTGGAGCGTTTTGCCGAGCTGCCGGCGGGATGCATCATCTACCACATCGACCGCGACGACCCGCAGCGGGCCCACGAGGTTCTGGGCAGGAAGTTCTGTCTTTCGGGCGGCGTCCCCAACGCGCTGCTGGCGTTCGGGCAGCCGGAGGAAGTGAGAGCGCACTGCCGCCAGCTCATCGAGACCATCGGCGCCGAAGGCGGGTACATCATGGACGCCAGCGCCATCATGCAGAACGACGCCAGGCTCGAGAACCTGCGGGCGATGACCGATGCCACGCTCGAATACGGGGTCTACCGGTCGCCCTCGTCGCCGTCGCCGCCTCTGCCTGTACCGTGCGCCACACCCGGCCTGCCTGCGTGGGCGACATCGCCGCGTCCCCGCCCGGGCATCTGCTTTCCGTGGGAGGAGAAGCTCCGGGAGTTGCCTCCCATCTCGGGCGACCCGCAGCTTCTCGAGCGCGTCTGGAACGACGCCGAGGGGCTGGCCTATCTCTACATCTGGCACGTGCTTCTGAGCTTTTAGGCTCGCTCGAGTTGCGCAAGAATTGGAATTGCAGGACCGAATGTGGTCTTCTGAACCAACATGAAAGTAGTCGCATTCAACGGCAGTGCCCGGCGAGGCGGAAACACTGCCATTCTCCTCGGCTATGTGATGGGTGAGTTGCAGGCCGAAGGCATCGAGACGGAACTGGTGGAACTCAGTGGCGCGTCGATACACGGCTGTCTGGCGTGCCGCAAGTGTTCGTCCAGGAAGGACCGCCGCTGCTCGCAGGCCAACGACATGGGCAACGTCTGCATCGAGAAAATGGAGGGCGCCGATGGCATTCTGCTGGGTTCCCCGACCTACGTGACCGACGTTTCGCCCGAGCTCAAGGCTCTCATCGACCGTGCCTGCATGGTGTCCGGGGCCAACGGCGGCATCTTCCGCCGCAAGGTGGGCGCCGCGGTAGTCGCCGTGCGTCGAGGCGGAGCGATCCACGCCTTCGATACCATCAATCACTTCTTCCTGATCACGGAGATGATCGTTCCCGGTTCCTGCTACTGGAACATCGGCATCGGGCGCGAGCCGGGGGACGTAGAGAAGGACGAAGAGGGCATCCACACCATGAGAGTCCTCGGCCGCAACATGGCGTGGCTCCTCAAGCGGATCTGCGCCTGACGACGGCAGGTGGGCACGGTGCTCCATCGTCAGCGCCGTGAAACAAGGATCCCTTCGAAATGAGCACCGGCTCCTGGTTACCGCACCGCGATCGTCACGCCGTTATGGCTTGACGCGGTTCCGATCTGCACCGAGACCGGCACCGCGTCCCCCGCTAATCCCCGCGCAGCAAGAGCGAGGCTACCTGGAGTCGAGACACTCCCTTTCCTGAACACACCCATAACCCGAACGCCCGGGCGGGATCTGGCACACAGAGGCTATCAATGGCGCGTGTTGGTTAAGATCGCCAATTGCCGGCGAACCGGCACTGCCACCGCCATTCGTAGTACACTGCGTTTTTAGACAATCGACTCGACCCCTCGGACCATGGAAGCTACTCCTTCCCCCATGATCGAGGCGATCGGCCTCAGCAAGTTCTACCGGGACTTCGCCGCCATCCGCGACGTCACGTTCTCCATCCCGGCGGGCCAGGTCGTCGCCTTCCTCGGCCCCAACGGCGCCGGCAAATCCACTACCATGAAGATCCTCACGGGCTACCTGGCGCCCAGCTCCGGGACCGCCCGCATCGCCGGCCTCGACGTCGTCACCGCCCGCATCCGCGCCGCCGAGCGCCTCGGCTACCTGCCCGAAAATGGCCCGCTCTACCCCGAGATGACCCCGCTCGCGCTCCTCCGCTTCTTCGGGTACGCCCGCGGCGTCACCGGCGGGCGCCTCGCCGCCCGCATCGACGACGTGGTCCGCCGCTGCGCCCTCGAATCCGTCCTCGAAAAGCCCATCCGCAAGCTCTCCCGCGGATACCGCCAGCGCGTCGGCATGGCCCAGGTCCTGCTCCACGAGCCCGACGTCCTCATCATGGACGAACCCACCAGCGGCCTCGACCCCAACCAGATCCGCGAGGTCCGCCGCACCATCCGCGAGATCGCCGGCGGCGGAGAAAGCGCCCGCACTATCCTGCTCTCCACTCACATCCTCCAGGAGGTCGAAGCCGTCGCCGACCGCGTCATCCTCATCGCCCGCGGCCGTATCGTCTTCGATGGCGCCCCGCGCGAGATGCTCGGCGATTACGCCACGCTCGACGAGGCGTTCTCCGCTCTCACCGAAGGAGGCGCATGCGCAGCCGCGGACATGTGATCGCCGCCCTCGTTCGCCGCGAGCTGGCCGGCTACTTTAGCACCCCCACCGGATACGTCTTCATCTCCCTGTTCGTCTTCCTTAGCGCCGTCGCCGCGTTCTGGCAGGAGCGCTTCTTCGCGGACAATCTCGCCAATCTCGACCAGCTCAATCGTTTCTTCCCCTACCTGCTGGTCTTCTTCATCCCCGCCATCGCCATGACCCTCTGGGCCGATGAGCGCCGCCAGGGCACCGAAGAGCTGCTCCTCACCCTGCCCAGCACCGACCTCCAGATCGTCCTCGGCAAGTATCTCGCCGGCGTCGCCATCTACTCGGTCTCGCTTCTCTTCTCGCTCAGCCACGTCGTAGTCCTGCGATGGCTCGGCAACCCCGATCCCGGTCTCATCGCCGCCACCTACGCCGGATATTGGCTGGCCGGCGCCGCCCTGCTCGCGGTCGCCATGATCGCTTCGCAGCTCACCGATAACCTCACCGTCGCCTTCATTCTCGGCGGGCTCTTCTGCGCCGCGCTCGTCTTCCTCGACCAGGCCGGGGCCATCTCCGCCGGCGGCATTCAGCGCCTCGCCGAAAAGCTCTCGGTGGTGGAGCAGCTCCGCGATCCTCTTTCCGGAGCCTTCACGCTCAATGCGCTGGTCTACTTCGCCGGTATTGCCACCGCCGCGCTCTATCTCAATACCGCTCTGCTTGGCCGGCGCCGCTGGCCCACCGGACCCGCCGCGCCGCACTTTGCCCGGCACTACCTCCTGCGCACTGCCGCGCTCGTTGCGGCGGTCGGCAGCATGACTCTGCTCGTCGCGCAAACCCGCATCCGCTGGGATGCCACGTCCGAAAAAATCCATTCGCTCTCGCCGGAAACCGTCGCCCTTCTGCATCGCCTCGATCCTAAGCAACCTGTCTTCATCTACGCCTATTTCAGCCCCGACGTCCCGCGCACCTACGTCGACGCGCGCAACAACCTGGTCGGCATGCTCCGCGAATTCGAGGCCGCCGGTGGCGATGCCGTCCACGCCCGCATCATCGAGACCGTCAAGTACTCGCCCGCCGCCCGCGAAGCCGAGGAGCGCTACAACATCCGCGCCTACCGCATCCCCGCCACCGAAGAGAGCGCCGGCACGGTGAACGAGATCTTCCTCGGGCTGGTCTTCTCCTGCGGCTCCGAGGAGTTCGTCATTCCGTTCTTCGATCGCGGCCTGCCCGCCGAGTACGAGCTGATGCGCTCCATCCGCGTGGTCTCGCGCGCCAAACGCAAGAAGGTCGGCATCCTCAACACACCGGTCCAATTGTTCGGCGGCTTCGACTTCCAGTCCAAACGCCAGAACCAGGAATGGTCCATCGTGGCCGAGCTTCGCAAACAATACGAGGTCGTCCAGGTGCCGCCCGATTCCGCCTACCCCACCGATCTCGATGTGCTCATCGCCGCTCAGCCCTCGGCCCTCACCCAGCCGCAGGCTGACCGTCTCACCGATTACCTCAAGTCCGGCAAGCCCGTCCTCCTCCTGCTCGACCCCATGCCCGCCTTCAATCTCGAGCTGGCTCCGCAGGATATCCAGCAGCAGGCATCGCCGTTTCAGACGCAGCCGCCGCCGCAATCGCCGAAGGC
>DATJYJ010000100.1:0-4575 GCA_035578025.1 Verrucomicrobiia bacterium
GATCCGAACGATCCGTCGAAAGTATATGTCGGCACCGGCGTGGTCCGAGGTACGCCCACTGCTGGTCAAGTCTTTCAAAGTACTGACGGTGCAACTACGTTCACCGCGATGCCGGGTCTGTCGGTGGCCAGCGTGTTCGCGCTCGCGGTGGATCCCAACGACGACACCGTTTACGCGGGAACAAGCAGCGGCCTATTTCAGGCGACCCATTTCGCGCAGACCGGCAGTCTGAACATACCGCGCAGTTCTGCCGCAGGTGCCCTTTTACAGGATGGGCGGTATCTAATAGCTGGCGGTATCGATGCCAATGGCAATGTGCTCGCGAGCGTAGAACTTTACAATCCGACCACCGGCGCATTCACCCTTGACAGCCAGCAGATGACCACCCGGCGCCAGGTCCCTATGGTCGCTACCCTGCCGAATGGCAAAGTGTTGATAGCAGGCGGCTGCACTGCGGTCCCCGGCATCGACGATCCAACGGCCACAACCGAAATTTATGATCCCGTGGCTGACACGTTCACTCCCGCCTCGAATTTGCTCACACCCAAATGCGGCGGAATTGCGACGGTCCTGAACAATGGCAAAGTCCTGATTATCAGCGGGCCTGATTTTGCTGAACTCTTCGATCCTTCTCCGGGTGGGGTACCGCAGCTCGTTCCGTATTCCGATCCGAACTATAACCCGTCAACAGCAGTGACTCGTCTCGCCAATGGCAAAGTCCTGGTAGCAGGGGGAACCCTCTCAGGAAATGTTACGAACGTAGCGGAAATCTATGACCCGACCTCGGGATCCTTCAGTACGACCGGCCCTATGAACACGGCCCGACTCTCAAATTCGGCCGTACTCTTGCCCGGGAACCAAGTCCTGGTAGCGGGCGGCAACACCAACGGTGTGTATAGTGTGGATATAGACACCGCGAGCGCAGAGATCTTCGACGGCGTCAGCTCGTTTCACAACACTGGTAGTATGCTGGTACCGAGAGACAACTTTAACGCAGTCGGTCTTGCGGACGGTCGTGTACTCGTCGTTGGCGGAAGGACTCCGCCGAATGCGGTCGAACTCGCGGAAATTTACGATCCCAATACCGGCGTATTCAGCGGCGCAGGGAATGCCACCGCCGGTTTCGACGATCCACAGGCGAGCGTGTTGCTGCAAAACGGCAACGTGCTCATTACGGCCGGAAACGAAGCGCCGGGCGGGGCTCAAGGCATCGCGAACCTCTACGACCCGAATACCTTTGGTTTCCAGCCGGTCGGACCGCGCTACAGCTACGTCAACGCAGTTGCCGTGGACAGCACCACGATCCCATCCACCGTGTACGCGGGAATCGTGAACGGCATCGTCGAGAGCCAGGACGGCTTCGCGAGCTGGAACTACGTTGGCAACGCGCTGCTGGCGCCATTCTTCTCGCTGGCGGTCGATCAGTCGACGTCACCGGCGAAGCTTTATGGCGGCGACTCAAGCGGCGAGCTTCTGACCAGCATCGACGGCGGGAACACGTTTACGCTTCAGAATATCCTGGGCTTTAATCCCGGCAACGTAGTTGCGATCGCCGCGCCGTCGAACGCAGCCGGTACGGTGTACGTCGCGCCCTACGAGGAGTTCGACACTACCGTCACCAAACTGTCTCCGGATTTCTCATCACTACTGTTCTCGTCGTTCCTGGGCGGCACCGCAGGGGATTTCGGCCAGGGAATCGCGGTGGGCTTGGGCAGCACTTACGTAACCGGAGGAACAGGGTCATCTGACTTTCCCTCTGCCGGAGGGGAACTGGAAGGGCGCGACAACGTATTCGTGGCGAAATTGCCCAACACGCTTGCGGGCAGCGACGAAACGGTGCAGCCGAACCCTGGCACCTCGGTGACCTTCCCGACGGTAACGTCCGGCGGGAACACGGTGGCATCGACCAGCACGATCGGCCCCGCGCTTCCGCCGGGGTTCGAATTAGTGGGATCGTACACGGACATAGCGACCACGGCGAAAGTGAAAGCTTCCCCGTTCAACCCGATCACGGTGTGCTTCAACTACTCGAACTCCGGCGTCGCAGACCCGGGCGACCTGGATCTGCTTCACTTCCAGGGCGGAGTCTGGGTCAACGTCACGACGACCAACAACACCAGGACGGGAATTATCTGCGGAGCGGTGACGAGCCTCTCGCCGTTCGCAGTAGTCAAGCAGGTCCGGCCGCAGAACAAGGACGACTGCAAGGAGGGTGAGTGGGAACGCTGGAGATCGCCCCAGTTCAAGAACCAGGGCGACTGCATCAGCTTCTGCAATCATCGTTAACCTGCAGCTTCGGGGAGAACGGACGGATGGGCCCGTTCTCCGCGCGCGTTGGCGCAGAGGCCAAATGCCGCGAAATGCCCATCAAGAGCCATAGAGAGCGAGAATCTACGACGTAATAGTGAATTAACGTGCCTGATTAGCCAATTGTGAGCAAAACTGCTATATCGCGGGACGCTGCTGCACAGAGTGGGGAGGTACTGAATGGCCCGGCAGTCGTCCTCCAGTGTCGGTGTAGGCAAATTCTCATCTCTTCGCTCCCGCGACCTGAACGCGGCTGCCCGGTTTGTTCGTGACGTCTCGGCGGCTCGTGGCCTCGAGCAGTTCATCGCCTTCGTTCTGGACGAGATGCCGCGGCTCGTGCGTTCTGAGATGACTTCGTACAACGAGATTGACCTGCGCGAAGGACGTTCCGTCAATTGGGTCAGTCCGGCGCAACCTGAGGAGCGTCACGAAGCATGGCTGCGGGTGATGCATCAGCATCCCATCGTAGCGCTGGCGCAGAGTGGGCCTCTCGACCGGGCGCATCGGCTTTCCGATTTCATGACACCGACGCAGCTGCGGAACACGGCGCTCTACGCGGAGCACTACGGGCCGATCGGTGGACTGCTGGATTGCATGCCGGTTCTTTGGGGCGAAGGGGGAAAAGTGACTTCTATCGGAGTCCATCGGGCCGCGAAATTTTCAGATCGCGAGCAGGCCGTTATGAATGCAGTCAGCGAACCGTTGTTGCGTGCGCATGAAAATGCGCGCGCGATCACGGCATTGGAACGCCGAGTCGCCGGCCTTGAGCAGGTAGTAGGAGCCGCGGGTCACGCGGTGATTTTCCTGAGATCGGATCGCACGCTGGATTTTGCGACCGCATCGGCATTCGAGTGGCTCACAAGGTACTTCGGCAACGCGCCCGCGGAACGGCTGCCTGAGAAACTGGATCTTTGGGTCAGGCATCACGACAAGCAAGCACAGCAGCTCCTCGAAATTCCCGCGCCCCGCAATCCCCTCGTGGTCGAGCGTGGCGATCGCAGATTGGTGGTAAGGCTCACGTCGTCAGCGCACGGGCTGATAGTGATGCTGGAGGAACAGCTTCTGTCGATCGATCCGCGGACACTGAGTTCGCTGGGGTTGTCGTCGCGCGAGAACGCGGTACTTGCACACGTCGCCAACGGCCACAGCAATCCAAAAATCGCGCGCCTTCTGGGAATCAGCACGCGAACGGTCGAGTCGCACGTCGCACGCATCTGTGAGCGGCTTGGAGTGAAGAACCGGACGGCGGCGGCAGCGCGCGCGTTTCAGGCGAGCCGCGCGGGAGAACGGGTCTCACCGGGCGTGGAAGCCGCAGAGACGCGCCATCGGCTCAAACGGCTGCATCCATAGCACGCGCGCGTCTCTGCGCGCCCATCGCGCATCGGATTTGCGGATGATGTAATCTCCTGAGACCGCGTCGCGGAGGGGTGGCTGAGCGGTTGAAAGCACCGGTCTTGAAAACCGGCGGCGGCGTAAGTCGCCCGTGGGTTCGAATCCCACCCCCTCCGCCAGCTAACTAGCTGATTTTACTGTACTTTCTACGTACGCTGGATACGCGTACTGATTGCGTCCTCGCAATCTGGTATATTTCCGCGCATGCTTACGCTCTATCGGCGTCATCTCGCGGAGTGCGGGCGGCGTACCCGCAAGGCGAAATGCTCGTGCCCGGTTTGGGTGCAGGGGACGCTTCACGGGAGGTCGATGCGGAAATCGCTCGGCATCCGGAGTTGGGAAGCGGGGCAGAAAATCGTCAGGGAATGGGAAGCGCGGATCGGTTCCGAGCCGGTGGCGGTGAAGGACGCCGTGGCGCGGTTCCTTACGGATTGCGCGGATCGCAATCTTGGTTGGGAGACCGTTCGGAAATACCGGCTTTTGGGGAATGAATTGACGGAGCGGTTCGGAGGCCGTCCGGTCGATTCGATTTCGGTTGATGACCTCGCGGAATACCGCTCGTCGTGGAATATGGGGCCGCACACGGCGCACAAGAAGATAGAGCGCATGCGGGCATTCTTTTCGTTCTGCGTGGGCCGTGGATGGCTCTCGGAAAATCCTGCGGCGGCGGTGAAAATCCCGAAGTATCACAAGAAGCCGACACTGCCGTTTACGGATGCGGAAATGCGGCGCGTGATGAACGCGGTTGTGCGCTATCCGGATAAGCCGCAAGGAAGGCGTTTGCAGGTGCGAACGTTCATAAATGTCCTTCGCTACTCGGGCCTCCGGATCGGCGATGTCGTCACGCTCTCGCGCGATCGGGTCTCTGATGGCGCG